>NZ_VFUR01000040.1:0-15912 GCF_006441095.1 Mesorhizobium sp. B2-5-4 | reverse complement strand
CAGATCGACGATCTCCTGCCGTGGGCCTACGTCGCCGCTCCCGAGCTTAAGGCCGTGGCCTGAAAACACCGCTTACCGTTATGCTGTGAGATGCAGCAGAAGGTCGGCAAAGACTTACATTAAAAAAGCGATTCTGCCGCACCCAAAAAGAGGGGCTCAAATCCAAGGCGGCGCTTATCCGAATGCAAAACGGCCCGCCAAGCTTTGAGCCTGGCGGGCCGTACAGGGTAAGTTTGGTTGCGGGGACCCGCAACCCCTTTTGTCATAACATCGCCGGACGTTTGATGTTGGTCAGGTTTGGCGAACTCGAGGATGCCGAACAACTCGCCGCGTAGCTCGGCATAGACCTCCCCGCGCTTGTCGCCTGGCGTGAGTACGATCTCTCCGATCAAAGAGCGCAACGCCTCGGCGGCTGGACGCCCGTCCTCATTTTCGGCGAGCGCTCGCGTGAACTGCTCGACCCGCTTCTTATAAAGAGTGGCGACGTCGGGATGCAGGTCGGGCACGTCAGTGGGCGCCACCGCCAGACGCGCGGTGATCTCCGCCTTCTGGATCTCCAGGTCTTCCATTCTCGCTTTCATCGAAGGTTGGTAAAGTCCATCCTCGATCGCGTCGATGATGCTGGCGATGGCGCGCTCGATCTTGTCGAGCGCCTTGCGGTCCTGTTCGCCTTGCGCGCGACGCTCCTGGTTGAGGCGGTTGGTCTCCTGCGCATAGGCTCGGATCGCCTCGGCCACGGCATCGGCCGAAACGAGCCTCTCCTTCAGGCCTGCGAGGACTCGCTGCTCGATCTTCTGGCGGGTGATGGTACGGTTGTTGTCGCAGATGCCCCGGCGCTGGTGATTGAGACAGGCATAGCGCTCGCGTGTGAACAACCCGTAGCGCCCACCACAGCAGCCGCAAGTGAGCAAGCCGGAAAGCAGAGAGACCGGCCGCTTCATGGTGTGCAGCTTCCTCGCCCGGGCCTTGCGCGTGGCGATAGCCACCACCTCGAACTGGCTGGCGATGGATTTCTGTCTCTCCTTCACGGCGTGCCACAATTCGCCCTCGACGATCCTGAGATGAGGCACCTCGGTGCGGACCCATTTGATTGGCGGATTTGCCCGAGAGACGCGCTTGCCGGTGGCGGGATCTTTGACGAAGTGCAAGCGGTTCCAAACCAGCACACCGGTATAGAGCTCGTTGTTAATGACGCCGGTACCCCGGATTACATGTCCGCGTACACTGGTATCGCCCCAGTGACGACCGAGTGGACCAGGAACGCCCTCCTTGTTGAGGTCGACGGCGATCGCCTTCGGGCTCTTGCCGGCGGCGAACTCGCGGAAGATGCGGCGCACGATGGTCGCTTCCTCCGGTACGATCTCGCGGTCGCCCCGAATGGGTTCGCCGGCGGTATCCAGTTTCTTCAACACCCGGTAGCCGTAGCACAGCCCGCCTCCGGCCTTGCCCTTCTCCACCCTCCCCCGCAGGCCGCGATGGGTCTTGAGGGCGAGGTCCTTGAGGAACAGAGCATTCATAGTGCCCTTGAGGCCGACATGCAGTTCGCTGATCTCGCCCTCGGCCAAAGTGACGATGGCAACGCCGGCGAATTTGAGATGCTTGAAGAGAGTGGCGACATCTGCCTGGTCGCGGCTGATGCGATCGAGCGCCTCGGCCAGCACCACCTCGAAGCGGCTGCGCTGGGCATCGCGTACCAAATGCTGGATGCCCGGCCGCAGCACCGTGCTGGCGCCGGAGATCGCCGCATCCTCATAGGTTCCCGCCACGCTCCAGCCCTCCCGCGCCGCCAGTTCGCGGCACAGCCTCACCTGGTCTTCGATGGAGGCTTCCCTCTGGCTGTCGGAAGAATAGCGGGCATAGAGTGCGACACGTGTCATGGCGGCAGATCCTCTCTCCTGTTCCCAGGGGGTTTGCGATCCAGCTCCCCGCCCTCTCCCTTTCGGCGGTCCGGCCGATTGTCGTTGGCCACCACCCGCGCCTCGAATGCCTCCCGCGCCAGCTGCCGGCCGATCATCCGGGCAATATCCAGCACGACCCGATCCAGCCTGGCCGCAGGCATGAGCTCCGAGCGCTCCCTTGGGCTGGCAAGGTCACTGTTGTCGTTCGCCGGAGCGAACGCCTGCGGCCCAACCCTGGTTTCCTCTGCCATCGCGGTCGCTCTCCCAATAGTGGATCGACCTGCCATCAGAGTCCTCCGGACGGCGAAGGAAAGCACGAAGTTCATGTCGTAGGGCCACAGCGTGCAATAACTTGCGCCGTGCGGTTTCGTCTCAATCGTTAAGGTCGGGCTGCCGGCGCCAAGTGGCAACGTCCTGATGGTCACATCCGGGCGCACCATCACTTCAGAAGGCGTGTCGGTCGGCTACATCGCTACACTGCTCCGCCTCGCCTTCCGCTTTCAGCGCCGCGACCAGCTTGACTGCGGACTCCCAATGCTTGGCGACATCGCTCCGCGTCGTTGCTCGGCTCCGGCGACCAACCGGCAAACCTCCCGCGATCGCCTTTAAGTCACGCAGTACGGAAGATATGTGCGGCCACGGGAAGTCGGTAGGGTCACCAATATCTCGATCGGCTCCGACGATCATTTCTAACTTGGCGATGACGCCGATGAGCGAAGTAGCCGCGACCTCAGGGATCGAATCTTGAAGTTTTAGAGCTTCGGTCATCGCAAAGACCTCAGCCTCGCGCGCAACGGCATACTCCCGTGGACCACCGAGAGTATGCGCGGCTCCGTCGCTAGCTCGCGTTGGTGAATCTGCGGTCAATCCCTGAATTCCGGGATTGACCATGATTTGGCTCTCCAATCGCTGCTGCACGCGGCATAGCAGCGTGGAGACGTACCGAGCCATTCGCCAATCGCTCACTAGCAGAAGTGCGGGATCGCGTAGGGCTGCCGTTTGCAATTCCGTCTCGTTACGGCTTGCGACGAGAGCACTCGGCTTTTTCGCTGCCACGTCCTGGTCTCCTTCCGTGGAACAAGTTTCCCGCTAAGTCGGTCCAAACCCAGAGCGGAACCCAGTTCGCCGAATGTGATTTGTAGAGAATACTCCGTGGTGAAATACTCTGCAAGGCACTGTTCTCGGAGGCATGGAAATCCGGGAAGCGTTTGCGCAAAACCTAAGAGCCTTGCGGCGGGCTAGAGGCCTGTCTCAGGAAGAGCTTGCGCACCGGGCTGGGATCGATCGCACCTATATCAGTGCATTGGAACGCAACGTGTACAACGCGAGCATCGATGTTGTTGACCGACTGGCTGAAGTGCTGGGCGTGGATGTCGCTGAATTGCTGAAACGGCCCTCAACTGATGCGCAGAGATCGAAGTCTGAACCTGACGAATAGAGTAAACCTCGATTGTCCGACGCGTTGAAACGCGTCAGCTACTTCGCGCGTGTTCGGCGAGAAAGGCCTGCCTCAGGAAGACGTAGAGGCACGTTCTGGATTCCGTCAGTTGTATCTGAGCAGCCGCGAACGCGGTCGGCAGAACCCCACGGTGGTCACTCTTTATGAACCTGCCCAGATGCTAGGAGTAAGTCACTTGGAGTAGGCCAAGCCGAGTGATTATCCCCAGTCAGTTTCCATAGGAATGATCTAGGCGGAGGCCGCTCGCTAGCGCGCTATCAAAGGGCGCTGAAGAGGGGCGAGCGGCGGCTTCGCGCCTGATGTTGGACGGCGAGACTAGATTCTTAATCGCCTTGAAGCAGACAATCGCAGCGGCCATCAAACGGCCTCGCCCCTGGGTAAACGAAATCGCCTTCCGGACGTGCTGATTTCTTTGCAGGCGCGACCACGGTCTTGTGACCAAGCCCACTGGACTTCGCGAGGGCTGATCGTTGGGCTGAGTAGTTCGGCGCCACAATAGAATAATCAGGCTTAGCCATCTGCCACGATGGTGGAGCGAAAGGTGCCACAGTTGGCTCGGATGGCATAGTCGTGCGGCATGCTCGTCGCCAGCTCTCGGAGGTCTGCCGGTCTCGTAGCTTGAGGATGCGGACATTGATGCCACAGAGTTTCCAGAAGTAAGGCCCACGCAATGACCGCCTCGGAACAGACCATCTGCTACAGGTTGTCACCACCGAATGGCGCGGTGAGATCGTCCTGATGCGGGCGTTTTTTCTGAGGCCGATCACATGCGTAGCTGAGCCTCTCTCCACGAGCGGACCGGCTTCTGAATTGAGCCGTCGGGACCAGCGATTTATGCGCCCCGACTTGGAGGCGCACGACGTACCAGCGCGATCAGAAGCCGCCCTCGCAAGCTATGGGGCTCGCCTGCGGTCAATACCTGGATTCCGGTATTGACCAATGTTCTCATTTCGAAGGGACGGAGCCGGAAACAATCGTTCGCAAAGCGAAAAGCAGTCATTCAGAATAAGCCCGCGTAGCCGCTCGCGAGCGCGCCCTAAACAGCGCCGTAGCGAGCGAGCGGCGGGTTTGCGCCTCCAACCGGACCTCGAGGTCTGCTTTGCGGCTGCTTGAAAGCAGACATTCGGGACGCTGGCCCAGTCCTTGCACCAAGAGGGAGAAACATCCCGAACATCAGGCAAGCGGGCTAGGTGTAGCTGTCGATGTTACTTGGGAAACAATCGAGTGTGCCAAATGTCGGCCGCGTTTGCCGATTCCGGCATTCGCGAACAGCTTATCCGGATTCGACAACGCGTCGAATCTGACGTTCCGGAGGACGCGCGAGTTTCTCGCCTAGGGTGTCGAGGAGGCACCTCCAGAGAAGGAGCGGCTACGTCACAGGTTGCTGTTTTTTTTTCGGACTGCCAGTATCCTCTGCTCGGTGTTGCTTCGGCGGGCAGCCCAGCGGTTAGCGACCCGTGCCTTGTGTTCTACATCCGCTTGGATATGAGACCATGCATTAAATCAACCATTGGAAAGACTTTGCCGTATCGCGCAGCAGCAAGGCTCCTGTTGAAGCATTTCTCCCCGTTCCGACGGCAACCGGTCGTCTTTCACTTTGGTCCGATGTTGAACAACTCGACGCGGCGATTCACACCGTCCGCGGGGTTATTGGGATCGAAGGGATTTTCTTCACCTAATCCCAGGGGAAGCAGCCTCGCTTGGTCAACGTGGAAGACAGTTACAAGCATCTCGGCGACGGCGTCTGCCCGTCTCTGGCTAAGGTCCAGATTGCTTTGCCGCGAACCCGTATTGTCGGTGTTGCCAGCGATGACGAACCGATTGCCCAACAGGAGTGGATTGTGGAGCGCGTCGGCAATTCGCCCCATCGTGACCCAGGACTCGGGCCGAATGACATCGGAATTCAGGTCGAATTGGATTTGCACGATGAAGTGTGGAAGTTTGGCGAACGCAGCCATCATCGGTTCGGGTCCACTCGCGTTCGCGTTGATCCGGGTTTGGATGTCGGCCCGAATCGCTGCAGTGTCGATGCCCACTTTGCCAGCAGCCTTACCAGATTGCACGAGACCCTGAACGGCTTGGCCATAAGTAATCTGATTTTGAGTGTGCCCCGTTCCGCCGCCAAGCACCGACGCCGTCAGGCATACAGCGACGTATCCCAAATATCTCATGTTCATGTTGTCCCTCGGATGTTTACGCGCTTTGACCGACTGTTGCCTAATTCGACTTTTTAGAAACAACGTCCAGCCAGCCCGCATCAGTCATCGCTTGTTTGCATGAATTCATCAGTCTGCGAAAATTCTCACCCGTCGTCAGGCATCTCAGGACCCTGGCCTGGCCCTTCTTCTGCGTCGAACAGTAGCGTTTGACGTCGGCGGCACATGATTTCGGCGCGTCTGCCTGCGCAGTCAGACGAGCATTCATGTTGGCCAAAAACGTAGTTGTCGCAGCTTGGCAAACCGGCGATGCCTTGGCTGAGATACAGGGGACCAGTTGTCCGCTGCCGGGCCTAATGCCCTTGCACACGTTTGGCACTTCAGCGCCGCATGCTTGCGCCCAGAGGCCAACCGCATCGCCAAAGCTCATCGTTGCGGCACCGACGAAATTTGTGAAAGGAAGCCCCAGAATTACCGACACGGCAAGCGCGCGTATTTCAAATCTTAGTATCATTTACTGCTCCTGGCTTTGGGCATCGAGGTTGTCAGTCAGTCTGGACGCTGGCGGCTAAGGCAGCCACGGTGGCGCAACAACGGTTCAAGAGAATGGCCGATACGCCGGCTCCGACGCACCTCAGGGGGGCTCGGGAGATGGGGCTTGTTGGAACCAGGAGCCAGCGCGTGCTGCGCGGGTACCGGCGAGTTCGTCGGTCCAAATCCAGTTGGGGACATCACGGTCGAGAACACGGTCGTTATCTCTATGGAAGTTGGGGACGCGCTCACCTTCGCCCGAGGGTAGTGAGTTCTGGATATGCGGCTTCCGGTACCAACGAGAGGCCTCCAGCATTCGCCCCCAAGTGCCGCATCTCAGCTAATGTACGGAAACGATGACATAACGTCCGCCGGATGGCTGATAATAGGCGCCGCCGCAGTGCCATAGCAGGATCCCGTTGACCGAGGTCTTCGCACAGGCCGCAGGCAGCTTCGTCACGTAGACAGTTGAACGGCGGATCACCCGGCGTGTGGTTCGTCTGGCGACCCCGGCAGCGCTGCCAGGCGTGAGCGGATGCCCCACTCTTGCTTGAGCGTAGCCGACGAAGGGGGCAAACGGCGCAACCGGATCGAGCAGGCCGGCAAACATTATTGCGGCAACCCCGGCAGCGCCGGTTACCTTCAGGCCAATTTTTTTCATTGTTAATCCTCCCAAGAGGGAAGAAAACTACCTTTCGGGTGCAACCGCCGCTATCCGAATTGCGCAACTCCGATAAAACCCATTATCGGTTCCGTGGTGGCACAGCACTATTCGATTGGCGCAGGCCGGCGATCCGTTGCGTCGGCCGGCTTCTGGCGCGGCCGCGATATTCCCGCACGAAGGAATGTTTCCTTTGGGGATTCACCGAACAGTTGCCGATAGCTCGTCGCGAAACGTCCAAGGTGGGTAATCCCAACATCCATCGCAACCTTCGTCACATTCAGGCCATTGGCACGTGCAGTCGTCAGTTCTCGTCTGGCTTCGTTTAGGCGGAGACTGCGTATGAATTCCAATGGACTTGCCGCGAAGGTCGCACGAAATGCGTACTCCAGTTGGCGGCGACTCACGCCGACTTCCCTGCACAACCGAATGATCGGTAGCTCTTCTCGAATGTGGGCGCGGATGAAATCCTCAGCCGTCCAGGCCTGGCGGAGATATCGACGTGGAGAATGATCGATCGTGAGTGCACGACCGTCTGCAATAGCCCGAGCCCCAGCCAGTGCCCCCAAATATTCCAGGAATGCATCGGGGGGCTGCTCCAGTTGAATTGGATCGCCCGCCGCTGCCGCGAGATTGTTCGCAGTCGCCTCCACCTGGTTCTGGACCATTCGTGCTTGGTTGAATGAGAGCCTGACGGCCTTGGGATGATCGGCGACCTGCTCCGCGAACATTCCCACGGCAAGCGCCTGAACTTCAGCCCAGAGGGCGGTCGGAATCACGGAGGCCGCATAGCTAAGACCGGGCTGGATAGTTGCGGTTATCATCGAGCCAGCAGGGATTGTGACGACCATGCCGTCCTCAAGTGGAATGCGGCAAATTGTCGATCCGCAGGCGCGCTCCACGGCCAATACGACCACTGAGTCGCTATCCAGTCCGCCATTGGCATGTACGCTGCAATTGAAGTTGGCCAAGTCAAGCGCCCACTTGCCATGAGATTGAATTTGTCGGATGCGTGACGGTGCCCCGCCGGCCGAAAGCTGGTCAATTTTCACCAGCATTCCCGAGGCTGCGCTTCCAAGTTGGTCCGGGCCAAGCTGCACATCCCTGTGCGAAGGCGATGAAGGCCACGAGGTCAAGAATTTGATCCTTTGCGCAAAGCGGATAGCAGCGCAGTTATATTAGGGATAGCTTATTCTTAAATTGCGCCAGATCAATCGGCGCGAAAAACGTTGACGATGCGACCAAGTGCAGATCGGTAGCCTGCCGCCCGAACTCATCGCCAGCCTGGACGCACTGCCCAGTCAACCATGCCGCGTATTTCGGCGGGAGGCATGAGGGCATGGTCGGCGCCGATCTGAACGTGGTCGAGCAGGCCCTCGGCGCCGAGATGACTATGATGCGGTGCTGATCAAGCGTGCGGCGAACCGGAAGCGCCATAGCCCTCCAGCCCGGCCGTCTGCACTGGCGCGCCTAAGACGCGTATTGAAAAGCCAATCCTGATCCGACGCGTGTCAGCACTTCCCATATAAAGCGCGCCAATTTTACTATGCGCATCGCAAAGCGCCGCCTTATCCTGAGGCATTAGAGGTTAGTGGCTTTGGGACGGCCTGAATGCCGTTTTCCTGAAATGCCTGCTGCACGGCCATCAGAGCCGCGCGGCGGATCATGAAGTGTCTGCCCGCTTTCGCCTTGAATTTGGCCCGGATGACCAGCGTACCGTCCTCAACCTCGGCAATTCCCTGGCTCTTGAACGGCTCGAGCAGATCTCCAGCAAGTTCCGGGTTGGCCGAAATATCCTGGCCGATCTTCTTGAAAATTTTGCGGACCTTTTCGACATCGGTGTTGAATGCAACGCGAAAGGTCAGTTTCTCGATCATCCAGTCGCGGCTGAAATTCTGAATCTTGCCAATCGAGCCATAGGGGATTGTCGCCAAGGCGCCGCGCTGATGGCGCAGGGAAACCGACCGGACCGAGATTTTTTCTACGGTTCCCTTGGCGCCTGACGTTTCGATATATTCGCCGAAGCGGAATGCGTCGTCGATCAGGAAAAACAACCCGGAGACCAGGTCCTTCACCAGGGTCTGCGAGCCGAAGCCGATGGCCAGCCCGAACACGCTCAAGCCGGCGATCAGTGGCCAGACATTGACCCCGATCGACACTAGGATCGAGAGCAGCGCCAAGGCCAGAATGCTCGATTTGCCGACCGCGCTGACCAGCGGCACCAGCGTGCCCAGCCGCGAACGCGGCGCACCCAGGGCCTCCTCGTCAGCATCTGCGGTGGGCAACTCCGCGCGCAAGGCGCGAGCCGTCCCCGTGCCGACCACGTTCCACAAAAACGCCGCCGCCAACATGATCGACGCCACCCCAAATGCGCCCTTGGCGACCTCTCGCAGATCTATGGCGAACCCGGCAGCCAGCGGCGTCGTCCATAGCGTTCCCAGCATGGCAATCGAGGCAGCCACAACGGTGAAGCGGGCGGTCTGTCGCCCTGAAGCTGCCAAGATCGAGATGTCAGGAGACTCCAATCCGCGTTGCGCCCAGTTCCCGATCATTGCGTCGAGATGCGGCGCCGCGAGAAACAACAACGCCGTCAGCAGAACGGCCGACCCGCGAAGCGAGGCTCCCAAAGTCAGCGCGGCCTGAGTGCTGAGAAAGGTGATCATCACGAACGCGATCACGATTGCCGGCCACATTTTGGCGAGATGGGTACGCCAGCGGCCTCTGGGGCGTGGACCGGCGACTGCGGCTGCCATTGTGCGTCTGTGCCGCCATACCGTCCATGCAAACAGGAGGTAGATTGGGATTGCCGAGCCTGTTCGCAGGAGATCGTCCAAGGCCGGCCCGACGCTCCAGAGCCGCAACGTCGCGAGCAGCGTAACGGCGATGATCGCCAAGCCAACGGCAAGCGTGAGGTCGCGCACCAGGGCCACAAGATGGGCGGAGCGCTCTGCGAACTCGGTTCGCCGCGATGCCATCAATAGTGATCTGAAAGCGGCGACAGTGATGACGCCGAGCACGGTCGCCACCGTCCAAAGCCGAAGAGTTTGCAAAGGCATGCCAGAACCGCCCAGCAGCCGCGCCGCAATGAAACCGATCACCAGAGCCACCACAGTAGCCGTCACGCCCGCGAAGAATCTGCGCCATCCACTACTTGGGGCGCTCTTCTTCTTGAACCGCCGGGCAAGCAGGATGAACACCCCCGCGACGAGTGCAACAAGCAACACAATCTCGAACAAGAGCACAAGAAGAGGCGTTCCCCCAGCCGCAAGCGAAGCCTTCAGGTTTTCAAGTTCGACGGGGACGTCGGCCAAAGCGGCAAACCGCGCGAACAGTCCGGAGACCAAACGCTCGGCGAGCTGTTCTAACCCCCAAATCAACGAAGGAACGTCTGTTTCCGCCATCGTGTCCACGAATTCTCCCCCTCAGCGCCTCGCCCGTGGTAGCCGACAAGTCCTGGGCGTCGGTTCTCCAGTACGGATCAGTCGGTGGTCGCATCGCCCTTCAGGATCGTCTCCAGTTCGTCGGGCGCGGGTTTGCCCGCTTTCCCCTCGACCGTCGTAATGGGCGCACTGACCGTCGCTGCCGCGGCGTTGCCAACCGTGTCGACCGTGCCGGCAACCATCAGACCCAGCTTGTCCCCAAGGCCTACTCGCGAGTCGGTCAGGATTTGACCGGAACCCAATTGCGCGCCCAACAACTGCACGATTTCCGGGCTTTCGGCAAACTTGCTGTGGTTCAAGCGATCGTCGGTCTTCACGTCGGTCAAATCGAGGACGGTTATTCCGGCTGCCTCCAGCTTCGATTTGTACGGCTCCTTTGACGGATCAGCCTGCCCAACCCGATCGACATTGCCTGCAATCAGACGCGAGACCGCAAGCGCCCGATCATCCCTTGAAACGGTGATCGTGAATTTCGGTTTTTTCGGTCCAAGTTCGGTCCACTGGCGACCAAAGACATCCACATCGAGGTCGGGAGATGCAAGGATGACGTTCCTGATCTTGGGCGAAACCTGCCCCTCCTCCAATGCCATCTGCCTCAGCGACTCCATGGCAAGCCATGTTCCCATCGAGTGAGCCATGACGGTAATGTCCGTCACGCTGCGGTCGTCCGCCAAGGCCTTCAAAGTTCGCTCGAACGCAGTCCGTGAGAAATTGGTGCTTTCCTTGTCGTAGTTGTAACCGAGCACACTCGCGCGTGAAGGCCACGTGAAAAGTATAGGCACGACCTTTGCTCGCGAGTCATGCACAAACTGCGCGAAGCGAAAAACCGAATCTTCATAACGGTTGTTGAAGCCATGTACGAACACGAGAACATGGCCGTTCGAATTGTGAGAATGTAGCCAATTGTGAGCCTCGGGAATCGACAGGTTTTTCACGGCAACAACAGCAAAGTCCTTGTCGGGATTCGGTGGCAGCGTTTTTGGCCATTCGACGGTGCCGGGCGCCCGCTTCGGCGGTATTGAAATGGTCAGATCGGTCATGGAAAGCGCCGGGCTGCGCTCGCCTGTAAACAGGGTCGCTGGGTCGCCGGAAGGCTTGCGGCTGGTTGCGACCAGCATCGTTACATCTGATGCCGCCGACGATACCAGATTCGCCGGGATTGGCGCCAAAACGCCTTCTGGTCCTGCTCCGCACCCCGTCAGCATGAGGAACAGAGTTGATATACTCCATACAGCCTGCCTACCCGCCCATCTAGACTGTGCCATTACCCTCCTTTGCTCTTGCGGGTTATGCCAGCCGAGCTTTGGCACCCCGTCCCTCACACCGGACGCACGATACAACGGAAGCCGAGGTGGCAAGTGGACGTGTCTACCGCCTGGGCCATGCGCGCGGCGGGACGATAACGCCGGCAGTAGATGGGCGCGCAGAGGAAGGACCCGCCCTTGGTGACCTTGCGCGGAATCCTGATGTCAGGCGTCAGCGGATCGTAGCTCGCGTCGCGCTCGCCGCCGCGCGGATCTGTCATCGTGCAACATGGGCTTTCGATGCGGCGATGCTCCTGGTACCAGTCCGTGGTCCACTGCCAGACGTTGCCTGCCATGTCGTAGAGCCCATAGCCGTTTGGAGGAAACGAGCCGACTGGAGCGGTCCACTCGTAGCCATCCTCGCAATCGTTGCGGAATGGGAAGTCGCCCTGATAGGTGTTGGCCATATGCCGGCCGCCGGGGGTCAATTCGTCGCCCCATACGAACTCTGTGCCGTCCAATCCTCCACGGGCCGCGAACTCCCATTCCGCCTCGGTCGGGAGCGCCTTTCCCACCCAGTTCGCATAGGCTTCGGCATCCTCAAATGCGAGGTGGACTACCGGGTGGTTATTGAGACCTTTGATAGAACTCGCAGGCCCACGCGGATGGCGCCAATTGGCACCCTTCACATACGCCCACCACCGGTAATGGTCGCTTCGGCTGGTGCCAGGCGGCGGTCGGACGAATATCGCTGATGCGGGAGCGAGCATCTCCGCCGGCGCGTCGGGATACTCGGCTGCATTGGCGGGACGCTCAGCCAGCGTCACGTACCCCGTCGCCGCGACGAACTTCGCAAAATCATTGTTCGTGACAGTCGTCACATCCGCCCAGAAACCATCAACCACGACGCGGTGAGTTGGGGCCTCTTCCGGATAATGGTGGTCTGATCCCATCAGGAATTCGCCACCAGGGATTCGCACCATGTTCGGAAATAGCGGGCTGTGCCTAGGAACGGAGCGAACATGCTCCAAATCCTCCGTAGACGACACAGCCATGCCTGCATCACTCATGACTATAGTTCCATAGAACACGAACTTTGAACCGAGCGGGACTAGTCTCCGAGTTGATTGAACATCGACGATGGATCCGCAGCAATTGGCGGTGCACCGAAGGTCAGCTTGATCGCCTCCCCGATCAGCAGCGGCGGTGCCATTTGCTTGGCGATTTCCACGATCTTCGCCTTCATTTCCTTGACACTGTCCGGCTTCTTATCGGCCAGGTTGGTAGTTTCGGACTTGTCGGCGGCGAGGTCGAACAGTTCGACGCGCTCCAACACGCCGGCCGACCATACAAGCTTCACATCGCCCTCACGGATTGCTCCGCCTGTCGGGTCGACATTGTAGACCATTTCGCTGCGGGGCGAGGGTTTGCCTTCGCTGATCGTCCCCCAGACATCCATGCCGTCGAGGGGCTTGTTCTTGGTTGGCTTCGCTCCGGCAAGCCCGGCGAGAGTCGGATAGATGTCCGAGACATGTATCATGCCGTTCACGTCGCCCGCCTTCACCTTGCCCGGCCAATTCGCCAGGGCGCAGACACGGGTGCCGCCCTCATAAAGCGTGCCTTTGCCGCTGCGGTACGGCCCATTGTCAGCCGGAAGGCTGTTTCCGACCTTCGATTCGCCCGCAAACATCGCGTCCCGCACGCCGCCATTGTCGCTCTGGAAGATGACGATTGTATCGTCACGCATCTTCTTCTTCTCGAGCGCGGCAACGACACGTCCGATTTCGTCGTCCATGACGGAAACCATGGCCGAGTAAAGCCGGCGCTGCTCATCAGCCACGTGAGCGTATTTCTTGACATATTCGTCGGGCGCCTGAAACGGTGAATGCGGCGCAGTGAATGCCAGATAGAGAAACAACGGCGCTTTCCCGTCATGTTTGTCGATGACGTTGGCCGCTTCCTTGCCGAACAGAGTGTTGTCGAAGCCATGCTCCTTCAGCGGCTTGTTGTTGCGATACCAGTCCTTCACGCCATGGGAAGCGTGCTCAAAATGGTCGATCTCGCCAACCAGGGCGCCATAGAACGAATCAAAGCCTCGCTGACGCGGCCAGTATTCAGTCTTTGCGTGACCAAGATGCCACTTGCCCACCATCGCGGTCTTGTATCCTGCGTCCTTGAGCATCTGGGGCAGGAGATACTCGTCGGTGGCAAGGCCGTAACTGCCGCCCGACGGAATAACGCCCATCTGCAGCCCGTAGCGCAACGGATAGCGCCCCGTCATCAGCGCCGCGCGGGTGGGTGTGCACATCGGCTGGGCATAGAATTGCTCCAGCCGCGCGCCTTCGGCGGCGAGCTTGTCGATATTGGGCGTCTTGATGTCCGAGCCGTGGAAGCCGACGTCCTTCCACCCCTGGTCGTCGGAGATGATGTAGACGATGTTGGGGCGTGCCGGTTGGGCCGCCGCTTGCTCGACGCCGGCAAGGCCAGCGAGCGCGCCCGAAAGGCCGACCGGTGCGGCAAACCGCGAAACGGCAGCCGCCGTGCCGGCCATCAATGCGTCGCGCCGCGTAATTTTGGTGCCGATACCGGCTTCCGGCAAGTCCTGATCGTTGTTCACCTTTTTCGCCCTCCCTTGATTTGTCGGCGCTAGCCTGGCCTTGGCTTAGACCGACTGAACGTACCCGCCTTTCTTCTGATCAGTGCCCAGCCACCCAAAGCGGCATGGCAACCGTTAGGAAGACTGAGTCGCCTTCCAGACGATTTTTGGCATCGAACTCGTGGTAATATTTGATCCGAGTCGAGACCGGCAGCTTGCCAACCTGAAAGTTATAGCCCGCGGTGGCTCCGATCGCCGCCACTTCGCCTTGAAACCCGCCAAGCACCGGGGGGACTCCGGAGCCGGTATCGTCGGTCAGTTGGTTGTAATAATAGCCAACCAAACCCACGTCGAACGCCTTGCTGAAGTGCTGGTCGATCGTCCCCTCGAAGTGGAAGTCCGTGCCGTTCTTGTAATGGGTCGCCGTATCCTCGCCGTTGAAAGTGATTCCGGCCGCCGCGGAGAGTTCAAGGCCTGTAGCGGAATTCAGCCACGTACCAGATGCGTATATATCCGCGGCCCAGTGGTTGAACGACAGATTGGCGATGTTTCCTTCATGGTAATCGCCAAGTGGCACGTTCACGCTCACTCCGGTCTGCCAGTGAAGGTCTCCGCTGTGCCAGCCGACGAAAGTTCCAAGCACCGGATCGCCCAAGGTAGTAATGCTGTCGGAAGTCGAAAATGGACTCGGGATAATTCTGCCCGTTATATCCGGTCCGCCGATCGGCACTGTCGCCGTGAACGCCAGATTGCCGCCCATGACCTGCCAGGGAGAAACCCAAAGGGCGGTCGAGAGGTTGATAAGGGCCCTCGCATGGACATTGGCCACGAGCTTTCCACCGAGATCCAGATCGGCCGTCGCGTTTCCGGAATAGATGTAGAAATCGTTCTGGAAATAGACGCCTGGCGGCGGGGTGAAACCCGCCATGGGACCGCGCGAACCGAGGAGATAGAAGCTCGCGCCGCCTTCCGCCGCCTGGACGCTCGGAACTATCACCAGGTTGGCGACCGCAGTCACGGCAACGCCTAGCAAAGCCTTAGCGCCGCACCTCATCGCAGCCTGGGCGAGGGTGCTGGATACGCCGAGCACATTTTTCCAGAATACGTCTTGTCTATTCATAGGCCCCGCCAGCCGTGAGTCGGCAATGTTGCGCCAATTGATTTCGCGCAATTTCTTCATAAGCTATGCCTAATACAACTGCCCCGCTATCCACTTTGCGCAAAGGCGCCATGTTTTGACAAAATGGCCATCATTGCCTTCGTACAGAGACGTAGAGCTTGGCCCGTACGAACATGAAGGCGTAATCATCTGGTTGACTGCAGGCGCCTTCGGAAGCGACCAAACCAATCCCGCCACGGTGGTCTGGCCGACCGCCCGCGGGGCGGTAAAGGCTTGTCGTGCCATCACGATCAATCAGGGCCATGCACTCCCAGACTCCTCGGTCCGGTTCGGTCATTGACCGGTGGCGCTGCTACGAATGCGAAATGCCTACGGTCTCGCACCGGGCGTGGCCTTGTGCGCCTAGACCGCCATTCACGGGCCAGAGTCGCCGCGGCACCGCCGATCCGCAACAGCGGAACGGCTGCTTTCCACCTGCGATCCCTGATAACTGACCTTCCGCAAGCGGCCACAGTGCAGTCGTTTGAAGGATAAGGGGCAAACCCGGTATGGGCCAGCGGATGTGCTCCGCACCTTGGAGATTCTCACACCAGATCAATAATTTATTATAAAGTCGCACATTGCAGCGAAGGCGAGCAATGTGTGAGAAATGGCGAAAACGCGAGCAGAAACAGCCAACCGATCGCCGCACAATGTGCGCCCTTTTATCTTGCCGTCCTAATCGGTTGTGCGTAACCGTCCGGTCCCTGCACATATTTGAAGTAGTGCAATATCGCGTCATGTCGGGTTCCTTCAGTCTGTGGAGGA
>NZ_VFUR01000004.1:0-289220 GCF_006441095.1 Mesorhizobium sp. B2-5-4 | reverse complement strand
GGCCGGGCCTGAGAGGCGCCGGCCATGGCGGATCAAGTCCGCCGCCCAGATATTTACCCACGCCCGCGGCGCGGATAATTCCGTGATCGCGCCAGTATCGTTACGCGACCTCCTCTGGGTTGCGCGTTCGGGCACCGCAGAACAAACCATCTGCTGGACAACCTCGCTGTCCTACAAGGTGGCGCTGCTCCTAAGCTCGTGGTAGTCAACGGCAAATCCTAAGCTCGACCATGTGGGAGAACTACGGGATTTCCCACTATGTGGGAGGTGGGCGTGGCGGAACTGGTATACGCAGCAGACTTAAAATCTGCCGGTGCTTCAAACACTTACGGGTTCAAGTCCCGTCGCCCACACCAGTGCGCCAAAGAGACTTAAAAAAATCCCTCGATCTCTGATCGTACGGGTTCGAATCCCGTCGACCGCACCAGCAAAAGGCTTCAAGTTTGGTTGATTTTTCTGTGTTGAACCGCCGCAACGTCATATAACCGGCGTGGTCACCGGCTGCGGATCACTGCTGTAACTCGAACAGCGCCCTCTCCATCGGGGCCATTGAAATCTGGATCGGGCCGGAGAAAGCCACGTCCATGTCGAAGATCAGGTAGATCGCCCCGGCAACCAAAGCCGCCGATGCCGCGTAGGTCGAAATGGTGATCGTATTGCGTGGCGCCCTGAAGCCGAAGCTGGCGAAGATCAGCACCAGCCAGGTGACCAGGAGCGTGATCAGAGGCACCGGGATCGTGCCCTCCGACTGCTCGATCAGCACCCAGCGCAACTCCAGCACTTTCTGCAAATGCTGGCGGGCGTCCTGCACAATGAAGCCATGCGCATCGTCGGTCGGCGCCAGCGCACTCAGCCGGGTGCCGATTTCCGCCAGCAACTGCTCAGAGAGCCGGTTGGCGGCGACCAGCGTCTCGCTGGTGGGCGAAGAATCACCCGCCACCCGCTGCACATAGACGACCAGCGGCTGGCGTACCGTGTCGGTTTGCGGGCCATATTGGCGCAAGGTCCTGTCGAGAAGGATCAATTCGGTCGCATAGGCGTGCACGTTGCGGTCGATCGATTCGAAGGTGTTCCTGGCCGAGTTGATCATCAGGCCGAGCATCAGCGAGGTCATGACCCCGAACAGATTCGCGGCGTGCCGAACCACGGTGTTCGTGTCGTCGTCACGATGTTTGGCCGGCAATTTTGGCCATATCGCCGTGCTGGCGAGCGCGGCTACCGTCAGGCATAGGAAGATTACCATTGCGATGAAAGCTTCGCGCATGCCGCTCATTCCGATTGGCAATGGCAAGGCGTCAGTTGATGACCGCCATCACTATCCCGGCGCGTCCTTGCGCCCTGCCTAACGCCTGCCGCGCCCCTTGTAGCCGAGATAGGTGGCCGTCACCGCCCCCCGGAAGGCAAGCCAAGCCAGACGCCGACGCATCGAGGCCCCAGAGCCTTCGATCTCGATGACGGGTGTGTCATTCGATGTAAGTCACCGCACCCGTTTGCAAGTCATAAATTGCCGCGACTATCTTCAGCTTCCCCGCCTTGATGAGGCCGGCCAGCACCTTGCTCGAGGCGGCTAGGCGCCTCGCGGTCCTCCGCGCGCTCTCCTTGGCGGTGTTGTCGACGAAATCACCCGCTTCGCTCCGCATTGCTATCGCCGCGGGCAGGATCGGTTCGACCATCGGGCCGATCGCGCCAGGATAGGTCGCGTTCTTGGTGACCACGTCGCACGCCGCCTTGACGGCGCCGCAGTTTGTGTGCGCAAGAACGACGATCAAGGGTGAGCCGAGCACCGCTGCCCCGTATTCAACCGTACCGAGCGTCGCAGTGTCGACGAGGTTGCCGGCATTGCGGGCGACGAACAGTTCTCCAACGCCGTGACCGCCGAAGATCAGCTCCGGAGGAACGCGACTGTCGGCGCAACTGATGATGGTGGCCCAGGGCGCCTGGTGTGCGGCGACAGCGTTCCGCTGCGCGGCCAGATCGATCGAGCAGAGTTCCGGGTGACTGACGTAGCTTTCGTTGCCGGATTTTAGCGCAGCGAGCGCTTCATCGAGGCTCAATGGGGTCGCCGCGCCTTGGGCCGCGCGCGCCGACCACGTGGCCCCACCAAGGCCAAACGCAACGAGTCCCGCGCCGACTTTGAGGAACTCCCTCCGGCCGACCCCTGTACCATCACAGGTGCTGCACATTCTTAGCTCCCCCGCCCATTGCTCCCCGAAGAATATGCGCTTGCTCTAATATATAGGCAAGCGATTGGCGATAAGGTCACGATCAAAGAGAGCGGGCCGGGATGCTGGGACCACGAAACCCACCCCAACGCGGCGCCTGGGCGTGCCCCTGAATATCAGGGCGGCCTCCCCTTATCATCTGATCTTCAGCGAGAAATTGCCGTGGATCTGGATGCCTAGCCGCTCGCCTTTTCTCCACCGCACTTCCGCTCGATAGGTCGCGCCGTCCAACGGTACGCGCAGCCGGAAGTTATCTGGCACTTTTGCCCCCGCGGCGACACGCAACTCGGCGCCGTGCTCATGCTGATTTCTGACGGCGCAGCCTATTTCGCCGTCCTGCGTGATTATGAACGCGTCCTTCAAAACCACCTCACGCAGGTGCGTTCGACGCTCTACCGGAGGGTCAGAAGGTTTATCAGTCATGCAAGCCGCCTCCGACGAGCGAAATGCTCCCAGACTAAAGTCTGCGGCTCAGGACGCAAAGGTCCGATTTTTTCGCTTAAATCCTGTGCCTGTCCTTTGTACGCTCGTCATATTATTAAATCATGAAATATATACTCTATAGTCATCGCCAAGGTTGTCACTGACAGTGCGGCAGAGACAGCCGAAAATGCATGGCATGGGGAACCAGGTATGTTCGTTGACTTCTATGAGATGCTGGAAATCAGTCCGAATGCCAATTCGGAAACGATAGAGCGCATTTTTCGTCACTTTGCCATGCGCTACCACCCCGACAACCAGGTCACCGGCAACGAGTCACGCTTCAGCGATATCCTGGAGGCTCACAACACGCTCAAGGATCCGGTCAAGCGTGCGCAATACGATATTCAGTACAAGGCCCATTTGAACCTCCGGGCCGAGCTGACCGATCAGGCGAGCAACAGCAACAACCTCGATCGCGATTCGGTCTTTCAAGCCAAAGTGCTCTCACTGCTTTATGTAAAACGCCGACAGGACGTCAACAATCCTGGCATTGGCGACGATGAGCTCGAACGAATGTCAGGCTGTCCGCGTGAGCACCTCGAGTTTCACCTCTGGTATCTAAAAGCGAAGGGCTGGATAGCCAGAACAGAAAACGGGACGTTCGCCATCACCGTCGAAGGCATCGATCGCGTTAATTCCGAACATCATCATGACGCAGCAACCACCCGCCTGTTGGATCATGCGGGCTGAATTGGAATCCCTCGGCCTCTGATCAAGCCGCCATCGGGTTCAGCTTCAGATGCTGGATCAGGATGATGGTCTTGGCATCGATGATGCGGCCATCGGCGATGCCGGCCAGCGCTTCGTCGAGCGGCATTTCCAGGACCTCGATGTCCTCGCCTTCGTCGGGTGCGCCGCCACCGGCCGAGATGCGGTCGGCGGGCGAATAGCGCGCGATGAAGAACCAGAGCCGCTCGGTCACGCTGCCGGGACTCATGTAAGGCGAAAACAGCCGCTCGATCTTGTTCAACCGGTAACCCAGTTCTTCCTCGGCTTCCTTGCGGATGGCGGTCTCCGGATCGTTTTCGTCCAGCAGCCCGGCACAGGCCTCGATCAGCGGTTCGCGGTGGCCGGTGACATAGGCGGGATAGCGGAACTGACGCACCAGAAGCACGGTCGAACGCCGGGGGTCATAGGGCAGGATCACCGCGCCGTCGCCGCGATCATAAGTCTGGCGAATCTGCGTCTCCCATTGGCCGTCACGCCGGCGGTAGTCGAGCACGGTCTTCTTCAGGACTGCCCAGTCGTTGGAAAGAATCTCTTCCGAGCGGATACGAATGCGGTCTTCCATCTGACACCTCGATGCTTGCTGGCGGAGGCAGGCGTAGCCGCGAACCGGTACAGGCGCAATCGGGCCAGCGATTGGTCCAGCACCCTTCACTGTCTCGTGTGTGGTATGGAAGGGTGCCATTGCCTAAATAGCGCATTCCCCTCCCGGAGTTTGTTCATGACGACATCGCTTTTCCAGCCGATCACACTCGATGGGCTCACCTTGCCCAACCGCATCGCCGTGGCGCCGATGTGCCAGTATTCCGCCGAGGACGGCTCGGCCAGCGATTGGCATCTTTACCACTGGATGAATCTGGCCATGTCCGGCGCCGGCATGGTCACGGTGGAGATGACCGATGTCGAGCGGCGCGGACGCATCAGCCATGGCTGCCTCGGCCTCTATTCCGAAGACAATGAGGCCGCCGCGCGCCGCGCGCTGGACGCGGCCCGGCGCGTGGCCGCACCCGGCACCAAGTTCGGCACGCAGCTGGCGCACGCCGGCCGCAAGGCCTCGAACCGCAAGCCTTGGGAAGGTGGCGGCCCATTGCAGCCAAATGAGGATCCCTGGCAGACCGTCTCGGCCTCGGCCATCGCCTACGACACCGGCTGGAACGTGCCGCACGCCCTGGAGGACGAGGAAATCCTGCAGCTCATCGGGCGGTTCGCGGAAGCCGCCAGGCGGGCCGAACGCGCCGGCTTCGACTTCATCGAACTGCACGCGGCGCACGGCTACCTGATCTTCCAGTTCCTGTCGCCGCTGTCCAACCAGCGCACGGATCGCTGGGGCGGCTCGCTGGAAAACCGGATGCGTCTTGTCGTCGAGATCGCCAGGGCGGTGAAGAAAGCAGCGCCAAAGCTGATGCTCGGCGCACGGCTGTCGGTGAAGGACTGGGTCGATGGCGGCTTTGACGTCGAGGACGCGATCGAGGTGGCGAAAGTGCTGAAGGCCGAAGGCATCGCCTACCTCTGCTGCTCGAGCGGCGGCAATTCGCCGTTGCAGAAATTGCCCACCGGGCCGGGCTATCAGGTGCATCTGGCTGAAGCCGTACGCAAGGGCGCCGGCATTCCGACCCGTGCGGTAGGCCTGATCGACGACCCGAGACAGGCCGAGGCTGTTATAGCCGAAGGCCGCGCCGACATGGTGGCGCTGGCACGCGCCTTCCTCGCCGATCCGCGCTGGGGATGGCGTGCGGCCGCCACCTTCAGCGAAAAAATCCATCCGGCACCGCAGCTCGCCCGCTCGGTGACGACGATGCAACACTGGATGAAGGCCGCCGGCTGATCGCTCATCTCCCGATCCCGGCGCACTCCTGCTTGTGATCCCGGACCGTTCGCCGACGACCCGCTTCAATTCTGGCCGCAACCTGTTACGCTGGTCAGGCTGCGGCGGGCGCGGCCGGCTTGGGAGATAATCATGTCGTTCAGGGCACTCTTGTCGGCTGCAGCACTTATGGCTGTGGTCGGGTTTTGGCTCGGTGTTTCGACGCCGACCGTCGCGCAATATTGCGAGGGTACGGTGCACGCCTCTCCGGCCGCTACAATCTGGCGACCGGCAGCGGCTTTCTGGCCTTGCGCACACGGCCGAACTCGTCATCGCGGATGATCGGGCAATTGTTCAACGGCGACCATACCGAGATCTTCGACCGGCGCGGCAACTGGTACCAGGTCGAAATCGGCGGCGGCACCGGCTGGGCGAATGCACGTTGGCTGCGCAACAACTGCGGTTACTGAGACGCCAATCATCCAGTGCGCGTTACGGAGGCGACGCGACTTTTGGGCGCAGACCAAAGGCCATTTTTGCAACCAAATTGGCTGCTTTGCGTTGCGGCCATGATGGACAACAAACCTTTTGAAACGCCTGTCGTGGTCGAGCTTGGCCACGTCGGCAAATATCGCCATATCCGCTCGACCCAGGAGGCGGCGGAGTGCCTGATGACTGTGTGGCCGCTCAATCGCGGCCCCCGTCATCGTGATGCTCTCGACACTTGCCTCAAAGTGCTGGAAGGTTATCGTTCGACAGCGGAAGCGCGCCGGGCACTGATCGAGGCCGCCAGGGAATCGGAAGTCCTGGTGCCCGACGATAAGCTGCCCGACGACCGGTTGCATTGAGCAGGCGGACCTTTAACTGGAGGTTTTGATGGCGAAGCTTACTTACAAGATCGTCGAGCACGACGGTGGCTGGGCCTACAAGGTCGGCTCAACCTTCTCGGAGACATTTCCCACCCATCAGGATGCGTTGCGCGCCGCCGAGATCGCTTCGGCCGAGCAACAAGTGGCGGGTTCCACCGACGGTATCCAGTATGAGGACGCCGAGGGCAAATGGCACGAGGAACTGGCCGACGGCCGCGACCGGCCTCAGACTGAAATCTCGGATTGATCCAGCAGAACTATGGCCGCGGATAGTATGAAAACCATCCGCGGCCAGCCGGCGCGCTGTGGCCGAATTACTTGCCGCAGTACCGATCGTTGACGTTCTGCCCGGAATTGGCGTCGGGACCAGGCGTGTTGTGAGCACATGGGCCGATACCTCCAGTATGGCCTTGGGTGCTCAGCCCCGAGCCGTAGGCGTTGATGCTTCCTGTGGTGCTTGGATCGACAGTTGTCTCGTCATTGTTGCCGAACAGCCACCAGCTGTGGTTGGTATATGTCGGTTCTGACGACTGAGCCATGGCCGATGTGGCGAGACCAATCGTCAGAGCGGATGCGGCTAGAAGTTTTACATACATATTAGTTACTCCGTATCTACTTTGGTCGTCTTGGGTGCGACAGGGTGAAAACACAATAGTCAGCCGAACGGTTCCCTGAAATTCTCGTGAAGTGGCGGTGATGCCGGGGCGACAAAAGCGCGCGCCGCGATGCGCTCGATGAAGGCGACGACTTGTTCAGGCGCGGCGAATTGCGGCATGTGGCCAAGGCCGTCGACCGCCTCGAAATCGAGCCCGCCGATCCTGTGGCGCATCGGTTCGCCGTGGATGGCCATGCCGATGACGCGGTCGGCGCTGCCGAACAGGATGCCGGCCGGCATAACAATCTCGCCGTAACGCTGCTCGACGCCGCCGAAATCCTGTTCGACCGCGACAACATCGGTCGAAGTCGCATGGAAATGCGCCGGCCGCAGCCCCAGCCCCCCGCCGCCGGCGACATGTAGTCGGGAACGTTCGCCATTTGGCGGGCATTGCCGCCGCCCGTCGGCCGCGCTATTCAGACGGCCCGTCTGCCGGAGCCTTCCATGCCTGAAATCGTCACTGCCGCCATGCTTGTCATCGGCGATGAGATTCTGTCCGGCCGCACCAAGGACAAGAACATCGGCCACCTTGCCGATATCATGACGGCGGTCGGCATCGACCTGAAGGAGGTGCGCATTGTTCCCGACGAGGAAGACGAGATCGTCGCGGCGGTGAATGCCGTGCGCACACGCTATACCTATGTGTTCACCACCGGCGGCATCGGCCCGACGCATGACGACATCACGGCCGATTCGATCGCCAAGGCATTCGGCGTGCCCTGTGAATACGATGCCAAGGCCCATGCCCTGCTGGAGGCGAGCTATGCCGCACGCGGCATCGAATACACGGAGGCTCGCAAGCGCATGGCGCGAATGCCGCGCGGCGCCGACCACATCGACAACCCGGTGTCCGTGGCCCCCGGCTTCCGCATTGGCAACGTCCATGTCATGGCCGGCGTGCCGTCGATCTTCCAGGCCATGCTCGACAATGTCGTCCCGACGCTGAAGACCGGCACGAAAATGCTGTCGGCCACGGTGCACTGTCCGTTCGGCGAGGGTCTTGTCGGCGGGCCGTTGGGTGAGATCCAGAAAGCGAATCCGGATACGATCATCGGCTCCTACCCTAAATATGGCGATGGCAAGTTCTGGACCGAACTGGTGGTTCGTGCCCGCAGCGCGGATGCGTTTGAAGCCGCGCGCGCCGATGTCGAGGCCATGGTGGCCGGCTTCGCCAGCAAGGCGAGCTGATCCGGCGCAAACCGGAACCAAGGCCGACGCTGTAACGTTTCCCTGCCGCGACCCATCACTCGCAAGATTGAGGGACCATCATGCGTTTCAAGACCATCGTTGCCATTCTGCAGAACGAGCAGGACGCCGAGCGGGTGCTCGACTGCGCCATTCCGCTTGCCAGCCGCTTCGAAAGCCATCTGATCGGCATCCATGCCGAGGCGCTCCCGGTGCCCTACACTTCGGCGACGGGTTTTCCCGATACGGAGTTCCTGCAGGTTTCCGCCGACATGAACCGGGAGCGGGCCGAAAAACTCCAGGCTTTCTTCCTGAGGCGCATCGAGGATTCCGGCCTCTCCTTCGAATGGCGCAGCCTGGAGAGCTTCTCCGGCGACAGCGCGCTGACCGGCATTTCAAACGTGCGCGCCGCCGATCTCATCATCGCCGCCCAACGCGAGACCGACGGCGATCCTGGCGCCGACGTTGATACGCTGGTCTACGATGCCGGCCGGCCGGTGCTGGTGGTGCCGCATGCCGGCCCTCTCGTCACCACCTTCAAACGCGTTCTGCTCGCCTGGAACGGCAGCAAGGAGGCCGCCCGCGCCGCCTTCGATGCCCTGCCCTTCATCATCGAGGCCGAGAAAACCGACATACTGGTCATCGACCCACCCGATACGCTCGACGAAAGCCCGGAGGCCGCGGGCGCCGAAATCGCCTCCGCGCTGTCGCGCCACGGCGCCACCGTCAGCGTCTCGGTGCAGAAATCGGGCGGCACCTCGGTCGACGACATGATCCAGAACAGGATCGCCGAGACCGGCGCCGATCTGCTGGTACTTGGCGCCTATAGCCACTCCTGGCTGCGCCAGCTTCTGTTCGGCGGGGTGACGCGCACGGTGCTGCGCACGGCACAGGTAGCAGCCTTCCTGTCGCGGTAAGTCCACAGCGATCGCTATCAGCGACCCTTGCCAAGCCGTGGGGTTTCCAGTTAATTCCGCGCGCATTCCCCTGTTTTCTTGCACGCGGCCGTCGCGTGCCGCGGAGTGCGCGAGACATGTCCCTTCCCGAAAAAGCTTTCCCGGTCTCCTGGGACCAGTTCCATCGCGACGCCCGCGCACTTGCCTGGCGGCTTGCCGGCGCAAGCAAGGGTCAATGGAAGGCTATCGTCTGCATCACGCGCGGTGGCCTGGTCCCGGCGGCTATCATCTCGCGCGAACTCGGCATCCGCGTCATCGAGACGGTCTGTGTCGCCTCCTATCACGACTACACCAGCCAGGGACAATTGCAGGTGCTGAAGGAGATCACGCCTGCCTTGCTGGCCGACGATGGCGCCGGCGTGCTGATCATTGACGACCTGACCGACACCGGCAAGACCGCCGGCATCGTGCGCGCAATGATGCCCAAGGCCCATTTCGCGACCGTCTACGCCAAGCCCAAGGGCCGGCCGCTGGTCGATACTTTCGTCACCGAGGTCAGCCAGGACACCTGGATCTATTTTCCCTGGGACATGGGCTTCACCTATCAGAAGCCGATCGCCGACGATCACGCCGGCTGATTCGAGGCAAGCCGCTTTTTGCCAATCAAGCCAGCGCCGATGACGATATTTGCTTGCGCGGAGCGACCCGCCGACAAACTATCCTGTGAAATCGACGCCTTGTTGACGGGAATTAGCTGGCGTGACCGAAGTTTTTACTTTTATTGGCCACAATTAGCCGTAAGATTCATAAGACGGCAAACGATTCTGGAGGCTGGGGCTAGCTTCTCCGATGTTGACACGGCCAACGACGCACAACCACCTTGCTGAAAGAGTCCGACGGCTCTTCGGCTCGGCGCCGTGCCGTCTGCAGGTTGCTGCCCTGCCCTGGCGCGATACTGGGGATGGCGTCGAGGTCATGCTGATCACCAGCCGCGACACTGGTCGGTGGGTGTTGCCGAAAGGCTGGCCGGAAGCCAGGGAGCCGCTCTGCGAAGCGGCCGCGCGCGAGGCCGCCGAGGAAGCCGGTTTGCGCGGCAACATCTCCCATCTCGAAGCCGGCCGTTACTTCTATGCCAAGGTGCTGGCTTCGGGCGAAGAAGTGCCTTGCGAGGTGCTGGTGTTTCCGCTGCACGTCGGCAAGATCGCGGACCGCTGGAAGGAAAAGCACTCCCGCACCCGCAAATGGGTCAGTTCCAGCGAAGCCGTGCGCATGGTCAATGAGCCCGACCTCTGTCAGATCATCGCCTATTTCTGTGCCGACCCGCGCAGGTTCTCCTGATAGACGCCTTTTGCGTGTATCATGGCGGATTCACAACCTTGTGCTATGCCGCAATGGTTTGCTAATTTTTCTTCGCTAAGAATCGGTCACTCCTGGTTTGATCGATGACGAATCCCGCAGACCCACTTCAGCAAGATCCCGGCGAGCCAAAGCGCGAGCATCGGCCGCGCGTGCTCAAAGGTGGAACGATCATCACCGGAATCCAGAATTCAGAAGTCGGTTGCACGGTCCGCAACCAGCATGCGGACGGCGCCGAACTGAAAATGCCGCTCGAAGCTCGGGTTCCCGACCATTTCCTTCTTTATGTGCCGCTCGACGGCGTCGCCTATCGCTGCGAGGTTCGCTGGCGCCGCAACGACCGGATCGGCGTACAGTTCACCGGTACCGAGCCCAAGCCGAAGCTGCACTACGGCTGACGCCCTGCGCACCGGCTTGCAGGCTTTTGCTGCCTGCGGGACAGTCTTTACGCAGCCCGCGTATCGCGGACTGGGTGATCGCGTGTGCCTGCCGCCGGAAAATGGCCGCCGCAAGCGGTCAATTCTATCCCCGTTATCCACATGTGTGACACACAAGATGTTGGGGTCACAAAAGCTACGCAAACGAATCCTTGACGGCTCGAAACGAGTCGCCTTTTATAGGCCATGCGCTCCTGTTGAGAGCGCGACCGGAAAGTTCTGAGCCCGGTCTTTTTCCCGGATTATGTGCGTTTTGCCCGCATTTCCGCCCGTTTACGAGGCCGGCGGAAGCGTTGGGATCGTGGGTGGTGGGGCGACGAAAGGGAGAATTGTCGGACTGGAATAAATTGTCTGTTAATACTATATTTAGTGTTTGCAGCTAGGTTCGACGCTAGATAGTGTGAACTTCCCTCGGGTGAGGGAATCGAAAAATTCAGTTTTGAGGGACCCGCGGGGTCGGTTGGCAGCCTCGGCAAACGCCCGGCAAGGCGTTTTGTCGTGTGCGTGGCCGCGCCTGCGAAGAGGAGATGCCGGCATTGTTCGCGATGCCGGCAAACGGCGGACTGCGCGTTTCGTCTTTTGGGGGCAGAAATCCCCGATGAAAGCGCTATATGTAGACAAAAGGGACCGGACCAATGCGCATCGAGCGTCGTTTCACCAAGCCAGGACATGCAGGCCAAGAAGGGGCCGCTTATGCGGAGATCGAATTCCGCAAGGCGCTTTCCGAGATCAAGAATCCGGATGGCTCGGTGGTGTTCCGCTTGGACAACATCGACGTGCCGGCGCAGTTTTCCCAGGTCGCCGCCGACATCCTGGCCCAAAAATATTTTCGCAAGGCCGGCGTTCCCGCGCGCCTGAAGAAGGTCGAGGAGAACGACGTCCCCTCCTTCCTGTGGCGCTCCGTCGCCGATGAGGCGGAGCTCGCCAAGCTGCCCGAGGCCGAGCGCTATGGTTCCGAGATCGACGCCCGTCAGGTCTTCGACCGGCTGGCCGGCACCTGGACCTATTGGGGCTGGAAGGGCGGCTACTTCAAGGCGTCGGAGGAAGACGCGCGCGCCTTCCGCGACGAGCTTGCCTATATGCTGGCGACGCAGCGCGTCGCGCCGAACTCGCCGCAATGGTTCAACACCGGCCTGCACTGGGCCTACGGCATCGACGGCCCGAGCCAGGGCCATTTCTATGTCGACCCCTTCACCGGCAAGCTGACGAAGTCGAAATCCTCGTATGAGCATCCGCAGCCGCATGCCTGCTTCATCCAGGGCGTGCAGGACGACCTCGTCAACGAGGGCGGCATCATGGATCTGTGGGTGCGCGAGGCGCGCTTGTTCAAATATGGCTCCGGCACCGGCTCGAACTTCTCGCTGCTGCGCGGCGAAGGCGAAAAGCTGTCCGGCGGCGGCCGCTCGTCCGGCCTGATGAGCTTCCTCAAGATCGGCGACCGCGCCGCGGGCGCCATCAAGTCGGGCGGCACGACGCGCCGCGCGGCGAAAATGGTCATCGTCGACGCCGACCACCCCGACATCGAGGAATTCATCGACTGGAAGGTCAATGAAGAGCAGAAGGTCGCCTCGCTGGTGACCGGCTCCAAGATCGTCAAGAAGCACCTCGAAGCGATCATGAAGGCCTGCGTCAATTGCGAAGGCCATGACGACGACTGCTTCGATCCGGCCGTCAACACGGCGCTGAAGCGCGAAATCAAGGCGGCCAAGAAATCGGCGGTGCCAGAAAACTACATCTACCGCGTCATTCAGTTCGCCAAGCAGGGCTACAAGTCGATGTCGTTCAAGACCTACGACACCGACTGGGATTCTGACGCCTACCTGACGGTCTCGGGCCAGAACTCCAACAATTCGGTGTCGCTGAAGGACAACTTCCTGCGCGCCGTCGAGACCGACGCCGACTGGCACCTGACCGCCCGCAAGGACGGCAAGGTCTTGAAGACGCTGAAGGCGCGGGACCTCTGGGAAAAGATCGGCTACGCCGCCTGGGCTTCGGCTGATCCCGGTCTGCATTTCAACACGACGATGAACGACTGGCACACCTGCGCTTCGGCCGGTGCGATCCGGGCCTCCAACCCATGCTCGGAATACATGTTCCTCGACGACACGGCCTGCAACCTCGCCTCGATCAACCTGCTCCCCTATCGCAATGCCGACGGCACGATCGATATCGCAGCCTACGAGCACACGGTGCGGCTGTGGACCATGGTGCTGGAAATCTCGGTGATGATGGCGCAGTTCCCGTCAAAGGAGATTGCCAAGCTCTCCTACGACTACCGCACGCTGGGCCTCGGCTATGCCAATATCGGCGGCCTGCTGATGACTTCGGGCATTCCCTACGATTCCGACGAGGGCCGCGCCATCTGCGCCGCGCTGACCGCTATCATGACCGGCGTCGCCTACTCCACCTCGGCGGAAATGGCTTCCGAGCTCGGCGCCTTCCCCGACTATGACCGTAACGCCCAGAATATGCTGCGCGTCATGCGCAATCATCGCCGCGCCGCCTATGGCGACAAGGACGGTTACGAAAAGCTCGCCGTCAATCCGGTGCCTCTCGTGGCGTCGGATCTGAAGCAGCAGGATTTGGCGACCCATGCCAAGGCCGCATGGGACCGTGCCATCGAGCTTGGCGAGGAGCATGGCTACCGCAACGCGCAGGCTACCGTGATCGCGCCCACCGGCACGATCGGCCTGGTCATGGATTGCGACACCACCGGCATTGAGCCCGACTTCGCCCTGGTGAAGTTCAAGAAGCTCGCCGGCGGCGGCTATTTCAAGATCATCAACCGCGCCGTGCCGGAGGCGCTGCGCACGTTGGGCTATTCCGAGAGCCAGATCGCCGAGATCGAGGCCTATGCGGTCGGCCACGGCAATCTCAACCAGGCGCCGGCCGTCAACCCCGGCTCGCTCAAGGCCAAGGGCTTCACCGACGACAAGATCGCGGCGCTCAACGCCGCGCTGAAGTCGGCCTTCGACATCAAGTTCGTCTTCAACCAGTGGACGCTCGGCGCCGACTGGGTGAAGGAGACTTTTGGCTTCACCGACGAGCAGCTCAACGACTTCTCGTTCGAAATGCTGCCGGCGCTGGGTTTCTCCCGGAAGGATATCGAGGCCGCCAACATCCATGTCTGTGGTGCGATGACGCTGGAAGGCGCGCCCTTCCTCAAGGCCGAACACCTCCCCGTGTTCGACTGCGCCAGCCCGTGCGGCAAGATCGGCAAGCGCTCGCTGTCGATCAACAGCCACATCCAGATGATGGCGGCCGCCCAACCCTTCATTTCCGGCGCCATCTCCAAGACCATCAACATGCCGAACGACGCGACGGTGGAGGATGCCAAGAACGCCTACATGCTGTCGTGGAAGCTGGCGCTGAAGGCGAACGCGCTCTACCGCGACGGCTCGAAGCTGTCGCAGCCGCTGAATGCCTCGCTGCTCGCCGATGGCGAAGAGGATGAGGACGATGCGATCGAGCAGCTGATCCAGGCACCGGCTGCGGCGCGCGCGGCGCAGATCACCGAGCGCATCGTCGAACGCATCATCGAACGCGTGTCGCGCGAGCAGGAGAAGCTGCCCGGCCGCCGCAAGGGTTACACGCAGAAGGCCAAGATCGGTGGCAACACCATCTTCCTGCGCACCGGCGAATATGACGATGGCCGTCTCGGCGAGATCTTCATCGACATGAACAAGGAGGGTGCCACGCTGCGTGGCCTTCTCAACAACTTCGCCATCGCGATCTCGCTCGGCCTGCAATATGGCGTGCCGCTCGACGAATATGTGCACGCCTTCACCTTCACCAAGTTCGAGCCGGCCGGCATGGTCATCGGCAACGATGCCATCAAGAGCGCGACGTCAATCCTCGACTACGTGTTCAGGGAGCTCGCCATCTCCTATCTCGGCCGCAACGATCTCGCCCATGTCGACCAGTCGGACTTCTCCAACACCGCACTTGGCCGCGGCATCAGCGAAGGCAAGACCGACGCCGTCTCCAAGGGCCTGACCCGCGGCTCGCCGGTAAAGCTGGTGTCGAGGGCGAGCGGCAACGAGCCGAAGGGTTTTGCCGGCCCCTCCGGCATCCCTGCCCGTTCGGCGCCGACAGCCTTCTCCGGCTCCAACGTGCTGGCGCTGAAGCCCGCAACCGACGAGGCGGTCGCCTACAAGCGCGACTATGAGGAGCGGGCCAAGGAACTGGCGGAAGACATCGCCTTCGAGGAGGCGGCCTCCGATGCCTCGACCGATACCACTGCGGCGCTGTTCACCGATACGGCGGCCCATGAAGCGGCCGAAGCGAAGAAACTCGCCGCCGACCGCCGCGCCAAGTCGCTGCTCCAGGGCTACACCGGCAATTCCTGCTCCGAGTGCCAGAACTTTACCATGGTGCGGAATGGAACTTGCGAGAAGTGCGACACGTGCGGTGCCACGAGCGGGTGCAGCTGAGAAATCTTGAGTCTCCTAAACCACTGTAACATGGTCGGCCCGGTCGCAAGATCGGGCCGAAATGGTAAAAAGAACAAAAACGGCACAAAAATATAAGTATGTCTTTATGTAGCATCCTTTGAAAATACCAAGACCGGCTCTCTCAGGCCGGCCTTGAATACCGCGAACAAGCCAAAGACCACGCGGAGCGACGAGATCAAATCCCATCTCCTGTGACAAGGATATCATATGGGGGAGTCGGTTCTCGGAGTCGAGCTGAAGGAGGTTTGACGTGGCTCCTCTACGGCAAAACCCGCAACGTCTGCTCATCAAACAACGGCTCGTCCTGACCGACGCGGACAAACAGCAGCTTGCGCCCCTCACCTGCCGGCACCTCGAAATACTGGATCCCGTCTGGTATTTCGCCCCAGTCGCCGCAGGGCGGGTCGGGGACCTCGTTAGGATCGGCCTTCGCCTTCAGCTCTTTCGCATAGGCGGCGTCGGGGCTGAACGTGTAGCGCTTGACGCCGGCGGGCACGGTGCCCTCGGTGTAAGGCGTCAGCACACAGCGGGCGCTGACGGCCTTGTCGGTCTTTTCAAGAAACAGACGCTGCAAGACGGCTTCGGCGGTTTTGCCAGACTGGATGTCGAAAACCTCGACAAGCGGATCGGCTGCGCCGCCATCGCTGTACTTGATGGCGAGCGCATTGCCGACGAATTCGAAATGAATCTGGCGGAAGCCAAAATCACAGCGCTGCACCCAGGCGGCGAGCCCGATATTTTTGTCCGTCAGCCTTTCCCAAACGCATTTGTCGATGGGCGGGCGCGACGGCGCCGATTCGCCCGCCACAGCGGGAATCGATCCGGACGCAAGCAGGGCGAAGGTCAAGCTGATCAGTCTCATCGCGCTATTCATCGGTGCATCCCGTCAAGGCAAAGGCATCCCAGGCCGAGCCGTCGGGGTTGGCGTTGGAGAAGTCGGGCCATTCGCTGAACATCGCACCGAACTGCGGCAGCAATAGCCCTTTCGGGGCCGGTGTCGCTTCGCGCGAATTCAGCTGCTCGGCGCCGCCTCCAGTCAGGGCATAAATCTGCCCGTCCCATATCCGGCAAAGCCCGCTGCCGTCCTCCAGACCCGCTTCGCGGTCGTCGTCGGTGCAGGGGTGGCGGATGGTGCCGAGCGGAAATGAATTTTTGCCGTTGGTCCAGGTGATGTCGGCCGGCAGGCTTATGCCGGTATGAGGCACGGCCAGCGAGAACACCTGCGCCGTCAGTGCCGCCGGTTCGTTGTCGAGCGGCCGGAATTGCATGACCGCGCCCGAACGTGGCTCCCGATAGGTGGCATGGCTCAGGAGGCATTCCTTGGCGCTCGCCGCTTGCATGAGCCCGAGCGAACCCAGGACAACAAAGGCCAGTTTGCGAATGATCATCGAAATCTCGGGGAAAGCGTTGTGAAGCAGGGCCGGCTGCGTGCCGGCTGCACAGTATCGCATCATCCGTGCAAAACCGTAAACGAAATCCGGAACCGCTGTGTCTATCGCACCTCGATCGAAAACTTGCCCCACGCAAACCCGCAATCTGTATGATCGAACACAGCAGCCCAGGGGACAAAGATGCAGCGTTTGGCAATGATCATAGCGATCTCCGCAACTACGATTGTGCCGGCCGCAGCGGCCGCGCCCTATGTCGGGACGTGGTCCAGGGACAGGTTGAACTGCCATGCGACCGCAGACGTCCAGCGCCAGACTGTCTTCACGGTGGATCAGTCGGCCCTGTCGTTTCCCAACCTCGGCTGCGAGCACGCGAGCTTCCGCAGAACCGCCACCGGTTGGCTCGTTCGCGCCAGCCAGTGTTATGGCGAGGACCCATCGCTTGACGAACCATTTTCGCGCATCATCCATATCCAAAGAGATGGCGCGACGGTGCGGTTGACCTGGCGGGGATTCGACAGCGGACCTCTCGTCCGCTGCTGAAGGCGGCGACACTCAGACCAGCCCTACCAGCAACGCCGCGCCGCCGAGAAAGCCTGCCGAACAGACCCACAGCAGCCAGAGCCCGCGCACCCGGCATTCGAGCACCGCCGAGGCGGGATTGGCGGGGTCATAGTGCACGTCGACCTTGCCGCCCTCGACATACCGCCTCGCCTGACCGCCGACGAGGCCGGGCAGCGAGGCCGTCACGCTGGCGCCGAAAGCGACACGATCGGCGCTGTAGCGCTGTCCGGCGACACCATAGCTGTAGATGATGCGGGATTTGAAGACAGTGCGCCAAGGCCGGTATCCCACGCGTTCGAACCGGTCGCGGATCTTGATCGCCTGCAGGCCGGACGCATCGATACGGCCGGCGGTGGTCGGCCATTTTGTCGCCTGCCCGGCCATCGATTTCTGGGCAAAGCCCATGCGCAGCACAAAAAGACCCATGAACAGCAGGAATGCCGCGGCACCAAGGTTCCGCGGCTTGGGCAAATGCGGCCCGATTGCCTCCAGCACGCCACCGACGGAAAACACCAGCACCAGCGCACCGACCACCAGCCCCGCCGAAAGCTGGATCATGAACTTGAAGGCACCGTCCGGCATGGTGCGCTCGATCACGGCCTTGACCGGGCTGGACGGGTCATAGAACACGGTTACCGCCGCGCCGCGCGGAAACCGCGCAAGGGTTTCGGCGACTTCGAAATTTCCGAGGTTCTCCTGCACGCTGTAGTGCGAACTTTGAAATGTCTTGCCGCCCACCTTGTACTCATAGGTGATAGCCGGGAAATTGCGGATCTCGGTCGAAGTGCTGCTTTCCGAGCCAGTGCCGGAGCTCGTCACCTCGCGCGCCTCGACGCGCGACGAGACGATCTTTCCAGGCGTCGGCAACCAGCGGCTGGCCGCCTTGACCTCTCGCCATTTCAGGAAGGTGACGATCGACAGCATGCCGGCGACCGTGCAGGCAAAGCCCACCAATAGAAATTTGAGCTCCAACTCGTCCCTCCGAAGACCAAGAGTGCAGCAGCCCGCATATAGACAGCACGGCAACGGAAATGTCTTGTCCATTCGCAAGGTTGGAAATGAACGCCGGCAAGGCCATCCGCACGATGACGTGATAAAGGGCTACTTGACGATCGACCCGATCGGATAAAATCCAGGAACACAACAGCCGGGACGATGCGCATGAGTGACAAAGCCGACGACGAACCCGATATCGTGAACCAGCTCGCCTATGTCAGGGCCGACCCAACCCAGCACGACACGCTAACGCTTCTCGCCATGATCGATGCCGCCATCGCCGAGATCATGAGCCTGAGGACGAAGCTGCGGCTGAGCGAGGAAAAGCACAGCGGGAGCAATCAGTTCCGATAGGCCGGGAATGAGCGCCTGGGCGGCGGACGGTATCCCGTCCTAGTCCGAGTCAGCCATCATCTGCCGGCCGCCGCCGCCGGCCCAGGCGCGCCATTGCCGCTCATCGCCATGGAAGACGTTGAGATCGATGCGGCCGGTTACACCATGCGACAGGCCGGAGCCGGAATACTGCCAGAACAGCCACTTGCGATCGGGATAGACCTTTGACGGGTGCCGGGCCACAGCGCGCAGCCAGAACGGGTAGTCCGGGAAGGCGCCCTGAAGGTTGTCTCGGTAGAAATCCGGCGCTGTGTAGATGATCGGCCGCTGGCCGTAGTGGCGTTCCAGCTTGTCCATGAACACCTGCATCTTCTCCAGCACCTTTTCGCGCGACGGGCGCCGCTGGCAACTGGAGTCGCCGTTCCACTCTACGTCGATCACCGGCGGCAGCGCGCCCTCGACCTTGGGTACGTTGCGGATGAACCAGTCGGCCTGCTCGCCGGCGGTGCGGCACCAGTAGAAGAAATGATAGGCGCCGCGCTTGAGGCCGGCGGCGTCGGCGCCGCGCCAGTTCCTGGCGAACATCGGGTCGAGATGGTCGCCGCCGTCGGTCGCTTTGATGTAGGCGAAGTTGGCACCCTGGGCGCGCAGCTTCTCCCAGTTCACGTTGCCTTGCCAGCGCGACACGTCGACACCGTGCACGGCAAGGTGACGGGGCGACGAGCGGCCGAAATTGATCGGCTTGGCATCGCGGAAGCCGTAGCGCGTGACCGGTCCGGCCAGCATGGGCGGTGCCGCCCGCGACAACAGCTTCGGCGGCGACACCAGGGCAGCCTCCTCGATCGGCGGCTCGACGCTGTCGGGCAGTTCGGCTGCGGGAAACGCCACCGTCTCTTCCTCCGCCAGGCCAAAGGGCCGAGCGGTGTCGTCCTCGGGCGCAACCTCGACCCGATTGCGCGCCGCGTTTGCCTTGGCCCGCGGAACGGATGCGATCGGCGCGCTTGGCCGGACAACCGAACTGGTGGTTTCACTGGATGGCTTCTGCATGTCGAGCGCATCCATGCCCGATGTCGACGAACAGCCGGCAAGGCACAGCGATGCGATCACGAAACTGATGACGCCTGGTAACCGCATCTGGACCTGTACTCAAAACACAACAGACCGAAGGCGACGGCCGACGGACAACCAGACGAGTTATGAACGAGAAATTACCAATAAAGATTGAATCAAGTTTTTTACCATAGTTGTGGCCCCTTTCAGACAGCCGCCGGCAGCGGTCCGGCCAAGCCTTGACAGTGCCATGATGTGGCTGTTGAGAACGGTATGCGGCGTTTGCGCCGGCGTTCCCAAGATTCCTGACAAGGCGCCGGGCCACGCGGCTGGCTCGTCAACGACAAGCTCGACGAACTCAGGAGCCTGCTCGACAGCGGCAGCTGAGGAACACTTTCAAAAGGGAGCTTGCGTGCAGTCATTCATCGACCAGAGCGTTTGTTTCATCGAGAACCATCAGGCCTGGGCGGGCCTCGTGGTCGGATTGCTGGCCTTCGGCGAATCGCTGGTGCTGGTCGGCATCCTGTTGCCCGGCACCACGGTGCTGATCATCGTCGGCGGCCTGGTGGGCGCCGGTATCGTCCAGCCGCTGCCGGTTCTCCTCGCCGCGATGATCGGTGCGACGCTCGGCGACACCATCTCCTATTTTCTCGGCAAATGGCTCGGGCGCGGCGTCGTCCACAAATGGCCGCTCAACCGCTATCGCCGCGAGATCGCCAGGGCGCGCCTGTTCTTCCATCGCTACGGTTTCGCCGCGGTTTTCGTCGGCCGCTTCTTCGGTCCGGTGCGTGCCACCGTGCCGCTGGTAGCGGGCATGATGGGGATGAACAGGCGCCGCTTCCAGATCGCCAACATCCTGTCGGCGATCGTCTGGGCGCCGGTCGTGCTGTCGCCTGGATGGCTGGTGGCGAAAGGGGCCGACAATCTGCCCGAACTCGACGCGACCAGCCTGTTCGGCCTGGCGGTGATCGCGGCCATGGTGGCGGCGATCATCATCGCCGTAATTGTCATCAGGCTGCGAGGCAGGCGCGATAAACGGGCTTAGCGCGTATCGCGATCGAGGGCGCCAAGCATCAGCGCCTCCTGAAGACGCCGATCATCGGCCCCAGGTTCCAGTAGTCGTCGTTGCGGCCGATGGCCGGAGCGAGCAGGCTCGATATCGTGCCGTCGAGAAAGAGCGCGTTGTCGCAGCCGAGCGCGTCACGAAACAGGCGGGCGAAGGCATGGAACGTCACCGTGCCGTTCGAAATGGCAAAGACGGCAATCCCATCCTTTCGCACCCCGACGCCGTCGCGGCTTTTGCGCGACGTGCCGTCAGACCGGAATTTCGGGTGAAGCTGGCCGTCGATCACCAGCATTGGCCCTGATTGGGTCGCATAGTCGGTCGCTGGCCGCTGCCTGACAAAGTCCCTGGTCGCCCGGACCACGGCCTTGCCGCCGCCGATGTAGAAGATGCCATTCGGCTGCAGCGAAAAATTGCCGCTGCCCGATCCCGTCTTCACACCGGCCATTTCCTGGCCGCGTTCGACATAGAGGCCGACCGGCCTGAGGTCGGGATGATACATGCCGGCATTGATGGCAAACAGCATGGTACGTCCGGCCGTGCGCTGGGCGTCGTCGAGATTGTGCAACGATTGAAAAGGCTTGCCCGCCGGGTCTTTCCAGAACAGTTCGATCGAATATAGCTTTGGATCGACCTCGCAGACGAGAAAGCTCGCCGCCTCGAAGGCGACGTCACGGCACGGCGGCACCGAAGCGAACCACTGGCCGAATGCCACCGTCGTGGCGACCGCGTGCGGCAACGCGGCCTTGAGCAGGGCCAGCAACAAGGGTGCCGAATGCAGGAGTGTCAAAAAATCCATGCGCGTTCCGGATTGTCGGTTCCAACGAACTGTCGTGGATAGCACCGCTTGCCGGTACGATGAAGGATTTGCTTGAGGGGCGTGGACTACGGCCCGGACGGCCCGCGGCGGCTATTTGACGGCGCTGACCAGCTTCTCTTCGCCGGCAAGAATGGAGACCCAGTGCCCGGTGTCGTCGCTCGCCTGCCTTTTCAGATAACGATACGGCGTCTGGTTCCAGAGACGAACCTTGTCGACAAGGTTGTCGAGGATGAAGTCGCCCTTGTCGGTACGCACCGTCAGCACGGCATGGCCTTCGCCGTCCGGCTTGCGAACCACCGTCATCAGAAGATTGGCTATGGCAATGCCCAGGCTGTTGAGCTCACGCCGCTTTTCCAGCGCGTAATCCTCGCAATCGCCGAAGCCATTGTCCGGATAGGCCCACCATTCCTCCTTGCCGTAATTGTCCATGTCGCTCATCGGCTTGACGCGCGCGTTGACCGAAAGGTTTACGGCGCTGATCTCCCGCGACAGCCTGGCGGTCAAGCGTGCCGGCTCGCTGTCGGGCGAACGGATCGAGCACTCGGCGGAATGGATCTTGCAAAAATCATAGTGGCCGATCGGCTGGGAAGTCGAGCCGCCGATAACCATGGAGACGGGAGCCGCGTAGGCGGAACTCGCCGCCGAACAGAAAGCAATCAGGCCAATCGCAAGCCCCAGCCCCTTCGCCTTCCGGCGCCAACCCATCGAGGATGCCATCCGGCCCCGCCCATCTGTTTTGTTAACAGAACGTTAAGGGCGGATATTGCCGGGAGTCAATGAAGGCGTCCTATCACATCTTCGGGCATGGGTTGATGCTCTCCTGGCGGTTGCAGCCGTGCAACACCGGAAGCGTGCGGGTCCAGCCTAGACAAGCCACCCCATCGCCACGCCCACCAGCAGGACGACCCCGAGCACGCCGCGATAGATGACGAAGGGCCATGCGGAGAAGCGTTCCAGCACGCGCATCAGGCCCCAGATGGCGAAAAAGGCCGATATCGAAGCCACGAGCAGTCCCAGGCCGAGAACCGACCATCCATGGGCATCGAGATGCACCTTGTGCAGCTCCCATAATTCCTTGAGGCCGGCAAGCGCGATGGCCGGCAGCCCGAGCAGGAACGAGAAACGGGCCGCCTCCGCCCGCTTGAAGCCAAGCCCTAGTGCCGCCGTCAGGGTCGAGCCGGAACGGGAAACGCCGGGTATCAAGGCACCGATCTGCGCTACGCCGACCAGCAATGCATCGGCCCGCGACGCGTCGGCCATGGTGCGCCGATGGCGGGCAAAGATTTCCGCGAACCCCAGTAGGACCGCCATGGCGATGCAGGCCCAGCCAATCACGGTCAGGCTGCGCAACGGCGAATTGCAGGTGTTGAGAACGCCCGAGAGCGCCACGCCGGCGATGATGATGGGGACTGTCGCCAGCACGATCCACAGCGCCAGACGGAAATGCCGGTCGGCAAAATCGCTGCGCGCGAGGGCGGCGAATGACCCGAACAAAAGATCCCTTACGTCGCCCCAGAAATAGCTGACCACGGCGGCAAGGGCCGCCAGTTGCATGGCGGCGGAGAAAGCGGAGCCCGGATCCTGCCATCCAAGCACGGCCGGCACGATGCGCATATGGGCGGTCGAGGAAATCGGCAGCAGTTCTGTGATGCCTTGCACCAGGCCGAGGAATGCGACCTTGGCAAATCCAAGGCCGACAAAGCCCGTGTCGACGCCTTGCGTGCAGATATCAGCCATGTCGGGCTCCATGCGGGAGGGATCGGACTAGCGAAGGCATCGACGGCGATCGGTGCCCGGCAAGCCATATCGTCATGTAGCGTAGAATCAATTTACGGATTTGTAAGCTGGCGCCGCCGCGTCAGACGCGCACGGTTCAAACCGGCCCGAAGGGCCGGCGATGCTCCATGGGTGGAGGTTGGCAAGACGATTACGGGCAAAGCCAAAGTTTCTGGCAGGTCCTGGCAATTACATGCGCGGGCGGCACGACAGGCTCCTCCGCGGATGGCCGGCGAGCCCGTTCGAGCAGCATGCGCACCTGTTCCGGGCGCACACGGTCACGCTCCATCACAAGCAGGACCATCGGGTCGCTCAAAAGCTCGTCCAGGGTGCTGATGCTGTCGTTCATCCGTCGTCTCCTCGAATGCCGGGCCCGCGACGCTTAGATAGGGCGACAAAGATGGCCCGCCAATGACGCTTTGCCGGCTATCGCGTGTCTCTTTGGACTATTTTTGGTCATCCTGGGGCACGTCCTCCTGGCGAGGGGAAGGAGGAAGCCTAGGCCGGCGGAGCGCCTTCATATCGCGGCAGGCCGTCGTCCAGCATCACCCAGGGCTGTTTCGAGGTGGTCCAGATATGCATCTGGGGCCTGAACAGCGACGGGTCGTCGAGCGAACCGGTCGTAAGGCCGATGATGCCGGCGGAATCGCGCCGCGAAAACATCGTCGTTCCGCAGTTCGGGCAAAAACCACGCTTGAGATCCGGCGAGGTGTTGACCGTGGCCAACGGACCCTCGACCGTCACATCATCGATGCGGAACAGAACGCGCGCATTGAAGGCCGCGCCAATCGCCTTCTGGCAGAGCCGGCAATGACAGATGCGCTCGTTGATGGGGTCAGCGTCGGTGCGGTAGCGCACCGCCCTGCACAGGCATCCGCCCTCATATTTTGCCATCGTCTGGATCCATTGGTGGAGTGAACGGGCGGCAAGGTAGCGGCGAGGCCGATTGGGTCAATTGAAAAGCTTTGATACAAGCTCATCGATTATCGTGATGTGGCAGGACCGTCATGACAGCGGACATCGAAACAATCGGCATTGCGGCTCTGTTCGGACCGCCCTCGCCCGCCCGCGACCGCTGCGACGCCAGGATCATGGCCGCAGCGGCTGGCATCGGTTTCATGGCGATTCGGGATTTTCCCGGCGATGACTGGCTGACGCCGGACAAGCGCACGCAAGTGCTGCGCATCTTTTCGCTTCCCGACGCCGAGAAGCAGAAACTGCTGCGCTGGAATTTCGATCACACGAAGAAGAATTTCTACCGCGGCTGGTTTCCGCTGCAGCCGCATGCCGTTTCCTACAAGGAAGGTATCGACATGGGGCCGGACCTTGCCGACGCGGCGCGACTGTCAGCCTCCGACGATCCCTTGTGCGAGCCGACACCATTGCCGGCCGAAAATGCGCTGCCAGGCTGGCGTACCGCCGCAGCCGACTACTATCGCGCGATGGAGACGGTCGGCATCATGCTGATGCGGTCGATCGCCCGCGGGCTTGGCCTGCCTGAACTGATCTTCGATGCCTATTTCGACGGTGGCATCTCGACGCTGCGCCTGATCCGCTATCCCCTGCGTGACGCCAATGCCGGCGTCGATACCGGCGGGCCGGAGTTTTCGGTGATCCACAAGGGCGAGACGCGCACCATCATTGGCCGCGAACATGCCGATTCAGGCTTCGTCACTTTGCTGGCGCAGGACGACGTCGAGGGCTTGCAAGCGAAGAACCTCGCCGGCGAATGGATCGACGTGCCTCCAGCCAACGGCACGCTGGCGGTCAATTTCGGCCAGTTGCTGGAACACTGGACCAGCGGCCGCGTGCGGGCGACACGGCACCGGGTCATTGCGCCGAAAACGGTGCGGTTCTCTATACCGTTCTTCTACGAGCCGCGTGTCGATGCGGAAATATCGCCTCTGCCGTTGGACGACGCCGAGCCGTTCGAGCCGTTTCTCTACGGTGACTATCTCTGGGAGTCGGCGACGAACTTCGTCGAGATGAGCGGCATCAAGCATCTGAGGCAGCCGCGCCGAGCCAAGGCTTCCTGAACAACTCGCCGGCCGTCCCGCTGGAGACGACCGGCGGAGACGGTGGAGGGTCATTCGGCTTCGCCGACCACCTCGTCCCAGCTCTTCACCTTGGTCTCACCGTTGAGGAACGGCAGCGCGGCGGCCGTCAGTTCCGGGGCGAAGAAGACGTCGTAGTGGGTGCGGTTGGGCAGGATCGCCAGACGGTTCTGCGACAGGTTCTCGCGCATCCAGCCGGCATCCTTCAGACCGCCGCCGAGCATCTGGTAGAACTTGATCTCGTGCTCGGGCTTGTACATATCGCTGTCGCCGTAAGCGAGCATGACCGGCATCTTGAGCTTGGGAACATCGGCCGAGAAGTCGTAGTTCTGGCGCATGAAATTGCCGAGCGCGTCGAGCAGTTTCGGGAAGTCTTCCGGATGCGGCGCGACGGCGACGTAGGATTTGTACATCGGCGTGTCTTTCATGAACGCCGCCGCGGCGGCGCTCACCTGCGCCTGCTGCGGACGCATCTCGTCGTAAAAGCCGTCGGCCGCATAGCCTGTCGAGACAAGCACCAGCCGGCGCACAGCCTCGGGATGCTGGACCGCCATGCGGAAGGCAACGCCGCCGCCCAGCGAATAGCCCATGACGTCGACCTTGTCGTAACCGAGTGCCTTGACGATACCGGCCATGTCGTCGCCGAGCGCCTGCAGACTGAATGGCCGGTCGCCAAGCGCCGTGCGGCCGTGCCCCTGCAGGTCGACGCCGATGACGGTGCGGTTTTCGGCAAGCTTGGGCAGGATCGGCGCGAACATATCGAAGGAGCCGAGGCCGCCATGCAGCAGAAGCAGCGGCTCACCCTTGCCATAGACGGCGTAATAGTAGTTGACGCCGTTGATCGGCAGCAGGCCGGATTTTTGCGGCTTCGGCAGTGTTGTCGTTTCGGTCGTCATGGCAGGCTTTGACTCCTCTGTGTTGGCTGGGCCCGAGGCGGCCACCAAGGCTGCGAGCGAGGCAAGAATGGCGATAAAAGTCGATCTGGACATGTCGGGTCTCCTCCGGTTCTGCCCAAGGACGAGCGAACACGGCGCGGGCCGACACGATCTGTGGAAATTTGTCTGGCGAGGATCAGCCAGCCATTGTCGGTCGACTAAAAACTGCGCGTCAGTGGCGCTTGGCTTGCACCAGATAGGCGTCGATCTCTGACTCGCCGAGCCATTTGGCGGCCTCCAGACGATGCAGTCCTTCGACAAGTATGTGCCGCTTCCCGTCATGGCGGACCTGGATCGGCATCTTCATGCCGTTTTCCAGTATATCCTCGGCCAGATGCCGGACGGTTTCGGGGTGCAGCGTCTTCTTGCGCGCGGTGGGCACATAGATATCGTCGACCTTGACCTTTTGCACCCTGAGCATGCCTGTCCCCGTGGCGGAACCGCCGCCGCCCTCTGAGATAGTCCGTTTGCTGAGCGCGGCCAAGGGTGCGGCTAACGAATGCTGGCATGATCGTTTCTATTTGACGCCTGGCCGGCGGATCGCCGAAATGGCGCCTCCGATGGGCTAGGGCTTCATGATCAACCTGCCGACCGAATTTCCCGATTTCGGGCTGACGCCCGAGCAACGCCGCCACGCGGTGCGCGGTCACTATTACGAATGGCCGGGCATGGATGGCGAGCGCGGCGAGATCTGGTGCTACAGTGATCGGTTTTCGTATCGTGCCGGCGAAACCGTAACGCTGCATGTTAGTTCCACCGCTCCGTCCTTCGGCATGACGATCGTTCGGGACGGCGGCGCCGAGACGAGGGCGTTCGAGAAATCGGGCATCGCATCGCGCTGGCAGGACAGTCCGGACCAATGCTCGGCAGAAGGCTGCGGCTGGGAAGCCTCCTTTGAATTCCGTGTGGAAAACGACTGGCCGTCCGGCGCCTACCGCGTGACCCTGACCGCCGACGGACGCGACGGCAAGCCGATCCGATCCCACCATCTGTTCATTGTCAGCCCTCCGCCAGGCAAGAAACCCGGCCGTGTTCTGCAGGTGGCGGCGACGGGGACCTGGCTTGCCTACAACACCTGGGGCGGCTCCAACCACTATCAGGGCATCACCGGGCCCGACCGTAACCAGTACTCGCCCATCGTGTCGACGCAGCGCCCCTGGTGCCGCGGCTTCGTCGTGCTGCCCCGGGATGCGCCGCGCGTGCCGTTGGAGGTCGCGGTGCCGCCGAAGACCGCGCCGCGCTATCCGCACATGGAATGGGCGCTCGCCACCGGCCATTCGAAGAAATACGCTTCGTCGGGCTGGGCCAGCTACGACAGCCATTTTTTTCGCTTTGCCGAAGGGGCTGGTTACGATGTCGACCTGACAAGCCAGCACGATCTGCATTTTTCGCCCGAGATTCTCGACGGATATGACTGCGCAGTCTTCGTCGGCCACGACGAATACTGGACCTGGGAAATGCGCGATGCCGTCGACTTCTATGTCGAGCGCGGCGGCCATGCGGCGCGCTTTGCCGGCAATTTCATGTGGCAGACCCGGCTGGAGGACGAAGGCCTCCGGCAGGTTTGCTACAAATACCGCGCCCGGGCCGAGGATCCCGCCTATCGCGGCGGCGACGTGACACGCGCCACCAATTCCTGGGAAGCGCCCGAAATCGGCCGGCCGGGTTCGGCGACCTTCGGGCTCAACGCCACACGTGGTGTCTATGCCGGCTGGGGTGGCTGCGCGCCACGTGGCGTACGCGGCTTTCCGGTCTATCGGCCCGAGCACTGGGCCTTCGCCGGCACCGGCATCTATTACGGCGACCTGCTCGGCGCCGACAGCCATGTCTATGGCTATGAGGTCGACGGGCTCGACTTCGAGATACGCGGCGGCCTGCCCTACCCGACCCCGACCAGCGGTGCGCCCGATGGCTTGCAGGTGCTGGCCGTCGGCATGGCAAGCCAGGTCGAGGAAAGCGCCGACATCCCGGTCGAGGACCAGTTCCTCACCGATGAGGATGGCCGCTTCACCGCCGAAACTTTGTTCGGCGCGGCGAGCGACGCCAATCTCGAAAAGGTCAAACGCGGCAATGGCATGATCGTCAACTTTCCGCGCGGCAAGGGCGAGGTGTTCCATGCCGGAAGCTGCGAATGGGTCGCCGGTCTGCTAAGACAAGACCCGATGGTCGAACGGGTTACCCAGAATGTCCTCGATCGCTATCTTGGAAAGTCCTGACATGTCGAAAGTCCAGCCTGCCGTTCAAGACATTGATGCCCGGCGCCAATCGCATTTGTTCTACCTCTCCAGCCTGCGCCGGCCGCTGATCGACCGTGCCGAAGGTATCTACATGTGGACGCAGGATGGCCGCCGTTTCATCGACGGATCGAGCGGCCCGATGGTCGCCAATATCGGCCATTCCAACCGCAATGTGCTCGATGCGATGAAGCGGCAGATGGACCGCGCCACCTTCGCCTACCGGCTGCATTTCGAAAACGAGCCGGCGGAAGAACTGGCGCGAGAACTTGCCGGCAAGCTGCCGGAAGGCATGGACCGCATCTTCTTCGTCTCCGGCGGCTCCGAAGCGACGGAATCCTGCATCAAGCTGGCGCGGCAATGGGCTGTCGCGACCGGCCAGGCGAGCCGCTGGAAGGTGATCACCCGCTTTCCTTCCTATCATGGCGGCACGCTGGGTTCGCTTTCGATCACCGGCGACGACGCGCTGGCCGAGACTTTCACACCGATGATGCGGGTGATGCCGACCGTGCCGGCACCGACCGCCTGGCGCGACCGCGACAATCTCTCGATGGAGCAGCGTGGCGTCCGCTATGCCGACATGCTGGAGGAAAAAATCCTCGCCGAAGGTCCTGAAAGCGTCGTCGCCTTCATCATGGAGCCGATCGGCGGCGCCGCGACCGCGGCCCTGGTGGCGCCGGACAGCTATTACGCCCGCATCCGCGAGATCTGCGACCGCTACGGAATCCTGCTGATCCATGACGAGGTGATGAGCGGTGCCGGCCGCACCGGCAAATTCCTCGGCGGCGACCACTGGAACTGCAAGCCTGATATCGTCGCGCTGTCGAAGGGCTTGGGGTCGGGCTATGCGCCGCTCGGCGCGCTGGCCGCACCGATGCGGCTAGTCGAGCCGCTTCTCGCCACCGGCGGCTTCCAGCATGGCCATACCTATGCCGGCAATCCGCTCGCCTGCGCCGCCGGGCTTGCGGTGCTGGGCGAAATGGACCGGCTCGACCTGATCGCCAACGCTGCCGCCATGGGCGACGTGCTGATGGACGGATTGAAGGCACTTGCGAAGCGGTTTCCGTTCATTGCCGATGTGCGTGGCAAGGGGCTGCTTACCGGCGCCGAAATGGTCGCCGATCCCGATACGCTGAAACCTATCGAGCAGAGCAAAAAAGCCACGCAGCGCCTACTCGATCTCGCCTATGAGCGTGGGCTGATCATCTATGGCCGCAGGGTCAAGGGCGGCGTCGACGGCGACAATTTCATGGTGGCGCCGCCGATGATCGTCACCAGCGAGCAGGTCGGCGAGATCATCTCCATCATCGGCGACTCGCTTGAAGTTCTGGCCTCCGAGCTAGACCTGCCGGTCGAAGGCCGGGGGTAGAGCAAATGGCACCGCGTAAAGTCATCATCACCTGCGCCGTTACCGGCTCGGTACACACGCCGTCGATGTCGCCCTATTTGCCGGTGACGCCGGACCAGATTGCCGCGGACGCCATCGCGGCGGCCGAGGCCGGCGCCTCGATCCTGCATCTGCATGCCCGCGACCCAAAAGACGGGCGGCCGACCGCCGATCCCGATGTGTTCATGCAGTTCCTGCCGCGCATCAAGCAGGCGACCGATGCGGTGATCAACATCACCACCGGCGGCTCCTCGCTGATGACGCTCGACCAGCGGCTCGCGGCACCGCTGCGGGCTGAACCTGAAATGTGCTCGCTGAACATGGGCTCGATGAATTTCGCGCTGTTCCCGATGCTCGAAAAGCCAAGGGAATGGCAGCACGAATGGGAGCCGCAGCTGCTCGAAGCCACGCGCGACACCATCTTCAAGAACACCTTCGCCGACATTGAGGGTGTTCTCGAGCGGCTGGGCAAAGGCTGCGGCACCCGCTTCGAGTTCGAGTGCTACGATGTCGGCCACCTCTATTCGCTGGTGCATTTCCGCGACCGGGGGCTGGTGTCGGGGCCGCTGTTCATCCAGTTCGTGCTGGGGATCCTGGGCGGCATCGGCGCCGATCCGGACAACCTCATCCATATGAAGCGCATCGCCGACAAATTGTTCGGCGACAGCTACCAGTTCTCGGTGCTCGCCGCTGGGCGCAACCAGATGCCGCTGATCTCGATTGCCGCCGCGATGGGCGGCAATGTGCGCGTCGGGCTGGAAGACAGCCTCTATGATGGCCGCCAGCTGGCGAAATCCAACGCCGACCAGGTGCGCCGCATCCGTGGCATTCTTGACGGGCTTTCGCTGGAGGTTGCCACACCCGCGGAAGCGCGCGACATGCTGGCGCTCAAGGGCGGTGACCGGGTGGCGTTTTGACGAGCACAGCGCCCATGATGAGTGCGATCCTCCTCCGCTCCGGCACCATCGATGATGTCGAAACCATCCACGCGGCGATCCTGAAGCTTGGCAGCCATATCGGTGCGCCGGAGGAAATCATCGCGACGGCGGACGATCTCAGAATCTGGGGCTTCGGCGAAAGGCCCGCCTTCTCGACTCTGATCGCCGAAGTCGATGGCGAATTCGCCGGACTTTGCCTGCATTTCCCGATCTTCTCGACATGGATGGGCCGGCCTGGCGTCTATGTGCAGGACCTCTATGTCGAGGACCAGTTCCGTGGCCGCAAGATCGGCGAGCGCCTGCTGCGACGCGTGGCGGCCGAGTGCCGCAAGCATGGCGGGGTCTATCTCAGGTTGTCCGTCGATACCGACAATGAGGGCGCCAAGGCCTTTTACGAGAGGCTGGGCATTGCCTGGTCGAGTTACGAGCAGACGCAGAAAATCATCGGCGAGGCCTTTTTCGCCTTCGCCGACGCGCCGGAAAATGGGGAGCAGGAATGAAAGCCTTCTATGCGCAGGAGCAGAAGCGACACGACCCCAAGGCCTTTCTTTCCAGCGGCGCGGCGCAGCCGAACCCGGAAAAACCGGAACGCGTCGAAAGATTGTTAGCCGGCGCAAAGTCCGCCGGCTGCACGATCGAGCGGCCGCGCGATCACGGCCTCGGCCCGGTCTCGGCGGTGCACACACCCGAATATCTCGACTTCCTCGAACATATTTTCGAACGCTGGCAGCGCATCGCTGGCGCATCGGCCGAGGTCATCCCCAACATCCACCCGATCGCCCGCAACGGCTCCTATCCGGCCTCCGCCGTCGGCCAGGCCGGATATCACATGGCCGACACCGCTTGCCCAATCTCAGGCGAGACATGGCAAAGTGCACTGTGGAGCGCCTGGAGCGCGGTCGAGGCGGCGGAAACGGTGATGGCAGGCGCTTCCGGCGCCTATGCATTGTGCCGCCCGCCCGGCCACCACGCCTTTGCCGATGTCGCCGGCGGCTTCTGCTTCATCAACAACTCAGCCGTTGCGGCACAAATACTGCGCAAACAGGCGGCCCGCGTGGCGATCCTTGATGTCGACCTGCATCACGGCAACGGGACGCAAGGCATTTTTTATGCGCGACCTGATGTGCTGACGGTGTCGCTGCATGCCGATCCGGTGCGGTTCTACCCGTTCTTCTGGGGCCACGCCCACGAGCGCGGTGAAGGTCCGGGACTTGGCTACAATTTCAACCTGCCGCTGCCGCGGAAATCCGCGGATGCGGCGTTTTTGGAAGCGCTCGGCGTTGCGTTCCAGCGTATCCGCGCCTTCTCTCCCGATGCGCTGGTCGTGGCGCTCGGCCTCGACGCGTTCGAAGGCGATCCGTTCGGCGGGCTCTCGGTGACGACGCCGGGCTTTTCGCGCATCGGCGAGGCGATCGCCGGGCTTGGCCTGCCGACGGTCATCGTCCAGGAGGGCGGCTATCTCTGCGACGGGCTCGGCGACAATCTCACCGCCTTCCTCACCGGTTTTGGCGGCAAGGCGCGGTGACAATGCAAGCTCGCGTCAGGGGCGTTGCTGCCTGAGCATAGCAATCACCCGGTGAACGCTCTCAAGCGTCTCGTCGATTTCGGACGCCGTATTGTAGTGAGCGATGCCGATGCGCACGACGCCCTGCTCGGCAGGAATGCCGAGCTGGTGGACGATCTCCCAGGCATAGTTGTGGCCCGACCACAGGAAGATGTTTTCGGCGTTCATCTGCCTCACGATCGTTTCGGGCACTATGCCGTCCATGGTGAAGGAGACGGTCGGCACGCGATCGCCGAGCCGTTTCGGATCGGTGATGCCGTGGACGGACAGGCCTGAAATGTCGGACAGCCCATCGATCAGCCTTTGTGCCAGCGGGTTTTCATAGGCGATGGAGACTTCGAACGCCTTGGCAATCCTGCGCCTTCTCGACCCGTCCTCGCCGGCCGACGTGCCGAGTCCGGCAAAATAGTCGACCGCGGCGGTGAGCCCGGCCATCAGTTCGATCTGCGGCGTGCCGAGTTCGAAACGCTCTGGCAGTCCGTTCGAGGAACAGCGGCATTTATAGGCTTTCAGACCATCGATAACGTCGCGCCGGCCCCACAATATGCCCATATGCGGACCGAAGAATTTGTAGGCCGAGCAGATCAGAAAATCGCAGCCGAGCTCCTGCACGTCGATCAGGCCATGCGGCGCGAATTGCACGGCATCGACATAGACCAGCGCTCCGGCGTTTTTTGCAAGTTGGGTCAAGGATTTGACCCTGTTGATCGAGCCTGTGAGATTGCTGGCGTAGTTCAACGCTACCAGCCGAGTCTTCCCGGACAACAGACTTGCCAGCATCACCTCCTCGACCTGCCAGGTCTTTTCGTCGAACGGCAGCCAGTGCACGACGAGGCCAAGGTCCTCGGCCAGTTGCAGCCAGGGCGACACATTGCCCTCATGGTCCATGCGGGTGAGGATGATTTCGTCACCGGGCTTCATCGTGCGGCCGAGCGTTCGCGACATATGATAGGTCAGCGTCGTCATGTTGGCGCCGATGATGATTTCCTGCGGGCTCGCCGCACCGAGGAAATCGGCCATCGCCTGATGCGCCTCGTCAACGACCTGCTGTGCCGCGATCGTCGTTTCAAAATGGCCGCCGAGATTGGCGTTGGTCGTGAGCAGGCAGCGCGACACCGCGTCGGCCACAGCCTGCGGCACCTGCGTGCCGGCAGGATTGTCGAGATAGATGCGGCGACGACCCTTGTCGGTCAGCGAGAGAGCGGGGAATTTTCCACGCACGGCCTCGATCGGGAAATCCACCATTGTCTCCATGCCTTTGCTGTTACTCGACAATTCCGCGCCCGGGATCGGTCACGGACAGGGATTGCCGACCCTCTGGTGAACTGTGTCCACCGCCTTCTGCATTTCTTCGGTCCAGACGACATCCACCGAGGACAGCGCCATTTCCAGTTGGGAAATGGTTGTCGCGCCGATGATGTTGGAGGTCACGAAGGGCCGGCTCGAAACATAGGCATTGGCAAACAGCGCCGGCTCCAGGCCGAAAGAGCGCGCCAGTTCATTGTATTCGAGTTGCGCTTCGGCGGCATTGGGCGTCTCATAACGCTGACCGCGATTGAACAGTTGCGAGCGCGAGCCCTGCGGGCGGGCACCGTGATCGTATTTGCCGGTCAGATAACCCTGTGCAAGCGGCGAATAGGCAAGCAGCGACACCCCTTCGCGCTCGCAAATCTCGGCGAGGTTCACCTCGAAGGTGCGGTTGACGAGGTTGTAGGCGTTCTGGATCGAGGCGACGCGCGGACCGATCTCTTTGCCGGCCTCTGCGAGGAAGCGCATCACGCCCCAGGAACTCTCGTTCGAAAGGCCGAAATGGCGGATTTTTCCTGCCTTCACCAGTTCCTCGAACACCGCGAGCGTCTCCGCGATCGGCGTTTCGCCGACTGGTGCGCCGACAGAATCGGCACGCCGCGCCACCGCCCCGATGCGCGTTGGGTTGGCACCCCAGGGGATGTCTCGTTCCGGCCAATGGATTTGATAAAGGTCGAGATAGTCCGTGCCGAGCTTGGCCAGCGACTTGTCGATGGCATCAAAGATATCGGCCCGCACCAATTGCGAGGGCCGGTCGCCGCGAAACCAGGCATTGGCCGTGCGACCGACAACCTTTGAGGCAAGGATCACCTTGTCGCGATTGCCCTTGGCCTTCATCCAGCTGCCAATGATCTTCTCGGTCCGCCCTTGCGTCTCCGCCTTGGGCGGGATCGGATAGAGTTCGGCGGTATCGATGAAATTGACGCCATGCGAGAAGGCCAGGTCCATCTGGGCATGGCCCTCGGCCTCGGTGTTTTGCTGGCCCCAGGTCATCGAACCGAGGCAAATCTGGGTAACAAGAAGATCGGTCCGACCGAGACGGCGTTTGTGCATGGAATTCTGCTCCGGAGGGAATGTATGCGCGGCTGCGCGGAGAGGAATTCGCATCTTATAGGAAAAGCGGAGGCGCTCTCCAAGCCTCGCCGGGCCGACTTTTGCGTGAGCAGAGGCGGTTAGCGGCGTGCGGCGGCCACGGCGCGGCGCTTGGCCTCGTCGATCAGCATATTGGCGATCTGCATGCGGATCATGGCGCGCTGGCGCAAATGCGGGGCAACGCGGTCGGGATGATTGGCGAAAGCAAAGCTGCGGCGCATGCGACCGAAATCGGCAACGCCTTTGGGCTGATCCAATCCCAGTTCGACCGCAATCGATTCAGGATCGATTGGCGGTAATTTTTCTTCCGGCTTCGGCTCTTCGCCAGCCAAGGCGAGCCTGGCCTGTTCAAGCAAGGCGGCAAATTCGCTGGCCAGATCGACACCAGCCTCGCGATATTCCGCGGCGGATACCTTGATGCGGCCGGAATGGAGTTCATCGGCGACCGAGAGATAGTCGAACGGGATGGATGGGCGCGCGCCGGTCTCCTCGCCCTCGCTGCCATCGCCTTTTTCGGAGGCAACGAAGAGGTCGTCGAGCAACGAAGCGAAATCACGCTTGGCGCTAGTAGCGATGTCAGCCTCCCCTTGCCTGACTGTCTGGATTACCGAGCATAGAACCGGCTCGTTAAAAATACATGCCACCGGTCTTAACGAATTTAGCCGTTGCGAGGATTGCTATCGAGGATCAATGCTCCCCAAACAAAAGCCGGACTGCACCTTCATGCAGGCCGGACGGCGAGGAAAAACTGGCCATGTGCCAGCTTCGAAGCCTACGACTGGCGCGGCGCAGAAGTCTCATCGGGGCCGAAATAAAATTGTAAAAAATCATCCGGGCATGGCAGGCATGCAAATGCTGCAATGCACAATCTTCACGATTCACCTATACTGTCTGGCGTGGAGGACCAATCAGGAGCCTGAATCATGGGTTTCTTCACGGAAATGTTCGCCCGGCCGCGCCCGCAGGAACATCAGAGGTATCGCGCGGCGCTCGCGTTGCTTCATTCGATGAGCAATGCCGAGCGTGCCGACATCGGCGTCAAGCCCGCCGATTTCCCGCGCATCGCCCGCGAAATGTCCATCCGCTAAGCAGGTGCGAGATGCCCCGGATCGATCCAGGACATCTCGATTCCTCAACGCGATCCCAGGAACGTCGCCTTGCCAAGCGGCACGCCATTGTGGCGAAGGATGTCGTAGGCGGTGGTGAGGTGGAAATAGAAGTTGGGCATGGCCACATGCAGCAGATACTGCATGCCGCGCAATGTCGTTTCCCGGCCCGCCAGCTTCAACTCGATCATCCTGTCATCCGACCCGTCGATATCGGCGGCCGAAAAAGTCGCCAGATAGGCGACCGTCTTGGCGATCCTCGCTTCGAGTTCGGCAAAGCTTGCTTCATTGTCCTCGTATTTCGGCACTTCGCGGCCGGCCAGCCGTGACGGCGCGCCCTTGGCATGGTCGGTTGCGATCTGCACCTGCCTGGTCAGCGCGAACATGTCGGGCGCAAGCCGCGCCGTCAAAAACACCTGCGGGTCGATCTTGCGATCAAGCGCATTCTGTTCGGCTGCCGCCAGCACACTGGAAAGTGCCTTCAGCCTGGCTGAAAACACGGGCACGGATGCCTCATACATCGATATCGTCACGTCAGATCTCCTGTCCGGCAGGAACGCCGCGGAAGGACGTAGCGCCCTCAACCGCGATTCTTCAAGCTGAAGCCGCACGGCGTCACCACGTCGCCGCAATCGCCATGGTAGAATCTTCGTTATCGAGCGGAGATTCCCGATGAGACGCGCCCTTCTCGCAGCGACTGCCCTTCTCTCCCTTGCCACGACACGCCAGACGGCATTGGCCGCCAGCGATACACCCGAAGCGCCCTACGTCGATGATCGGTCGAGCGCGGATGCGGTCGTCCGCTCTCTCTACAGCGCCATCAACCGGCATGAATTCGCGCGCGCCTGGGGCTACTACAGCGATACAAAGCCGGCAAAGGATTTCGATACATTCGTCAAGGGCTATGACGGCACCGACAGGGTGGAGGTCAGGACTGGTCCGATTTCGGACGAGGGCGCGGCGGGCAGCATCTATTACAACGTCCCGGTCGCCATCCAGGCAACCGACAAGAAGGGCGAAGCGAAGGTTTTCGCCGGCTGCTACACGCTGCGCCAGGTCAATGCCCAGATCCAGGCGCCACCCTTCCAGCCGATCTTCATCGACAAGGGCGCGCTGAAGCCCTCCGCCGCCGATCTCGACGAGGCGTTGCCGCCAAGCTGCGGCGACGGTCCGCCGCCGCCGAAGAAGGATACCGCGCTGGAACAGGCCAAGAAGGCCTTCCTCGCGACCTATGGCGACCAGTGCGACAAGGATCTTTTGGCCAATGAGCCGGAGGTCTTTTCGATCAAATACAAGTACAAGAATGCTCAGCCGGGCGACCCGGACAAGGAAACCCGCCTATTCCACTTCTCCTGCTCGGCCGCCGCCTACAATGAAAGCTCGGTCTATTACATGACCGACGAGGTGGACGGTGTCAGGCAATTGCAGTTCGCCGAACCTCAGACCGATATACGCTACGAGAATAATGACAGCGAAGGCAAGCTGTTGAGTGTAACGGTAATCGGCTTCCAGACCACAGGATGGGCGGTCAATTCCGACTATGACCAGGACGCCCACACGATCACCACGTTCAACAAATGGCGCGGCGTCGGCGATGCTTCGGATGCCGGGACGTATCTGTTCCGCAACGGCGATTTTTCGCTGGTTCAGTATGACGTCGACGCGTCCTATGACGGCAAGGAGAATCCGCAGACCATTGTCGACTACAACACCGCGCCTTAGAGCGGTCCACACATTGGCCTTTACGGCGCCTTCGACAGCATCCAGTTGAGCGTGCCGCGCCAGTCGACCATGCGGATCGGCGTGCCGTGGGTACCGGTTTCGAAGCGGACGAAGCGGGTCGGATAGGTTTTTGATTTCGCAAGGATGGAGCGGAAGAACGCTTCCTGGCTGGCCACGGGAAAGACCACGTCATGGCTGCCCTGGCCGAAGAACACTGGCACGCGACGCTTAAAGGCGGGACTTGCGAGAAAGCCCTCGTCCCACAGCGATCCGAGCAGCAGCAGTCCATTCACGCGGCCGCCAGTATCCTTGCGTGCGGCAAGCTTCCAGCACAGCGCTCCACCCATCGAGCCGCAGGCGACGAAGATTTTCGCGCCCGGGGACTGTTCGGCATAGTGATCGATCAGGGCCGCGACCTGTGCTGCGCCCTTGTCGCCGAAATCAGGAAAATCCGGAGAGATGTAGAGCCCGCCATTGCCGGCCATCAGGTTCTTGAGGCGGTTGAAATTGCCGCCGAAGGTGAAGTCGTCGACGCCTTGCTTACGGCTGCCGCCCTGCCCGTGCAGATAGAGCACGATGACGGCGGCCCCTTGCGTCTTGCCGACGGCGACATGCCTGACATCGCCGGCGTCCGTCTTCAGCAGCAGATCCTGCTGTACCTTGCGCACGCCGGTGTCGGTGTACTGGGCATGCACGCGCTTTTCCGGCACCTCGTCGCGCTGGTTGATGTCGCGCATCTCACGGTAGTCGAGGACCGTGTAGGCGCCGTTGCTGTCGGATGAGAGCGTCGCCGGATAGGCGAAGACATCGTCCTTGAACGGTTTTAGCGTGAGAGCATCAGCGTGAGCAGCGATCGGAAATATGATTGCAGCCAGAAAGGCCAGGAAAGCGCGAGATAAGCGGCGGCGAAGCAAGGTGGGGAATGCCATACAGAAAGGCATGCGGAATACAGGCCGGGTTTGTCAATCCTGCAGCACGCCGCCTGCGCTTTCCAGCGCCTCTCGGGTGTCGACGTCGACGGATGCGCCCTCGCCGATCTCGACATCGATGACATCGAGCCCCTCGGCCTCGACCAGATGGCGTGCGCCGGTGTCGCCTTCGAGATGGGCGAGGGCCGCGAACAGCGAACGCGGCAGGAGCACCGGATTGCCGCGTTTGCCTTCATGCGAGGCGCGGACCACTGAGTTGCCGCCGGCCCGGCGGAAGGCATCGATGAGCCTGTCAAGGTCGTCGGACGCGACACCCGGCATGTCTCCCAGAACGATCATCGCACCAGCGATGTCCTCGGGGAGATAGGCAGTACCGGCCTTCAGCGAGGTCGACAGGCCATCGGCAAAATCGGGATTGTCGGCGAAGGTGACGTCGAGGCCCGACAATGCCGCGCGGACCCGCTCGCGCTGATGGCCGGTGACGACAATCGTGCCTGAAGCCTTCGAGGCGAGCGCGCGTTCGGTGGTGCGGCGCACCAGCGGTTGACCGTCGAACAGCGCCATCAGTTTGTTCGGCCCGCCCATGCGGCTCGACCGGCCCGCCGCCAAAAGCACGATCCCGACCTTGAGCCGGTTTTTGGCCGGCAGCGGCTCGCGCGGCTGCGGCCGCGTCGGTATCTCCATCAGCAGGCCGCCGACACCCATGCCGGCGATGTCGCGCGCGGTGACATCGAGGCCTGCAATCAACCGGTCGAGCACCCAGTCGAAGCCGTTTTCCTTGGGGCTGCGGGCGCAGCCAGGCGCGCCGATGACGCGCTTGCCGCCGAGTGTGCCGAGCACCAGCAGATTGCCGGGATCGACAGGCATGCCCGCGCGGATGACGGTACCGCCCGCCCTCTCGATCGCCGCTGGAATGACGTCGGCGAAATCGCTCATGGCTGAAGCCCCGAAGATCACCACCATGTCGTTGTCGCGCGCAAGCGCGATGGCGGCCTCGGCGACAGGGCCGATCTCATGCGGCGTGCGGCGCTCCGCCGTCAGCCTGCCGCCCGAGCGCGCCAGCCGGGCTTCGGTGACGCGCAACGTCTTGTCGAGCACAGTTGGTTTGATCCCCGGCAGCACCGTCTGAATGACACCTACACGCACCGGCTGATAGGCGTTGACGGCAAAAATTTCGACGCCGGCGCAGATTTTCACCACGGCGTCGACCAACGCGGAAGAGACCGCGAAGGGGATGATCTTCACCGTCGCGACCATCTGGCCCTTTTCGACCGGCGAGTGCCGGGCCAGCGTGGCGATGGTGATGGCCGGATCGACGGCATTGATGGCGTCGATGACAGCGGCGTTGACCGTGAAGATACCAGCCGCCTTGGCGTGGAGGTTGACCCGACCGGTGGCGGCAGGCTTCGCCTCGATGCCGCCAAAGGTCATACTCTGCGCAATTCTTTGCGCCGCGGCGTCCTCGCCGAGATCGTCAGGGGTCAGCACGGCCGCGACGACCTGCAGGATACCCGCCCCTTTGAGTATGGAGACATCTTCGGCGCTCAGCCTGTGCGCCTTGCGAAACCGCTTTTCGCCCGCCGTGGTGGCATGCGCCAGCACCGCCCCCTCGGCGGCCTCGATTGGTATCGGACCAAATTTCACGCCGCTGCGCCCTTCACATCGAGACCGCGCGAGCGGAAGGCAAGGATGGTCTGCGCGAGAATGGCGACGGCGATCTCGGCGGGGCTTGCCGCCCCGATGTCCAGCCCGATCGGCGCGTGGATACGCGCGATCTGGTCGGCACTCGCGCCCAGCGCCAGCAGGCGCTCGACGCGCTTGGCATGCGTCTTGCGGCTGCCAAGTGCCCCGACATAGAAGCAGTTGGCGTCGAGTGCCGCCTTCAGCGCGAAATCATCGATCTTCGGGTCATGGGTGACAGCGGCGAGCGCGGTGTAACTGTCGAGCGGCTGGCGCTCCAGCACATCCTGCGGCCAGTCGGCATGCAAGGCGACGTCGGGAAACCGGTCCGATGTGGCGAAGGCGGTTCGCGGATCGATGATCTCCAGGGGATAGCCGGCGATCCGGGCCATCGGCGCGAGCGCCTGGCTGATATGGACGGCGCCGATCACCACCATGCGCGGCTGCGGCAGATGCGCATTGAGAAAAAATGTCCGACCTTCCGCCTCGACGGAGCCGGAATCGCCGGAGCGAAACGCCTTGGCGATCGCCGCTCCGAGATCGCCGGCGACCTGATCGCCCTCCCGCACGATACGATCGCAACCGTCACCGAGATCGGTGACGAGGATCGCCGCGCGGCGGGCGCGTCGTTCGGCATTGAGCGTCTTCAGCGCGTAGGGATCCATCTGAGGTCAGCCCAATCGCTCAACATAAACCTTGATACGGCCGCCACAGGACAGGCCCACCTGCCAGGCCGTCTCATCGGCGACACCGAACTCCAGCATCTTGGCCTTGCCGGAGCCGATGACGTCGACCGCCTCGGTCACGACGGCGCCCTCGACGCACCCACCCGAAACGGACCCGTGGAAAATGCCATCGGCATCGATGACAAGGTGGCTGCCGACCGGGCGTGGCGCCGAACCCCAGGTCTCGACCACGGTCGCGATAGCCACATCCTTGCCGTCCTTCATCCAGGTTTCCGCGATGATCAGCGGGTCGCGGGCCTCATCGAGATAAATGCTGTCGCTCATCGTTGCTTCTCTTAGGGTCTGTTTTTCCAGGGGACCAGGAAACATATGGCTATGCGGCGTGCCTCGCGCCAGCACCCATCCACCGCCGCGGATCGACCGAAAGCGCCGATTTCTTGTCGAGCGAGGCGCAGAGATCGGCGAGCGCTTCGAGATTGTGCACCGAGCGGAATTCGTCGACATGCGGCAGCATCGCCTTGACGCCTCGGGCGCGCGCCTGAAAACCATCGAAGCGCAACAACGGATTCAGCCATATCAGCCGCCGGCAGGATTTGTGCAGCCGCTCCATCTCTTCCGACAAGCCCATGACGTCGTCGCGCTCCAGCCCGTCGGTGATCAAAAGCACCACCGCGCCCTGTCCCAGCACGCGCCGCGACCATACAAGGTTGAACTCTGCCAGCGTATCGCCGATGCGCGTGCCGCCCGACCAGTCCTTGACCGCCGCCGAGCAGTCGGCAAGAGCAGCATCGGGATCGCGGTGGCGCATCTGCCGGGTCAAATTGGTCAGCCGCGTGCCGAAGACGAAAGTGTGCACGCGCCGGCGCTTTTCCGTCAGCGCATGCAGGAAATGCAGGAAGATGCGCGTGTACTGGCTCATCGAACCGGAAATGTCGGCCAGTACCACCAGCGGCGGGTGGGTTTCGCGGACCGAGCGGAATTTCGGCAGAATCAATTCACCGCCGGTGCGCGCCGCCGAGCGCATCATGGCGCGTGGATCGATGCGGCGGCCGTGCGCATCGGCCTTGAAGCGGCGGGTCCGCACCATGTCGAAAGGCAATCGCAGCTCGGCGATAGCCTTCCTGGCACCGGCCATCTCGGCTGCGTTCATCTGCGCGAAATCCTTGCCCCGCAACACCTCGTTGCCGGAAAAGGTGAAGCGGGCGTCGACTTCGATCTCAGGGACTTCCTGCGGTGGTTGCTTTTTCTGGTGGCCTTCGAACATCGCCTGGCTGACGCGGTTTTCGGCCGCGCGCGGCTTCTGCTTCTGCCTGACGTCGGGGGCCACCGGCGAAAACATCGCCAGCAGCTTTTCGATCAGTTCGCGCGATTTCCAGAACAGCCTGAAGGCTTCGTCGAAGGTGGCGTGATCCTCATGCCGCGAGACCAGCACGGCGTGCAGCGTCCAGTAAAAATCATCGCGCGAGCCGATGCCGGCGACGAGCACCGCCTCGATCGCGTCCTTGACCGAGGCCGGCCCGACCCGCATGCCGGCCTTGCGCAAGGTGCGGGCGAAATAGACGATATTGTCGGCGATCCGCCCGTCCTCGGTCGCCTCTCTGGGGTCGGGACGCGACGCCTTCATTCCCCTACTCCGCCGCCGCGAGCTCGGCCTTGACCTCGTCGAGGATGCGCCGGCCCTCACCCGCACCGATGCGGGCAATGTCGTCCTGGTATTTCAGCAGCACGCCGATCGTGTCGGACACGGTCTCCGGATCGAGCGCCACCTTGTCGAGTTCAGTCAGTGCACCGGCCCAGTCTATGGTTTCGGCGACGCCAGGTACCTTGAACAGCTCGAGCTGGCGCAGCTTCTGGATGAAGGAGACCACTTCGGCCGAAAGCCGCTGGTTGGCCCGAGGCACCTTGCGGCGCACGATCTCCAGCTCGCGTTCCGTATTGGGATAGTCGACCCAGTGATAGAGGCAGCGCCGCTTCAGCGCGTCGTGGATCTCACGCGTGCGATTGGTGGTGATGATGACGATCGGCGGCTCTTCCGCCTTGATCGTGCCGAGTTCAGGCACCGTCACCTGGAAGTCGGAGAGGATCTCGAGCAGGAAGGCCTCGAACGCTTCGTCGGTGCGGTCGAGCTCGTCGATCAGGAAGACCGGGGCCGCGCCCGTCTTGCCGGTCAGCGCATCGAGCACCGGCCGGCGGATCAGGTATTTTTCCGAGAAGACGTTGCGCTCCATGGCGGAGCGCTCGACCTTGCCGGCAGCCTCCTCCATGCGGATTTCTATCATCTGCGCGGCGTAATTCCACTCATAGACGGCCGAGGAGACATCGAGCCCCTCATAGCATTGCAGGCGGATCAGCCGGCGGCCAAGCGCCTCGGCCAACACCTTGGCGATCTCGGTCTTGCCGACGCCGGCCTCCCCCTCGAGGAAAAGCGGCCGTTTCATGCGCAGCGACAGGAAAAGTACCGTTGCCAGCGACCGGTCCGCGACATAGTCCGCGCCGGTCAGGAGATCGAGCGTCTCATCGATCGTCCGCGGCACGGGGCGCGGTTTCAAGTCGCTCATTCTTTCTCCGTGGGTGCGGCCGCCCCACTTTCCAGGACGTGGTAGCCGCGCGCGTGGTAGATCAGCGGCCGCAAATTATCGCCCATGCGAAGGCCTGTCACCTTGCCAAAAAGCACACGATGGGTGGCCAGGTCCTTGGTGTCGATCAACTCGCAATCGAAAACGGCGAGCGCGCCCTTCAGCGTCGGCGCGCCGGTGGAAATCACGTCCCACTCGCCAAGCGCGAAACGCTCTTCGACCGGCAACCCAGTCATACCGGAGAATCCAATCGACAGCGGCTCCTGGTGCGAAGCCAGCGTGTTCAAAGCAAACCTGCCGTTCTTCACGAACGGCTCGTTTTTGGGGTTTTCACGGTTGAGGCAGACCAGGATGGTCGGCGGCGTGTCCGACACGGAACAAGCCGCGATCACCGTCGCGCCACGCTTGCCGGCGGGTCCGTCGGTGGTCACCACATGAACGTGACCGGCAAAATGGCTCATCGCGTCGCGATAGGCCTGCGGTCCAATATCGTTTATCTTCAGCACTGGAGATTTCCACAGCCAAAACCTGAACTGTTATATATGGCCAGACATCACATGCCACAAGCGAAGTGCTTGGCCCATATCCGGAATTCGCGTGTTGCACCAAGGCCGGACAGCCTTTAGGTCTTGGCGGGAATTGGCGCCCGCGCGCGGGCTTGGAGGGACGGTTCGGCAGGATGCGATCCGGGGGAACGATATCCATCGCACTGGCCTGGCTGTTGCTGACCGGTGCCGCCGGCGCCCAGACGCTCACGATCGGCGTCGCCGCGCCCCTGTCGGGACCATCGGCCATCCTCGGCAAGCAGATCGAGGCCGGCGCCCGGCTGGCGGCAGAGGCGAACGGCATCCACTTCAAGACCGTGGATGACGCCTGCACCGGCAACGGCGGCGCCTTGGCGGCCAGCGAGTTCGTGGCAGCCAAGGTCAATGTCGTGATCGGCTTCCTCTGCACGGAGGCTATCGAAGCGGCGATGCCTGTCCTGAAGGACGCCAATATCCCGGTCATCACCATCGGCGTGCGAACCGAAAGCCTGACCGACCGCCGCGCCAAGACCGGCTGGCCGGTATATCGCTTGGGACCACGCGGCGACGATGAGCGCAACGCTGTCGCCTCTAACCTCACCCGGCTGTGGCGTGACGAACTGTTCGCCATCATCGATGACGGCACCATCTATGGCCGCGAGATCGCCGAGACATTTCGCGCGGCGGCCGAGCAGGCAGCGCTGAAACCGGTCTTCGTCGACACGTTCCGGCCGCAGCTCGACAACCAGATCGGCCTGGTGGGGCGGCTGAAAAAGGCCGGCGCCACGCATGTTTTTGCCGGCGGCGACGGCGACGACATCGCCATCATGGGGCGCGATGCCGCCCAGCTCCAGACGGGCATCGTCCTCGCCGGCGGCGAAAACCTGCGCACGCCGCCCGGCGACGTGCCTTATGCAACGGGCACCCTGATGATCGCGCCGCCCGAATGGGCCGATGTCGCGGACCCTAAAGTTCTGGAGAGCTTCTCCGCGCAAAAGATCGTGCCGGATGGCTACACCTTGCCGGCCTATGCGGCGGTCGAGATCGCCAAGGCGGCGACGGCGGACGCTGCTGGCTCCGGCAAACCACTGACCGATGCGCTCACCGGGCATGATTTCACGACGGCGATCGGGCCCGTCCGCTTCGACGCCAAGGGCGACCTCAACCAGAGCCCCTACCGTGTCTTCCGCTTCGACGGCACCCGGTTCGTGCCCTTGGAAAACAACTGATGTTCCGCACCGGTCCGCGCAATCTCATATCAGACGTTGCCGGCCTGCGCGTCGGCAATGCTTCCGATGCCAGGCTTAACTCCGGTGTGACGACCGTCCTTTGCGACGAGCCGGCGGTGGCGGGTGTGCAAATCCTTGGCGGCGCGCCTGGGACCCGCGAGACGGATCTGCTGGAACCGCACAATTCCGTGGAGACAATCCATGCGGTTGTGCTGTCGGGCGGTTCGGCCTTCGGCCTCGATGCTGCGTCCGGCGTGCAGGCCGCGCTGCGCGAACGCGGCATCGGCTTCGAGGTGGGCGGCTTCCGGGTGCCGATCGTTCCGGCGGCGATCCTGTTCGACCTGCGCAATGGCGGCGACAAGGACTGGGGCCGCTATCCGCCCTATCGCGACCTTGGCTACGAGTCGGTACAGGCAGCCGCCGTCGATTTCCAACTTGGCACGGCCGGCGCCGGTACCGGTGCACTGACGTCGGGGCTGAAGGGTGGCCTGGGTTCCGCCTCGACGTTGCTGGACAATGGCGTCACCATCGGCGCGCTGGCGGCCGTCAACCCAACCGGATCGGTCACCGTCGGCCGCACCCGCTATTTCTGGGCGGCGCCCTTCGAAATCGGCGATGAATTCGGCGGGCTCGGTTATCCCTCGCCCATGCCCGACGACGCAAAGCGGATCTTGCTGAAATACCGCGACAAGGATCACGGGCGGCAGATGGAAAGCGGCGGCAACACGACCATCGCCATCATCGCGACAGACGCGGTCCTCACCAAGGCCGCCGCGAAACGCCTGGCGATTTCGGCGCATGACGGCTTCGTGCGCGCCATCTGGCCGACGCACACGCCGGCCGACGGCGACCTGGTGTTCGCGCTGGCCACCGGCAGGAGCGGGGTCGAACTGACCGCCGACGCAGCGGTCGATCTCTATGCCGCGGCCGGCGCCACCATGGCGCGGGCCATCAGCCGTGGTGTGTTTGCCGCGACGCCAGCGGGCAACGATCTGTTTCCCGTCTGGTCGTCGCGCCTGGGCTAAAGCCTTCGATCAAACCGGATCGGATTTTTCTTCTTCGAACGTCACCGCGACATCCGAATTCGCGGACAACCAAACCTTCTTGCCATCGACCTCGGCAACCAAGGCCAGGGAAACATAATGGTGATGGCCCTTGTGAGCGCCCTCGCCGCTGTCGGCCCTGGTCAGCTTGATGCGCTGGCCCTCGACCTTGTCGACGGTGCCGATATGCACGCCATCGGCGCCGACGACTTCCATGTGCTCACGAATTTTGCTGGTGTCGGTCATGTCAGGTTCTCCATTGGGGTGGTTGCCATTGGGATTGCCGACAATAACAAATGACGAGCGGATTGGATGCATCGGCTTTGGCCCGCACGACGCTTTGATTGGGCAATCAACCGCGTCCAATCTCCTCTAAGGTCCATGCGCCCGCCTTCACTCGCCTGGGGAATCCGGCTCTATTTCCGCTTGACCGGCCTCTGGTTTGCGCAGCAGCAACGTTGAGCATTTTGCCCGCCTCTGTTAGGACGCGACCAATGCAACGCGAAGCTGGAAATCGATCCATATGATCCCTCGCTACTCCCGGCCAGAAATGGTCGCCATCTGGTCGCCCGAAATCCGGTTTCGCATCTGGTTCGAAATCGAGGCCCATGCCTGCGACGCGCTGGCCGAACTGGGCGTCATCCCCAAGGAAGCGGCTAAGACCATTTGGGAAAAGGGAAGCGCGGCGGAATTCGACGTCGACAAGATCGATGCGATCGAGCGCATCACCAAGCATGATGTCATCGCCTTCCTCACCCATCTTGCCGAATTCGTCGGGCCCGACGCGCGCTTCATCCATCAGGGCATGACGTCCTCGGACGTGCTCGACACCTGCTTTGCGGTGCAACTCACCCGTGCCAGCGACATCCTGCTCGCCGACATCGACACGTTGCTCGCAGCGCTCAAGCGCCGCGCCTTCGAGCACAAGGACACTGTCACCATTGGACGCAGCCACGGCATCCATGCCGAGCCGACCACCTTCGGCATCAAGCTGGCGCAGGCCTACGCCGAATTCTCGCGCTGCCGCGAGCGGCTGGTGCACGCGCGCGAAGACATTGCCACCTGTGCAATTTCAGGGGCGGTCGGCACCTTCGCCAACATCGAGCCCTATGTCGAGGAACATGTGGCCCAAAAGCTGGGACTGAAGCCGGAACCGGTGTCGACGCAAGTGATTCCGCGCGATCGCCACGCCATGTTCTTCGCCACGCTCGGCGTCATCGCCTCGTCGATCGAGCGGCTGGCGATCGAGGTCCGGCATTTGCAACGCACCGAAGTGCTGGAAGCGGAAGAGTATTTTTCGCCGGGCCAGAAAGGCTCGTCGGCGATGCCGCACAAGCGCAACCCGGTGCTGACCGAAAACCTCACCGGCCTTGCCCGCATGGTGCGTTCCATGGCGTTGCCGGCGATGGAGAACGTGGCGCTCTGGCACGAACGCGACATCTCGCATTCCTCGGTCGAGCGCATGATCGGCCCGGACGCCACGGTGACGCTCGATTTCGCGCTGTCGCGCCTGACCGGCGTCGTCGATAAGCTGGTCGTCTATCCCGAGAACATGCTGAACAACATGAACAAGTTCCGCGGCCTGGTGCATTCCCAGCGCGTGATGCTGGCGCTGACGCAGGCCGGCCTGTCGCGTGAGGACTCCTACCGGCTGGTGCAACGCAACGCCATGAAAGTATGGGAACAAGGCGCTGATTTCCTTGAGGAACTCCTTGCCGACAAGGAAGTGACAGCCGCGCTGCCGGAGGCGCAAATCCGCGAGAAATTCGACCTGGGCTACCACACCAAGCACGTCGACACGATTTTCAAGCGGGTGTTCGGAGAGGCGTGAGTACAGCTTCTTTCTCCCCATACCGGGAGAAGGTGCCGGCAGGCGGGGCGGCACCGACTTCGGCGATGAACCCTCGTCGGCTTCGACAATCTCAAGAATTGCCCTCATTGCCCTGCCGGGTCTTTCTCCCCGTATAGATGGGGAGAAAGACGCTCGCGCCGACGCTTTCGCCAATCAAGCCTTGCCGGGAACAGTCCTGATCACCGTGCCCCAGGGGTCCTCGCGGGTCGTTTCGCTGCTCACATTATCCGAACGCATCTCTACCCAGGCGAGGCCCGAACGGGCCGGGTCGCGGCGGCCGGCGCCGGCGCTATGCCAGGCATTGACGCCGATGTGGTGGTGGTAATGGCCTGACGACAGGAACACCGCCTGGCCGCCGTATTTGGCCACCGTGTCGAATCCGAATTCCTGGTTCCACCAGGCTTCGGCCTCTTCCGGCCTGCCAACGCGCAGGTGGACATGGCCGACGATGCTGTTTTCCGGCGCACCCTGCCAACCCGCATCGCCGGCCGGCACTTCGGCAACGACAGACGGAATGTTCATCCGCTCGGTCGCCATGGCGATCTTGTCGCCGTTCCATTTCCAATCCCGCGGGCGGCGGTCGGCATAGATTTCGATGCCGTTGCCCTCGGGGTCGGTCAGGTACAGCGCTTCGCTGACCAGATGGTCCGAAGCGCCCTCGATAGCGATCTTGTCCGAGATGGCGTGGTTGATCCAGCGTCCGAGATCGGCACGGCTGGGCAGCAGGAAAGCCGTATGAAACAGGCCGGCGCTGCGCGGATCGTCCGGTTTGGCAGAGGTGTCCGGCTCAAGCACCAGCAGCGGACGGCTGCCGGCGCCGAGCGTGATCGCGCCTTCGGCACGGCTCAGTTCCTGCAGTCCCACGACTTTACGATAATAGGCGGCAAGACTTTCGGCATCACGCGCCTTCAGGCCGACGCGGGCGACGCTCACCGGCGTGGTGGCGGCAAATGGCAGTTCGCTCATCATTGTCTCCGTTGCGGCGACGTTTCGCGAAGTTCCCAAAGCCAGGGCCCCGGCGCCGCCGATCATTGTTCGTCGTGTCAGCGCCAAATCCCGGTCCCTCCACGGCTGTTTCTTTCCCGACAGAGATCGTCGATCGCCATCGTTCACACAAGACCGCGAAAAGCAAACATGGTGTTCACCATTGCGAGCGTGAGCGCATCCATCAATGGTTGCATCAGACAATCGCGCTCGCTATCTCAGCGCCATGAAAGTCAAGGACGCAGATATTCTGATCATTCCCGGATACACCAATTCCGGGCCCGAGCATTGGCAGACCCGCTGGCAATCGAAGCTGTCGACGGCGCGGCGCGTGGAACAGGCGGAGTGGTCTAAGCCGGTGCGTGAGGACTGGACGGCGAGCGTGGCCAAAGCGGTCAACGAGGCGCAGAGACCTGTCGTCCTCGTCGCTCACTCACTGGGAGTGGCCGCGGCCGTACAAGCCATTCCGCAATTTCAGAAGCCGGTCGCCGGCGCCTTCTTCGTGGCACCGCCCGACGTCGCCAATCCCAAGATCAAGCCAAGGCATCTGATGACCTTCGGCCCTTATCCGCGCGAGCCGCTGCCGTTTCCCTCCATCTTGATCGCCAGCCGCAACGATCCCTTTTGTCCCTTCGATGTCGCCGAGGACATCGCCGGCGCCTGGGGCTCACTGTTCATCGACGCCGGCGAGACCGGTCATCTCAGCGAGGATTCAGGCTTCGGCCCATGGCCAGAAGGCTCGATGACCTTTGCCAAGTTCTTGACGGATCTGAAGGTTTAGCCTCCGCGGTCGCGGGCCCGTCAGGCGTCAATCGAATCCTTGATGCCCTTGAGCAAGGTCCTTGCTCCCAGCGAAATCAGCGCGTGTTCGGATCCGGTGGCCAGCAGGCGGTAGCCCATCGACACGACGCGGCCGGCAATGGCCGGTTCGATGACGTAGATCGCGGCGTGTTTGCCAGCCTTGCGGGTGCGTTCGGCGATCGAAGCCACGGTTTCCATCATGCTTTCGAGCGTCGAATTGACGGTCGTGCCGTTCGACCACGCGATCGAGAAATCCGATGGGCCGAGGAAAATGCCGTCGATACCTGGCGTATCGAGAATGCCGTCGAGCGCGTCGAGCGCGGCACGCGTTTCGACCATGGCGAAGGCCATGGTGCGCTGGTTGGCATCGCGCAGCCAATCGGCTTGGTTGCCCTTGCCGTGACGAGGAAAGGCGTAGGTCGGCCCCCAGGAGCGCTCGCCGAGCGGCGGGTATTTCATGGCGGCGGCAAACATTTTTGCGTCGGCCACCGAATTGACCATCGGCGCAATGACCGCTTCGGCGCCGAAATCAAGCGCCCGGCTTGCCATGTCGAAGCGGCCGACGGGAATGCGCACCAGCGCCGGCTTGCCGGTGGCGAGCACCGGGGCGAGACCGCGCAGCACGCTGTCCTCGTGATGACCGCCATGCTGCATGTCGAGCGTGACGGCATTGAAGTCCTGCCTGGCGAGGATCTCCACGGTCAACGCGTCCGGCACGCCGGACCAGGCGGTGACCAGCGTTTCATCGGCGGCAAGACGGGACTTCAGCGACATCTAATCTCTTTCCTTGTTAGCGTCGGCAGTTTCAGCCGGAAACCGCCGCAAAGGCAAAGAAAAACCGCCCGGATCGGCCGGGCGGTCGATTGGTCCAGTAAGAGGCCGGATCAGGTGTTCCTGATCTGCTCGATCGCCTGCGCCATCAGTTCATCCATGGTGCGGCGGATCTGGTGATCGGACTGCTCGACGCCGGCGGCGTCGAAATCCTTGCGGATCTTGCGGAATACGTCATGGTCGCCGGCTTCCTCGATATCGGAAACAACCACTTCCTTGGCGTAGGCGTCGGCGTCGGCACCGGATTTTCCGAGCTTTTCGGCGGCCCACAGACCAAGCGCCTTGTTGCGCCGCGCCGAAGCCTTGAACCGAAGCTCCTCGTCGAATGCAAATTTGCGCTCGAAGCCCTCTTCGCGGTCTTTCATGCTGCTCATGGAGTCCCTCCGGGTCAAATCCGATTCGTTGGCAGGTGAATATGTGTTGCCGAAGCACAAACCAAAAGGTCGCGGGCCGGTCAATATGCTTCGTCATATGCTGCGCTGCGGCATTTCAGTCCCGAAAGCGGTTGATTGGAAGGATTTGCCGATTGAGCAAACGGTGTGATTGGGATAGACCCGGCATTGAACGTCACCGTCGCCGCATTAATTCAGGCGGACGGACAGGAAGTGGTCGCTTGCCGCCTGCCCGCAAATCCAGAGAAAAATTCAAATGAAAAATCGCCGCCGCATTTATGAAGGCAAGGCCAAGATCCTCTATGAGGGACCCGAGCCGGGCACGCTGATCCAGTTCTTCAAGGACGACGCAACCGCGTTCAACAAGAAGAAACACGAGGTCATCGACGGCAAGGGCGTGCTCAACAACCGCATTTCCGAATACATATTCAATCATTTGAACCGCATGGGCATTCCGACCCACTTCATCCGCCGGCTCAACATGCGCGAGCAGCTGATCAAGGAAGTCGAGATCATCCCGCTCGAAGTGGTGGTGCGCAATGTCGCCGCCGGTTCGCTGTCCAAGCGCCTCGGCATCGAGGAAGGCACCGTTTTGCCGCGCTCGATCATCGAATTCTACTACAAGGCCGACGCGCTCGACGATCCGATGGTTTCGGAAGAGCACATCACGGCGTTCGGCTGGGCAAGCCCACAGGAAATCGACGACGTCATGGCGCTCGCCATCCGCGTCAACGATTTCCTCTCCGGCCTGTTCATGGGCGTCGGCATCCAGCTGGTCGACTTCAAGATCGAGTGCGGCCGCCTGTTCGAGGGCGACATGATGCGCATCGTCGTGGCCGACGAGATTTCGCCGGACTCCTGCCGCCTGTGGGACGTGGCAACGCAGGACAAGCTCGACAAGGACCGTTTCCGCCGCGACATGGGCGGCCTCGTGGAGGCCTATCAGGAAGTCGCCCGCCGCCTCGGCATCATGAACGAGAACGAGCCGCCGCGTCCGACCGGCCCGGTGCTTGTCGCCTCGACCGACGGCCTCAAAGGCAAGCCGCACTGATAGCGGCTTGCGCCCCAACATTCAGAACAGGAGCATGTCCAGCGTGATCAAGGCCCGCATTACCGTCACCCTCAAGAACGGCGTTCTGGACCCGCAAGGCAAGGCAATCGAACACGCACTGTCAGGGCTGGGCTTCGATGGCGTCGGCGCGGTGCGGCAAGGCAAGGTGTTCGACGTCGAACTGGCGGAAAGCGACAAGGCCAAGGCCGAAGCCGACCTCAAGGCCATGTGCGACAAGCTGCTGGCGAATACGGTGATCGAGAATTATAGTGTGACGCTTACCTGAGGTTGTGTCGGAGGCAATATGCCGGAAGTGAATGAGTTGATGTTCGAGCTGCTGAAATGCGTGCATCACGAAATTGGTGAACTTCGTCAGGATGTTCCGAGACGAAACGGGAATTGAGTGTTATGCGGGGTCATGTGGTGGCAACGCAAAGTAACATCTATGGCATTTTCGCCCGCCAGGATGATCGATTTGAACGCATAGAACGCCGTCTCGACCCGCGCGAACTTGCCGAAGCTCAGAGGCCTTACGAACCAAAATGAAATCAGCTGTCGTCCTCCTGCCTGGCCTCAATCGCGACCGCGACATGATTGCGGCGCTGACCAAGATTTCCGGACAGGCGCCGGCAACCGTCTGGCAGACCGACACAGAAATCCCCGATGTCGACCTGATCGCCATTCCGGGCGGTTTCTCCTTCGGCGACTATCTGCGCTGCGGCGCGATCGCGGCACGCATGCCGGTGATGCGGGCGGTCGCCGAAAAGGCTGCCAAGGGCGTCATGGTCATCGGCGTCTGCAACGGTTTCCAGATCCTGGTCGAGGCGGGACTGCTGCCCGGTGCGCTGATGCGCAACACCTCGCTGAAATTCGTCTGCCGGCAAGTCAAGCTCGAGATCGCCAACGCCAACACCATGTTCACCCGCCGCTACCAGCCGGGCCAGATCATCCGCTCGCCGGTTGCGCATCATGACGGCAATTACTTTGCCGACGCCGACACGCTTGCCCGTCTCGAAGGCGAAGGCCAGGTGGTGTTCCGCTATGCCGAAGGCACCAATCCGAACGGCTCGATCAACGACATTGCCGGCATCGTCAATGAACAAGGCAACGTGCTTGGCCTGATGCCGCATCCCGAGAACCTGATAGAAGCAGCGCATGGCGGCAATGACGGAAGGGCGCTGTTCGAAGGCGCCCTGGGCATTGCCGCTTGAAGTTTGCAACCGCAACCTTAAGAATTGCGGTAATTCAAAATCATGGCGTGAGGGAGAGACGGTCATGAAACTCTATTCGCGGCCGTTGTCGCCCTACTCTTCGATTGTGCGGGCACTGGCCTATATCAAGGACGTGCCGCTCAAGATCATCGCGCCGCCCCCGGGTTTTCCGATCCCCGAAGAGTTTCGCGCCATCTCGCCGATGAACCGGATTCCGGTTCTGATCACCGGCTCGGGCGAAACGATCGTCGAATCGGTGGTCATCGCCGAATATCTTGAGGAGCGGTTTCCCGAACCGGCGCTGTTGCCGCCCGATTCGAAGGACCGCGCGCTGGTGCGCATGTTCGCCCGCATCACAGATCTCGATGTGCTGACGCCGACGATGAAGCTTTTCGAGCTGCATTTCGTGCCGAAGCGCAACACTGCCGAGATCGACGCCCAATTCGCCCGTCTCCACCATGGGCTGGCGGCCATCGAGGCACGCATGGCGCAAGGCCCCTTCGCGCTCGGTAGCGACATCAGTTTCGCCGATGCCTGGCTGACGCCGACGCGGTTCATCCTCAACAATTTCCGCGCCATGACAGGCCGCCACGACTTGCTCGACGCCTATCCCAAATTCGATGCCTATGAGCAGATCGCCTCGCAGCACCCCGCATTGTCCAGGGTGTGGGGCGAGATGATCGACGGCCTCAAGATGTCTCTATCCGAACTTGAAATGGGTGCCGCTTGATCAAGACGAGGACGATTGCCATCGTCGCCGCGGCGGGGTTTGCGTTGGCATCGTGCCAGTCGAGCCCCAAGAGCACGCCTTTGCCGTCGGGCAAAAGTGCCGCGCTGCTGGCGATGGAACAAGTGGCGATATCGGCCCACAAATGCTGGATCGCCAGCAAGGACCCGGCTTTCAAGCAGTATCAGATGGCCAATGAGTTGAACTCGTTCAGCGGCCAGCCGCGCTTCCTTCTGGTGCCGGCCAAGCACTATGGCGGCAAACCGCTGCTGGTCGTGCAGGCGCAGGGGAATTCAAGTCATGTCGACGTCTTCGGACCGTTGATGAACGACCCGCTTGGCGCGCGCATCAGCTCGGATGTCGCGCGCTGGCAGGCGGGCAATCCGGCCTGCGCAGCCACCGCCTGAGCCAGCCATGGGCCGGTTCCTGCAGACCGCAGGGTTGGTAGTTGGCCTGATAGCGCTTGCCCTGCAGTTCTCGATCACCATTCCAGCGTCGATGGAAGCGGGCCGCGGCCTGTTTGGATCGATCGTGTTCTATTTCAGCTTCTTCACCATCCTGACCAACATTGGCGCCGTACTGGTTCACACCTCGCTGTTGTCATCCAACGGCCATGTGTGGCTGCCGGCCTTTGCCGGACCACGGATGCGCGCGGGCGTCGCGGTTTCGATCACCTTGGTCTTCATTGTCTATGCCACCCTGCTGGCGCGGCTCTGGCAGCCACAGGGCCCGTTCCTGCTTTGCGACGTCCTGCTGCACTACGTGACGCCGGTGCTGTTCGTGCTGTGGTGGCTGACGTCAGGCGCCGACGGCAAAACGAGATGGAGCGATATTTCCTGGTGGGTTGTCTATCCCATCGCCTATCTGGCCTATGCGCTGGCGCGGGCGCCGGTGGCGGGCGAGGTGCCCTACCCCTTCCTCGATATCGCCAGGAATGGCGTTGAGAGCGTCACTATAGCGGCGCTCGCCATCACCGCGCTGTTCGTGGCGATATGCGTCGTCGCCATTTTCGTCGATCACGGCGTCGGACGCCTCAGGAGCAAAGGCATCCGATAGACCGGTCCCTATTCCCAGAGCGGCTTGATGCCTTCGCGGTGAGCGTCGCAGCGCGAGATGCCGATATCCTTGAGTTGATCGTCGGTCATCTCCAGCAGTGCCAGCCGGCCGCGCCGGCGCTCCAGCAGATGGTCGATCCATTTCGCCAGCGACCTGATCACTTGCACCAGTCGGCCGGCGAAGCGGCGCTGCCCGGACGGGCGTGCAGGCTGGCCGAGCAATTCGGTTCTGGAGTGGCGGAATGTTCCGATTGTATCCATTTTCTTTCTGCCAAATATCAATTGCACCCTTTTTAGCGCGCTATTGATATGTATTGACTCCCGAAACGGTGCAATATAGAAAATTGTCACCATGACAAATTGGGTTCCAGATCTCACGGGTTCAGGTCCGCTGTATCAGCGCCTCGCAGACGCCATTGAAGCGGATATCGACCGGGGTGTGATCGGGGCCGGGGCAAAGCTGCCACCACAGCGCGACCTCGCCTACGACATCGGCGCCACGGTCGGCACGGTCGGCCGGGCCTACCAATTGCTGCGTGAGCGCGGTCTTGTCAGTGGCGAGGTCGGACGGGGGACCTATGTGCTGGGAGAGAACGTTGGCGTTACAGAGCCAGAGGAGCCCGACACCAGTGTCGAAGGCACGCGTTATGCCGATGCCCCCAAGGGCAAGCTGCGTTTCGACAGCACGGCGGCCCCTGACATGGGCCAGGGCGCCATTGTTGCCGACGTCCTCTCGCGCGCCGCGCAGGACCATCCGCATGAGATTTCGAGCTACACGCGCGATTTCCCGGATCGCTGGTACGAAGCCGGCGCCCGGTGGCTGTCACGGAACGCCTTCCGGCCAGCGGTCGACACAATCGTCCCCACTCTCGGCACTCATGCCGCGGTGATGGCCGCGATCGCGGCCCTCACCACGCCCGGCGACTATGTCGCCTTCGAGCACCTCACCTACTCGCAGATTTCCCGCAGCGCCGGCCTGATAGGCCGGCGCACCGCGCTGGTGGCATCGGATGATGAAGGCCTTGATCCAGCGGATTTCGAACGTGTCTGCGCGCAAAAGCATCCCAAGATGATATTTCTGATGCCAACGGCGCAGAATCCGACCTTGGTGACCTTGTCGTCGGCGCGCCGTGAGGCGATCGCGCGTGTCGCCCGTGAATACAACGTCATCCTGATCGAGGATGACCTCTACGGCCATCTGACCGACGACCCGACACCACTGCTTGCCGAATTTGCGCCTGAACGCACCATCATTGCCGGTGGCTTGTCGAAATCGGTCGCGGCCGGCCTGCGTGGCGGCTGGCTCTCCTGCCCGCCTGCCTATCGCCACCGCATCCGGGTCGCCCACAAGATGATGACCGGCGGCATGCCATTCCTGTTGGCGGAGGTGAATTCCCGGCTGGTGCTTTCCGGTCAGGCCAGCGAAATCCGCAGACGCAGCATCGCGGAGATCAGCGCCCGCATGGCCATAGTGCGCGAACGCTTGACAGGCTTCTCATTCAAATCGCACGACAAAGTGCCGTTCGTCTGGCTCACCCTGCCCGATCCCTGGCTTTCCGGCACGTTCAAGAATGCCTGCCTGGAGCATGGCGTGCTGATCGACGATGAGGATGAGTTCAAGGCGGGGCGCTCGGAGCGGGTTTTTCATGGGGTGCGGTTCGGCGTCTCGCAGCCGAAGCGGCGCGAGGATATTGCCGGCGGCGTCACGGTGATCAGGCGGCTGCTGGACGAGGGCCGCGCAGGCTACGACAGTTTTTCCTGAGCCATTCGCGGCCACCCGCCCCTGCTAGCCTCGAGACGCCGCCTTCGCGAAACCGAGACTTGTCAGAACCGGATCGGATCAGCCTTCGGCCTTGAAGTTCTTGGCTTCCTTCTCGGCCTTGTCCTTGCCGTGCTTTTCAGCCAATTCCTTGGCTTGCCGGGGTGAAACGTCGGTGGTCTCCGCGATGTGGAGAGCCTCCTTGTCCGAGAGGCGATTGTTGTTCTTGCCTTGCTTGGTAGCCATCGTGCTGTCTCCTGAGTGATAGGAATCTAACGGCTGGGACACCATGGCGTTCCCCATTTGGCTTTGTGGGAGCTTCAATCGCTGGCCTGGCGCCTCTCATTGCTCACGAGAGAGCCTGCCGCGATCCATCGTGGTCATCACCCTGTTGCTTTCTGCCTTTTTCCTCAGCCGACGGGTGTATCGACCGCAAAGCTTGCGATAAGAGGAGACTCAAAATCCCTGCTCCATGGACATAAATCGCCGCCCATGACCATTTCCAATTCCGTGCCGATCACATCAGAGCTCATCGCCGCGCATGGGCTGAAACCCGATGAGTATCAGCGCATCCTCGACCTCGTCGGACGCGAACCGAGCTTTACCGAACTCGGGATCTTCTCGGCAATGTGGAACGAGCACTGCTCCTACAAATCCTCGAAGAAATGGCTGCGCACCTTGCCGACCACCGGTCCGCAGGTCATCCAGGGCCCGGGCGAGAATGCCGGCGTGGTCGACATCGGTGATGGCGACTGCGTCGTCTTCAAGATGGAAAGCCACAACCACCCCTCCTTCATCGAGCCTTATCAGGGTGCGGCGACCGGCGTCGGCGGCATCTTGCGCGACGTCTTCACCATGGGCGCGCGGCCGATCGCGGCCATGAACGCGCTGCGCTTCGGTGCTCCCGACCATCCCAAGACCAGGCATCTCGTCGCCGGAGTGGTTTCCGGTGTCGGCGGCTACGGCAATGCCTTCGGCGTGCCGACGGTCGGCGGCGAGGTCAATTTCGACGCTCGCTACAACGGCAACATCCTGGTCAATGCCTTTGCCGCGGGCCTTGCCAAGACGGACGCCATCTTCCTGTCAGAGGCAAAGGGGGTCGGCCTGCCGGTCGTCTATCTCGGTGCCAAGACCGGCCGCGACGGTGTCGGCGGCGCCACCATGGCCTCGGCCGAGTTCGACGACAAGATCGACGAGAAGCGCCCGACCGTGCAGGTCGGCGATCCCTTCACCGAAAAATGCCTGCTCGAGGCCTCTCTCGAACTGATGGCCTCGGGCGCGGTCATCGCCATCCAGGACATGGGTGCGGCCGGCCTTACCTGTTCGGCGGTCGAGATGGGCGCCAAGGGCGACCTCGGGATCGAGCTCGACCTCGACAAGGTGCCGGTGCGCGAAGAGCGCATGAGCGCCTACGAGATGATGCTGTCGGAAAGCCAGGAGCGCATGCTGATGGTGCTGCGCCCCGAAAAGGAAAAGGAAGCCGAGGCGATCTTCCACAAATGGGGCCTCGACTTTGCCATCGTCGGCAAGACCACGGACGATCTGCGCTTCCGCGTGCGGCACCAGGGCGACGAGGTCGCCAACCTGCCGATCAAGGACCTTGGCGACAAGGCACCGGAATACGATCGCCCGTGGGTCGAGCCGAAGAAGCCTGCGCCGCTTGCCGCCAACGATATCCCGCAAGCCGACCTCGCCGATGCGCTGCTGAAGCTGCTTGGCGGACCGGACCTGTCTTCGCGTCGCTGGGTGTGGGAACAATACGACACGCTCATCCAGGGCAATTCGCTGCAGCTTCCGGGCGGCGATGCCGGCGTGGTGCGCGTCGAGGGACATCCGACCAAGGCGCTGGCCTTCTCCTCCGACGTGACGCCGCGCTACTGCGAAGCCGATCCCTATGAGGGCGGCAAGCAGGCCGTCGCCGAATGCTGGCGCAACCTGACCGCCACGGGCGCGCTGCCGCTCGCCGCCACCGACAATCTCAATTTCGGCAATCCCGAACGGCCAGAAATCATGGGCCAGCTGGTCGGCGCGGTGAAAGGCATTGGCGATGCCTGCCGGGCGCTGGGTTTCCCAATCGTGTCGGGCAACGTCTCGCTCTACAACGAGACCAACGGCCAGGGCATCCTGCCGACACCGACCATCGGCGGCGTCGGCCTGATATCGGACTGGTCGAAGATGGCGCGGATCGGTTTCGCCGCGGAAGGCCAGATGATCCTGCTGGTGGGCGCGCCGGCTTCCTGGGGAACGCATCTTGGCCAGTCGGCGTATATGCGCGATATCCACGGCCGCAGCGATGGCCCGCCTCCGCCGGTCGATCTCGAGCACGAGAAGCGCGTCGGCGACCATGTGCGCTCGTTGATCGCGTCCGGCGTCGTCACGGCGGCGCATGACGTCTCCGACGGCGGCATCGCGGTGGCGCTGGCCGAAATGGCGATGGCGTCCGGCATCGGCGCGACCGTTCCCGGACTGGTCGGTACCGATCCGATCCCGGTCTGGTTTGGCGAAGACCAGGGCCGCTATCTCCTGACGCTGTCGATCGATCCCCATGGCGATGAATGGGACGCTATTCGCAAGCAGCAGGGCGAACTCGGCATCTTCGCGCCGTGGATCGGCTCGACGGGCGGCAACGCGCTGAAGCTCGGCGATGCCAGGGCAATCCCGGTCAGCGATCTGACCGCCGCCCATGAAGGCTGGTTCCCGCGCTTCATGGACCTGACCAGCTGACGAGAGCATGATCCCGAAAAGTGAAAACCGGTTTTCTCGGACAAACGGAAAGCCGTTTTGTCCAGAGATCCTGCTCAACCATAAGAAAATTGCCCTACGGGCGCTGCTTGCGGTCGTCTTCTGGCCGTCGCTGTTCTTTTTCTGGTGCCTCGGGCCGTTCGTCTTCTTCCTGCTGTCGACGACCTCGAGCGAGGTTTGCCCCAGGCTGGAAACACGCGCCGAGTTTCTCGCCGCGGCCAACGATACGCTTCCGATGCTGGTCCTGCAGAACCTCATCTATGCGGTTCCGGTTGTCTGTCTGGTGCTTTGGAACTGGCTCCTGCCGGAACCAACGCGAGCTAGGCATATCATCACCTGCATCAAGCTTTTCGCCGTCTCGGCTGTTTTGGGAGCCTTGTGGGAGTATGGCTCTTCGCTTGTCTGCGATGGCTACGGCCAGCCGTTCTTCTCGCCCGCCTGGCGGGTGACCAGCTATCTGCCGATCGCCAACCTGGCGGTCAACACCCCGCTTTACGTGCTGGTTTTCAGTCTGGGCCGCGCCTTCTCGATGCGCGAGGACGAGCCGGCGCAGGGGCCGGGTGAAACCATCTCCTGAACACCAACAGAACGAACTCCGGACGGAACCGCTTCAATCCGGATTGGAAAGGCTTTAGGCTCGCCCGACTCTCATCGCATGGGCCGCCGCGCCGCCGCCCTCCCGGAACAGGAATTTCTGCAATGGCAATGGACGCCCACGATATCGAAAAACTTATCAAGGACGGCATACCGGACGCCCGCGTGACGATCCGCGATCTCGCCGGCGATGGCGACCACTACGCGGCCGAAGTCGTGGCCGAGAGCTTTCGGGGAAAGAGCCGCGTTCAGCAGCACCAGATGGTCTATGACGCGCTGAAGGGCAATATGGGCGGCGTGCTGCACGCGCTGGCGCTGCAGACCAGCGTTCCCGACTGAGGCATTTCCACCCGACAAGCTTGGCCCAAAACAGCCCATTCTTTGCGCCATTCGGGTGATGGCATGGCTAAAGTCTTGTTTCGGGCAACCTATGGGTTTATTTGAAAGACATGCTTCGAGCCTGACTCCCACAGGCGTGAAAGGATATTCCATGAGCGGTATCAACGACTACATCGACAACGAAGTGAAGGGCAACGACGTCGTCCTTTTCATGAAGGGCACGCCCGGCTTTCCGCAATGCGGGTTTTCCGGCCAGGTCGTCCAGATCCTCGACTATATCGGCGCCGACTACAAAGGCGTGAACGTCCTGGACTCCGCCGAACTGCGCCAGGGCATTAAGGATTATTCCAACTGGCCGACGATCCCGCAGCTCTATGTCAAGGGCGAATTCGTCGGCGGCTGCGATATCATTCGCGAAATGTTCCAGGCCGGCGAGTTGCAGACCTTCCTGGTCGAGAAGGGCGTCAGCGTCAAAGGCGCCGCCTAATTCAGCCAAGGCATGTCGACACCGACATGCCTTGGGCGCCGGGGCAGCCCACCTCGGCAATTTTACATCCCGGCTCCCGGGACTAGGACGAGCCCACGCGCCGGCCCGCCGGCGCGTTTTCGTTTGAGAGATCGGACTTGCCGTGGACCAGCAGAAATCAGCGCCGCAGGGGGCAAGCGCCTTGCCCGGGGCAAGCGCCTTGCCCGGAGTGAGCAAATTGCCCATTCCGCGCTGGGAGTTCATCGCGCTCTGCGCGGCGCTGATGGCGCTCAATTCGCTGGCCATCGACATCATGCTGCCCGCGCTGCAGCAGATTGGCGCCTCGCTCGGCGTCGAGAATGAAAACCACCGGCAATATGTGATCACCGCCTACATATTGGGTTTCGGCGGTGGCCAACTGTTCTTCGGGCCGATCTCGGACCGCTTCGGACGCCGTTCGCCGCTTGTCGCCGGCCTGATCATCTATGTGGCTGCGGCCGCTGCGGCCGCCATCGCGCCCAGCTTCGAAACACTTTTGATATGCCGCGCCGTGCAAGGCATCGGCGCGGCCGCCACGCGCGTCATCGCAGTCTCGATCGTGCGCGATACATTCGATGGCCGGCGTATGGCCGAAGTCATGTCGCTGATCTTCATGGTGTTCATGGCCATTCCGGTCGTGGCGCCGGGCATCGGCCAGTTCGTCATGCTGTTCGCGACCTGGCATTGGATATTCGTCACCATGGCCGTCGGCGCCCTGATCGTGTCGGCATGGTCGCTGCTGCGCCTGCCCGAGACGCTGCATCCCGAATATCGCCGGGCACTGACGGTCTCCTCCATTGTCGGCGGCTTCCGCATCGTGCTCACCAACCGCATCGCGCTCTGCTATGCCTTCGCCAGCACGTTCATCTTCGGCGCCATGTTCGGCTTCATCGCCTCGGCGCAGCAGATCTATGTCAACGTCTTCAACGTCGGCGAGATGTTTCCGGTCATCTTCGCCGGTGTCGCGGGCGTGCTCGCCTTCTCCAATTATCTCAACTCGCGCCTCGTCGGCCGCGTCGGCATGCGCCGCCTGTCGCAAAGCGCGCTGCTGCTGTTTCTGGTGATCAGCCTGGCCTGGCTGGTGGTTTCGTTGGAAACGAAGATGCCGCTCTGGCTGTTCATCACCTTCTTTGCCAGCGCCATGCTGCCGTTTGGCTGCCTCGGCGCCAATTTCAACGCGTTGGCCATGGAGCCGCTTGGCCAACTGGCCGGCACGGCGTCATCCATCCTGGGTTTCATGCAGACGTTTCTCGGCGGCATTCTCGGCACGCTGATCGGCCAGGCTTTCAACGGCACAGTGACGCCACTGGCCGCCGGGTTCTGCAGCGTCTCGGTTGCCGCACTGCTGATGATCCTGATTGCCGAGCGCGGCAAGATGTTCCAGCCGCAGAACGCACCCGTCTCAGGGCACGTCACCGACCTGCACTAGATCTGCCGCAGACGCCGCGTGGAACTTAACCTATTGCGCCCACAGCTCGCGGCGCAGCTCCTGCCAGCTGTCCTGGTCCGGCGCGACAAGCAGGCCGCCGTCGACATGCGAGGGCAAATAAGCGCTGCCGTCGATGCGCGCGGCATGGCCGCCGGCTTCCTGATGGATCAGCACGCCGGGCAGATGATCCCAGGGCATCAGCTTGTTGTAGACGACAAAATGCGCGTGCCCGCTCGCCAGCAGGCGATATTCGTGCGCAGCGCAGCGATAGGCGAACTGCGACAGTGCCTTGGTCTGGTTTCGTGCAAGGCGTGAGCGCTCCGGTTCGTCGAGATATTGCCAGGAGACCGCGCCGGTCATCTGCGAGATCGGCACGGGTGCCGCCACATGCACTTTCTCCAGGCTGCCATGGGCATGCCTGATATGGCTGCCGGCGCCCCTGGCGGCGATGAGCCAGTCCTTGCCCACCGGATCATGGATGATGCCCGCGACCGTCTCGCCCCTGACCACGACCGCCAGCATGACGCCGAACAGCGGTACGCCGGATGCGAAATTGAAGGTGCCGTCCACCGGATCGATGGTGAATGCCAGTTCGGCATCACCCAAGCCATCGAGCAGCGCCGGATTTTCGGAACAGGCCTCCTCGCCCACCATCATGGCCGAGGGATAGCGCTCGCGCAGCCTGGCGGTGATCAGCCGCTCGGCATTGACATCGGCCTCCGTCACCAGGTCGGCCGCGGAAGTCTTCTGGCGGATATCGCCGTCGCCCAATCGGCGAAAGCGCGGCATGATTTCGGCTTGGGCTGCCTCGGCCAGAATACCGGCCAGCCAGTCGATCGCGGTATCGTCAAATGTCATCGGAAATGTCTTGCCTGGTCGCGAGGGTTTCATTGAGGGCAGCGAAATCGAACAGCTTTCGGTCGAGCAAATGCGACGGCCTGGTGTTGGACAGAGCGCGGATCATCGTGTCCTTGCGGCCAGGCATGCGCTTTTCAATGTCCTCGAGCATCGCCTTCATGGCGTTGCGCTGCAGCCCTTCCTGGCTGCCGCAGAGATCGCAAGGGATGATCGGGAACCGCATCGCGGCAGCGAATTTCTCCAGGTCGACCTCGGCGCAGTAGCTCAGCGGCCGCAGCACCATGACGTCGCCGTCGTCGTTGAGCAGTTTTGGCGGCATGGCGGCAAGCCGGCCGCCATGGAACAGGTTCATGAAGAAGGTTTCGAGGATATCCTCGCGATGATGGCCGAGGACCAGGGCCGAGCAGCCCTCCTCGCGGGCGATCCTGTAGAGATGGCCGCGCCGCAGCCGCGAGCAGAGCGAGCAATAGGTGCTGCCCTCCGGGAGCTTGTCGGTGACGACCGAGTAGGTGTCCCGGTATTCGATCCGGTGGGCTATGCCGTTGGCGTCGAGATAGTCGGGCAGGATGTGCTTGGGGAAATTCGGCTGACCCTGGTCGAGGTTGCAGGCCAGCAACTCGACCGGCAGCATCCCGCGCCATTTGAGATCAAGCAGGATGGCTAGCAGACCGTAGGAATCCTTGCCGCCCGACAGCGCGACCAGCCAGCGCTCGCCGGGCTTCACCATCGAAAAATCCTCGATCGTCTGGCGGGTCAGCCGCAGCAGCCGCTTGCGCAGCTTGTTGAACTCGACCGAGGACGGCACATCAGCGAACAGTGGATGGAAACCACCGTCGGCGACCGGTTCAAGCGTTTCGATGTCTGGCAGCATGTTCATGGCGCGACGGCCCCGGAAATGTGACTTCCGCCCGGATTAACGCATCGGCTGGAAAATCGAAACGGCAAAGCGGATGCCCGAAAACAAAAAGGCCGCCTCGAAGGCGGCCTTTTCCGATATCGCAGAAAAGCGTTCGCTTAGCGCGAGTAGAATTCGACGACCAGGTTCGGTTCCATCTGCACGGCGAACGGAACGTCGGCGAGGCCCGGGATGCGCGAGAAGGTCGCGACCATCTTGTTGTGATCGGCTTCGATGTAGTCCGGCACGTCGCGCTCGGCGAGCCCGACCGCCTCCAGAACGATGACCAGCTGCTTCGACTTTTCGCGCACTTCGATGACATCGCCCGGCTTGCAGCGGTACGAGCCAATGTTGACGCGCTTGCCGTTGACGTTGACGTGGCCGTGGTTGACGAACTGACGGGCGGCGAAGATGGTCGGTACGAACTTGGAGCGGTAGACGACCGCGTCGAGACGCGATTCGAGCAGGCCGATCAGGTTCTCCGAGGTGTCGCCCTTGCGGCGGTCGGCCTCTTCATAGACCTTGCGGAACTGCTTTTCCGAAACGTCGCCATAGTGACCCTTCAGCTTCTGCTTGGCGCGCAGCTGCAGGCCGAAATCGGAAAGCTTGCCCTTGCGGCGCTGGCCATGCTGGCCGGGGCCGTATTCACGCTTGTTGACCGGGGACTTCGGGCGGCCCCAGATATTTTCACCGAGACGGCGGTCGATCTTGTACTTCGCGGATTCGCGCTTGCTCATCGCATTCCCTTTTCAAAACAACACACCCGGCACCTCATGGTCCGGGTGAAGGAAACGCGCCCTCCTCTGGCCTCCGTTTTCGAGACCTGACAGGGTTTTCCCACGCAACGCGGCGGAAAACCCACGGGACACGTCAGTTCAAACAAGGCCAGAAACAGAGAGGGTGACTGACTTTGCGTATATAAAAGAAACACCGGACATCGCTGCCCGGCATTGGCGGCTGGTTAAACCGAGATTTAACCGATGTCAAGCTTGTGAGTAGCGTGGCCAACCACAACCATGTAGCGTTTGCGACGTTGATGCGATGCCGGATGTGGCGGGAGGTTTTGCGCCAGCGGCACCAGGAAGGGACTGGAGCTAGAGGAGCCCAACTACATGAAGAAGTTCTTCCTTACCCTGGCAGGCGCGGCGGTGCTTGCAGGCTCGATGGCGGTGGCGCCGGAACCGGCCATGGCGCGCCATTGGCACGGCCACAAACAGGTCTGCCGGGTCATCGTCAAAAAGAGAGTGGTGTGGCGGCATGGTCATCGCAGGGTGATCGTCGAGAGGGTACGGCGCTGCCACCGCTGGTAGGCTGTTCAAGCAACAATCCCAAAGGGCCAGCGAACGTCGCTGGCCCTTTTTCATTTCCAAGATAGTCTGGCTCGCAGCGCTCAATCCTGGGATTTTTTCTCCGGTAGTCCCTTGCGCTTCGTCTCGGCGAATTCCTCGAGCTGCTTTTCATTCATCGATTCATACATGCCCTTGGAAGCGCCTTTGAGCTCGCTTTTCTTGGTCTCGCCACGTTTGGCGGAGAGTGCGGCGCCGGCGGCCTTCTGCTGGGCTTTCGAGGTGGCTGGCATGGCGGTTCTCCTTTGCTGTCAGGAGAAACGCCGCGCTTCGGCGGCGGTTCCAGCGCCAGTGGCCCATCCCGGTCCGCTCGGTGCCAGATGATGGCCGGCCTTGGCGATTTTCGTTGGTACCTTCCCGTGTCCGGAACCCCAGTGTAGGACGGCTGAATGAAATCCCTGACCGATCCCTCACAGGCTCTCTCCACCGGCCTGGCGAAAATCCGCACCGAATTACACGTAACGGATGGATTTCCGGCTGATGTAGTTGCCGCGGCGGAGGCGGCGGCCAAACGCGTGCCCGACCAGCATGCCGATCGAAGGGCGATGCCCTTCGTCACGCTCGATCCGGCTGCCTCCACCGATCTCGATCAGGCGTTCTCGATCGAGGCGAGCGGTGGTGATCTTCTGCTGCATTATGCCATTGCCGACGTGGCCTGGTTCGTTGAGGACGGCGACGCGGTGGATCTCGAAGCCTGGACGCGGGGCGAGACACTATACTTGCCGGACGGCAAGGCCGGACTCTACCCGCCGGTGATTGCCGAGGGTGCCGCAAGCCTGTTGCCGGATGGACCCCGTCCAGCTGTTATCTTCACGGTCCGGATTGCGCAGGACGGTGCAACGAAGTTGGACGGTGCGGAGCGGGCAATCATTCAAAGCCGCGCCAAGCTCGCCTACGACAGCGTGAAGGCTTCCGACGTTCCGGCCGGCTTTGCCGAAATGGCGTTGCGCATGGCAAAGAACGAACAGCGTCGCGGGGCTTCCCGCGTCGACCCACCCGAGCAAGAGGTGGAAAGGCTTGCCGATGGCACATACCGGCTTTCGTTCAGACCGCTGCTGCAATCCGAGCAGGACAACGCAGCACTTTCGCTGGCCGCCAACATGGCGATCGCCGATGCCATGCTTGCGCACCACACCGGCTTGTTCCGGGTGATGTCGGGGCCGGATACTTTCAAGGTTCAAAGATTGCGCAACGCGGCACAGGCTCTCGGACTGTCCTGGCCCGCCTCCACCGGTTTGCGAGACTATCAGCGAACCCTCGATCCGACCGATCCGCGACAAGCAGCACTGATGCTGGAAATCCGCCATGCAAGCCCCGGCGCGTCTTATCAAGCCTATCACGACGGCGTTATCCCATGGCATGAGGCGATGGCTGCGACCTATGCCCATGCAACGGCACCACTCCGACGGCTTGCCGATCGCTATGTCGTGCGCTGCGCGCTAGCCATCGCCAACGGCCAGCCCGTGCCCCAGGCTGTCACCGACGCGTTCGCCAGATTGCCGAAGGCTATGGGACGTGCGGATAGCCGCGCTTCGCAGATCAACCATGCAGCCATCGACCTTGCCGAGGCAATAATGCTCAGGGGACGCGAGGGGGAGATTTTCAAAGCCGTCGTCACCGACTTCGTCGACCATGGCGTGCGTGTTCAGCTTGCCGACATGCCTGTCGTCGCCACCGTAAAGGCCTCCGGCCTCAGACAGGGCGACGGTCTGAGGCTAAGGCTGGTCCTGGCCGATCCGGATCAACGCAGCATCGTCTTCGAACCTGTTTGAATGGCGGGCAGTTCCGCCACTGTCTAAGTGCACGGTCAGCCCAAAGCCCTGCATAAGGCGACTGACGGCGAAATCCGCCTTGCCCGAGGTGAAGACCGCGATATCGGGCTCGCCTTGCGGCAGCGCCCCATCGATGGGCGGCAGCAGCGAAAGGACGCGCCGTGCGATCGCCTCGGCCGGATCGATCCAGTCGACCGGCCAGGGCGCCGTCTTGCGCATGCGGTTGACCAGAAAGGGATAGTGCGTGCAGGCCAGCACAACGATATCGGTGCGCATGCCGTCGCGCTCGATGAAGCACGGCGCGATCTCGGCGCGCACGGCCTCCTCGTCGACGAAGCCCTCGCGCATGTAGGCTTCGGACAGACCCGCCAGCCGGTCGCTGCCGACCAGGCGGACATGGCATTTCTGCGCCCATTTGGCGATCAGGTCGCGCGTGTACTGGCGCTTTACCGTGCCCGGGGTCGCCAACACCGAGACCAGGCCCGAGCGCGTGCGCTCGGCCGCCGGCTTGACCGCCGGCACCGTGCCGACGAAGGGATGGCCGGGAAAGGTATCGCGCAGCGCATCGATCACCAGCGTCGAGGCGGTGTTGCAGGCAATGACCGAAAGGGCCGGCGCAAACCGGTCGAGCAGTCTGGCGAACAGCTCCAGTATATGGGCCCGCAGCGCCGGCTCTTCCCAGGCGCCAAAGGGAAAGGCGGCATCGTCGGCGACATAGATGAAGCGACGGTCGGGCATCAGCACGCGCGCCTCGCGCAACACGGTGAGCCCGCCGACGCCGGAATCGAACATCAGGATCGGCTGGTCAGTCATTGTCGGTTCCCTTGCCGCCGAGCGGCGGCGTGTCCGCGTCGTCGCCATTAGCGTCCGGCACCACCCGGCCAGCAGCCTCCGCCTTGCGGGCGCGCGCGGCGGCCGCGGGCAAACGCCTCGGATCATCGCCCGGCGACCCATCGCCGCGCGGCATCGCCGGTGAGAACCGGTCTAGTGACGAGATGATGCCGCGCAACACCTTGAGCTCCGGTTCGGCAAAGCCGGCGCGCGTCAGCACGGCGCGCAGATTGTCGACCATTTTCGGCTTCTTCGGCGCCGGTCGGAAATAGCCGCGCGCCTCCAATGCGCCTTCCAGATAGGCGAACAGGCCGTGCAATTCTTCCTTGCTTGCAGGCTTCATCTCCGGCCCCGTAAAGTTTGTCCTGGTCTCGTCCTCCAGGCCCGACTTCATCCACTCATAGGACATCAGCAAGGCCGCCTGGGCGATGTTGAGCGAGGAGAAGTCGGGATCGACCGGGAAAGTGACGATCTCGTCGGCGAGGCCAACCTCGTCATTGTAGAGACCGAAGCGTTCGCGTCCGAACAGGATGCCGGTGCGTTGTCCCGATTCGTATCGGGCACGCAGCATCCTGCCTGCTTCCACCGGGCCGCGCACGGATTTGAAGCCGTCGCGCTGCCTGGCGGTAGTGGCGAAGACGAAGTTCAGGTCGGCGAGCGCCGTGGCCAGGTCGTCAAAAACCTTGACGGCATCAATGACATGGTCGGCACGGCTGGCGGCGGCGCGCGCCTTCTCGCTCGGCCAGCCGTCGCGCGGGTTGACTAGGCGCAGCTCCGAAAGTCCGAAATTGGCCATGGCGCGGGCGACCATGCCGATGTTCTCGCCAAGCTGCGGCTCGACCAGAATGATCGCCGGGCCGGCGGCTGCGGGGTTAGCGGAATCTTTGGTAATGGGCATGATTGTCAATGAACTGCTGTTTGCGGCATTTCAGCGTCCCCTGCCATATTCGACCGGGAAAATGAAGCATTCGCAAATGGCAGCGGTCATGGCCTCGCATTCGTGACCGATCGCCGTTTGCGTGGCCAAAAGCGCTTTGATATACGGGCGGCATCCCCGGCCAACGCCACGCGGGCAAGGCCGTCCCATTCCCAGCAACGAGGCATTCTTTCCATGGCGAAGATCAAGGTGGCGAACCCGGTCGTCGAACTCGACGGCGACGAGATGACCCGCATCATCTGGCAGTTCATCAAGGACAAGCTGATCCACCCTTATCTCGACCTCAAGCTTGAATATTACGACCTCGGCATCGAGCACCGCGACGCCACCAACGACCAGGTGACGATCGATTCGGCCAACGCCATCAAGAAATACGGCGTCGGCGTGAAATGCGCGACCATCACCCCCGACGAGCAGCGCGTCGAGGAATTCAAGCTGAAGAAGATGTGGAAATCGCCCAATGGCACCATCCGCAACATTTTGGGCGGCACCATCTTCCGCGAGCCGATCATCATGAAGAACGTGCCGCGCCTGGTGCCCGGCTGGACCAAGCCGATCATCGTCGGCCGTCACGCCTTCGGCGACCAGTATCGCGCCACCGATTTCCGCTTCCCCGGCAAGGGCAAGCTGACGATCAAATTCGTCGGCGAGGATGGCCAGGTGATCGAGCATGACGTGTACGATGCGCCCGGCGCCGGTGTCGCCATGGCCATGTACAATCTAGACGAGTCGATCCGCGAATTTGCCCGGGCGTCGCTGAATTACGGCCTGCTGCGCAATTATCCGGTCTACCTGTCGACCAAGAACACCATCCTCAAGGCCTATGACGGCCGCTTCAAGGACATATTCCAGGAGGTCTACGAGGCTGAATTCGAGGCCGAGTTCAAGTCAAAGAAACTTTGGTACGAGCACCGCCTGATCGACGACATGGTGGCGTCGAGCCTGAAATGGTCGGGCGGCTATGTCTGGGCCTGCAAGAACTATGACGGCGACGTTCAGTCCGACACCGTTGCGCAGGGTTTTGGGTCGCTCGGCCTGATGACCTCGGTGCTGATGACGCCGGATGGCAAGACCGTCGAAGCCGAAGCCGCGCACGGCACTGTCACCCGCCACTATCGCCAGCATCAGAAGGGCGAGGAAACCTCGACCAATTCGATCGCCTCGATCTTCGCCTGGACACGGGGCCTGGCGCACCGCGCCAAGCTCGACGACAACGCCGAACTGAAGCGTTTTTCCGAGACCCTGGAAAAGGTCTGCATCCAGACCGTCGAGAGCGGTTTTATGACCAAGGACCTGTCGCTTTTGATTGGCCCCGACCAGCCTTGGTTGTCGACCACCGGCTTCCTCGACAAGATCGACGAGAATTTGCAGAAGGCGATGGCGTAGGCACCCGCAGTTCCAAATGCCGAAGGCTCCGAAAGGAGCCTTCGGTTTTTTGGGGCCGGCGAAAGCAAAGGGCTGACAGCGTGACCAAGCCAATCCTCTACGGCGCGGACTACAGTGTATGTGCGCATCGCGCGGATGGCGCTGGCGGAGAAAGGCATCGACTGCGAGCTGGTGCCGGTCGACATCTTCACCTCCGAGGGGGTCCCGGCTTGGTATCTCGAACACCATCCGTTCGGCCGCATTCCGGCCCTCGAGCACGACGGGTTCCGCCTCTTCGAGACCAGCGCGATCGCTCGCTATGTCGACGAGGCCTTCGATGGGCCGGCGCTGCAGCCTGCCGATGCGCGCGGCCGCGCCAGGATGGGCCAGATCGTCGGCATGCTCGATGCCTATGCCTATAGGGCGATGGTCTGGGACGTCGCTGTCGAGCGGCTGGAAAAAGAAGCTCCCGACGAGGCGCTGATCGCCGACGGGCAGCGGCAAGCCGAAACAGTGCTCAGGGTGCTGACCTCGCTGAAGGCACAAGGGCCATGGCTGCTTGGCGACCAGCTGACGTTGGCCGACCTGCATGCGGCGCCGATGATCGGCTATTTCGTCAGGGTTGCCGAAGGACGCGACTTGCTGGCGCGGTTTGCGGGTATCCGGGACTGGTATGCGCGTGTCTCGGTGCGTGCAAGCTTTTCGCGCACCGACAAGGTTAGTTGACAAGGATTGAGATGGCTTCGGGGCGGCGCCCCTCCCAACCGTCGTAATAAGTCCAATCCGACGCTTACGCTGCCTCGAGCGCCGCCCTTACCGCCGCGATCGCATCGTTGGCTTTCGACGCGTCCGGTCCGCCGGCCTGGGCCATGTCGGGACGGCCGCCGCCGCCCTGCCCGCCCAATGCGGCGGAGGCGACGCGCACCAAGTCGACGGCGCTGAAGCGGTTGACGAGATCATCGGTGACGGCGACCACGACGCTCGCCTTGTTGTCCTCGCCAGCGCCAACGAACACGACGACGCCAGAGCCCAACGAAGTCTTGCCGGCGTCGGCCAGCGGCTTCAAATCCTTCGGCGAGACGCCGGAAACCGCCTTGCCGAGGAAGCCGACGCCAGCGACGATCTCGTTGGCGGCCGGGGCATCGGCAGGCGACCCGCCGCCCAGCGCCAGCTTCTTGCGCGCTTCGGACAGGTCCTTCTCGAGCTTCTTGCGCTCTTCGAGCAGCGCTTCGACGCGCGCTGGCACATCCGCCGGCGAGATCTTCAGCGTGGCAGCGGCCGCCTTCAGCCGCCTGTCCTGCTCGTCGAGATGTTTTCGCGCGGCTTCGCCTGTCAGCGCCTCGATGCGGCGCACGCCTGCGGCGACCGCGCCGTCCGAAACGATGCGCACCAAGCCGATATCGCCGGTTGCCCTGACATGCGTGCCGCCACAAAGCTCGACCGAATAAGGCCGGTTGGCCTTGGCGCCATGAACGCCCGTGCCCATCGAGACGACGCGCACCTCGTCACCATACTTCTCGCCGAACAGCGCCATCGCGCCCTCAGCAATGGCGTCGTCGACCGACATCAGGCGCGTGGTCACCGGGCTGTTCTGGACGACGATCTCGTTGGCCATGCGCTCGACCTCTTCGAGCTCCTGCGGAGAGATCGGCTTGTTGTGGGAGATATCGAAACGCAGGCGCTCGGGCGCGACCAGCGAGCCTTTTTGAGCGACATGGGTGCCCAGCACCTCGCGCAGCGCCTCATGGATCAGATGCGTGGCGGAATGGTTGGCGCGTAGCCTGGAACGCCTGGCATGATCAACCTTCAGTTCGACCGCGGCACCCGTCTTGACCGTGCCTGCGATCACCTTGCCGAGATGCACAAACAGACCATCGGCCTTCTTCTGCGTATCGGAAATCTCGATCGAGAACCCCTCACCCGAGATTACGCCGGTGTCGCCCATCTGGCCGCCGGATTCGCCATAGAACGGCGTCTGGTTGATGACCACGGCGACCGCATCGCCCTTGGCGGCGCTGTCAACGGTCTTGCCCTCCTTGACCAGCGCCTGGATGAGGCCCTCAGCCTGCTCGGTTTCGTAGCCGAGGAATTCGGTGGCGCCGGTTTTTTCGCGCACGGAGAACCAAACCGTTTCGGTGGCGGCCTCGCCGGACCCGGCCCAGTGCTTACGCGCCTCCGCCTTCTGCTGCTCCATCGCATTGGTGAATCCGGCAAGATCGACCGAAATGCTGCGCTGGCGCAGCGCGTCCTGTGTCAGGTCGAGCGGAAAGCCATAGGTGTCGTAGAGCTTGAATGCCGTCTCGCCATCCAGCATGTCGCCGGCGCCGAGCTTCTCCGTCGCCTCGGAGAGCAGCCCAAGGCCGCGCACCAGCGTCTTGCGGAACCGTGTCTCCTCGAGTTTCAAGGTCTCGGTAATCATCGTTTCGCCGCGCACCAGTTCCGGATAGGCCTGGCCCATCTCGCGCACCAGCGCCGGCACCAGCTTCCACATCAATGGATCGCGGGCGCCGAGCAGCTGCGCATGGCGCATGGCGCGGCGCATGATGCGACGCAGCACATAGCCGCGGCCTTCATTGGACGGTAGCACGCCGTCGGCGACCAAGAAGGAGGACGAGCGCAGGTGATCGGCAATGACGCGGTAGGAGGAAACCGTTTCCGCATCGGGTGCGCGCCCAAGTGCGGAGGACGCAGCATCGATCAAATGACGGAACAGGTCGGTCTCGAAGATGCTCTCCACCCCCTGCAGGATGGATGCCATGCGCTCCAGGCCCATGCCGGTGTCGATCGACGGGCGCGGCAGGTCGACGCGCTCCTCCTTCGTCACCTGCTCATACTGCATGAACACCAGGTTCCAGAATTCAAGGAACCGGTCGCCATCCTCCTCCGGACTGCCGGGAGGGCCGCCCCAGATGTGCTCGCCACGGTCGATGAAGATTTCCGAGCACGGGCCGCAGGGTCCGGTATCGCCCATCGCCCAGAAATTGTCCGAGGTCGGGATGCGGATGATGCGATCGTCGGAGAAACCGGCGATCTTTTTCCAGAAATCGGCCGCCTCATCGTCGGTGTGGTAGACGGTGACCAGCAGCTTATCCTTCTTCAGCCCGAATTCCTTGGTGATGAGGTTCCAGGCAAGCTCGATGGCGCGCTCCTTGAAATAATCGCCGAAGGAAAAATTGCCGAGCATCTCGAAAAAGGTCAGGTGGCGCGCGGTATAGCCGACATTGTCGAGATCGTTGTGCTTGCCGCCGGCGCGAACGCTTTTCTGGGCGGTGGTGGCACGCGAATAGGGCCGCTTCTCCAAACCGGTGAAGACGTTCTTGAACTGTACCATGCCGGCATTGGTGAACATCAATGTCGGATCGTTGCGCGGCACGAGCGGGCTCGAGGCCACGACCTCGTGGCCCTCCTTGCGGAAATAGTCGAGAAATGTCGACCGGATCTCGTTCACGCCACTCATGGATACTGCCTTTTCAAGAGAGCCGCCGGCCGGACCGGCGGGAGATGGCTCTGTGTTTTCTAGAAGATGGAGTTGGCCTTTTAGCCGTAGCTCTTGACCCTGTCCAGAAACACGGAATTGGGCCAATTCGCGCTTTGCACCGGCACTTACGCAGGCACGCAAACGAAAACCGCCGGCGCGAAGGCCGGCGGTTTGGAACGCGGTACTACAGAACTCTGTTACTTAAGCATCAGATAATAGGCTGGATTTATGGCCAAACTCTGGCGTTGCCCTACATCGCGCCGGCTTCGTCCTCAAAACCATCATCGCCATTGCCCTCTGAGCCACCGTTTTCGAGGAACTTTTCGGCGATCAACCCGGCATTCTGCCTAAGCGCTAGTTCGATCTCGCGCGCGGTGTCGGGATTGTCGCGCAGGAACAGTTTGGCGTTCTCGCGGCCCTGGCCGAGACGCTGCGAATTATAGGAGAACCAGGCGCCCGACTTCTCGACCACACCGGCCTTGACGCCGAGATCGACCAGTTCGCCGGTCTTGGAGACACCCTCGCCATACATGATGTCGAACTCGACCACCTTGAAGGGCGGCGCCAGCTTGTTCTTGACCACCTTGACGCGGGTCTGGTTGCCCACCACCTCGTCGCGATCCTTGACCGAGCCAATGCGGCGGATGTCGAGACGCACCGAGGCGTAGAATTTCAGCGCGTTGCCGCCGGTCGTCGTCTCGGGCGAACCGAACATGACGCCGATCTTCATGCGGATCTGGTTGATGAAGATGACCATGGTGTTGGAGCGCGAGATCGAGGCGGTCAGCTTGCGCAGCGCCTGGCTCATCAGGCGGGCTTGCAGGCCCGGCAAGGAATCGCCCATCTCGCCCTCGATTTCGGCGCGCGGCGTCAGCGCCGCCACCGAATCGACCACCAGCACGTCGATGGCGCCGGAACGCACCAGCGTATCGCAAATCTCCAGCGCCTGCTCGCCGGTGTCGGGCTGCGAGATCAGCAGGTTTTCAAGATCGACGCCGAGTTTGCGGGCGTAAACCGGATCGAGCGCGTGCTCGGCATCGACGAAGGCGCAGATGCCGCCCTTCTTCTGGGCTTCGGCCACGGTATGCAGGGCCAGCGTCGTCTTGCCCGAGCTTTCCGGCCCGTAGATCTCGATGATACGGCCACGCGGCAGACCGCCGACGCCGAGCGCGATGTCGAGGCCGAGCGACCCGGTCGGCACCGTTTCGATCTCGACGACCTGCTCGTTGGCGCCGAGCCGCATGATCGAGCCCTTGCCGAAAGCCCGCTCGATTTGCGACAGCGCCGCATCCAGAGCCTTTGATTTGTCCACTGCCTTATCCTCTACCAGCCGCAAAGAATTCTGAGCCATGATACATCACCCCTTGGTCGTCAATGAAGGCCGGACAATCCGTAATCCTTGTCAATTTGTACCTTTTTTGTTCTCATTTGGCAAGGGGTGACAACCAATTGAAAAACAAGCGATATCCTGATTTGTTCTTTTTTTGTCTCGCAAACCCGGGCAGGAACAGGCCGCGCATTGGGCCAGACGGCTCGATCGTATCGCCCGGCCGAATCGCCGTCCTGCATGCGAAGCTCTGTCGCGCACTCTAGCGCTTGTGCGGTCCCAACAACAAAGGTCATATCGCCGCCATGGTGGATTCCTTGACGGTACTGGCCGTGGGCGGTGCCCATATCGACCGGCGTGGCCAGGTGTCCGGCCCCTATGTGCCGGCCGCCTCCAATCCCGGCACGATGCGCGAGGATGTCGGCGGTGGCGTCTTCAATGCGTTGCGCAGCATGGTGCGGCGCGGCCTCTGCGCATCGCTGCTTTCGGTGCGCGGTGGCGATGCGTCAGCCGATACGGTTTCACGGGCCATCGCCGAGGCAGGCATCGCCGATCTTTCGGCGGTGTTCCTCGATCGTGCCACGCCGAGCTACACAGCGCTGATCGATCGCGAGGGCGAATTGATCGTCGGCTTTGCCGACATGGCGCTGTACGACCTGGCTTTTCCCAAGCAGATCAGACGTTCCAAGATACGCCAGGAAGTGGCCGCCGCGGATGCCATCCTGTGCGACGCCAACCTGCCGTCGGCCGCACTGGAGGGGTTGCTGTCGCTCGCCGCCGGCAAACCGGTTTTCGCCATCGCGATTTCGCCGGCCAAGGTGACGCGGCTGATACCGGTGCTCGGCGGGCTGGCCCAACTCTTCATGAACCGACGGGAGGCCGCTGTGCTGGCCGGCGTCAATGCAAGTGTCGGCGAGCAGGAAATGATCGACGGATTGCGGTGCAGCGGCCTTGCCAGCGGCGTGGTCACGGCAGGCAGTGGCCCTGTGCTGGGTTTCGACGGCACGGGCGCCTTTTCGATCCTGCCGCCTGCTCCGAGAAAAGTTGCCGATGTCACCGGCGCCGGCGACGCACTGGCGGGCGCGACGGTCGCGGCACTGCTGCGCGGCCTGCCATTGCGCCAGGCCCTGCGCGAAGGCGTCGCGGCGGCAACCTTGACCATCGAAAGCGCCAATGCGGTGCCCGAATTCACCGCGGCGAGTTTCGCGGAGGCGCTGGCCCTTGTGCCGGATGCCAGGGAAGTGGCATGAGACCGGCAAATTCATAGAGCGCAGTGGATGCGCCGCACTCCCGGATTGGAGATCAGAGATGACGCCAGAAACCGCCCGCCCTTTCATCGATATCCACGCACCGGTAGCGCAAGCCCTGGCCGCCGGGCGTCCGGTGGTGGCGCTCGAAAGCACCATCATCACCCATGGCATGCCCTATCCCGACAATGGCGCCATGGCGGCCAATGTCGAGAAGATCATCAGTGACGGCGGCGCGGTGCCGGCGACGATCGCCGTGATTGGCGGCCGCATCAAGATCGGCCTCTCCGACGGCGAGCGCGAATCGCTGGCGATGACGGGTGACGCCATGAAGCTGTCGCGCGCCGATCTCGGCTTCGCCGTCGCGCAAGGCCGCACCGGGGGCACCACGGTCGCAGCGACCATGATCGCGGCTGACATGGTCGGGATAAAAGTATTCGCCACCGGCGGCATCGGCGGCGTGCACAAGGGCGCGGAAAAGAGTTTCGACATCTCGGCCGACCTCGATGAACTGGCGCGCACGCCGGTCATCGTCGTCTCGGCCGGCGCCAAAGCGATCCTCGACATCGAAAAGACGCTGGAAGTGCTGGAGACGCGCGGCGTGCCTGTGGTTGGCCATGGCTGCGAGACGATGCCCGCCTTCTGGTCGCGGCAGTCGCCGTTCCGGGCGCCATTGACCCTGCACAAGCCGGAAGACATCGCGCATTTCTATCAGACGCGCCTGGCTCTGGGTTTGGGCGGCGGCTTGCTGGTTGCCAATCCGGTGCCGGAAAACCACGAAATCCCCGCTGAAGAAATGGCGGGCTACATCGAAGCCGCGCAGAAGGCGGCCGAGGCCCTCAACGTCACCGGCAAGGCGGTAACGCCGTTCCTGCTGGGAAAAATCCTCGAACTCACCGGCGGCCGCAGCCTGAAGACCAATATCGCGCTGGTCGAGAACAATGCAAGGCTGGCGGCTGAGATCGCCAAGGCCTTGTAGGTCACTTGCCGGCGCGCCGCCCCGCCTCATAGGCGCGGCGTGCCCAGACCGTCGTTTCGTCCGGATCGTCAAAAGCGCTGTCGGGAATGCTCCAGTAGGGCATCGCTACCAGCTTGCCGTGGCGCGTGCCGATATAGGTCCACTGCCGGCAGCCCGCGGCTTCGAAATCCGGTGCGCTTTGCTCGTCCGCCTTCAGCAGCAATTCGCCACGCAGGACAATGGCGACGATGACGCCGTCGAAATAGATGCCCTTGCCGCCGAACAGTTTTCGGATGCTGACCGGACCGAGGCCCTCGAACAGTTCGGCGATGCGTTCATTGTCCATGCAGCGATCATGTCACCGGCATTTGGCCTTGTCATCGCCGCAACCAAAATCATGCTGACAGGTTGAGGCTATCCTGTCGGAGTTTTTTGCCATGCCTGTGCTGCTCAAGGGGTCCTGTCGCTGCAACGCCGTGCGTTTTGAAGTGGAAAGCCACACGCCCGTGCCGTTCATGCTGTGCTACTGCTCGATCTGCCGCAAGCAGCAGGGCGGCGGCGGTTTCGCCATCAATCTAGGCGCCGACTACGAAACGCTGAACATCAGGGGCAAGAGAAACCTTGGCGTCTATCGCGCTGAGATCGAGGACGACGAGCATCCCAATTGCGAGGTCTCGACCGGCGAGCGCAATTTTTGCCGCAAATGCGGGTCAGCGCTGTGGCTCTACGACCCGACCTGGCCGGAACTGGTGCATCCCTTCGCCTCGGCGATCGACAGTGACCTGCCGAAGCCGCCCGAAAAAGTGCATCTGATGCTGAAATACAAGGCGAACTGGGTCGAGCCCGATATCGGGCCGAAGGACAAGGTGTTCGACGTCTATCCCGAGGAATCGATCGCCGACTGGCACAAGCGAACAGGCATGTGGGTGGATTAGCTTTCTTCACCCCGTAAACGGGGCGAAGGAAATGCTCAGGCCGAAGCGCGCGCCTCGGCCAAGACTTTCAGATCGGCCGGTTTCAATTCGACCGATTCGCCGCAGCCGCAGGCCGAGCTCTGGTTCGGGTTGCGGAAGGTGAAGCCGGTGCGCAGCGTCGTCTGCTCGAAATCCATCTCGGTGCCGAACAGGAACAGGGCGGCTTCCGGCGCCACATAGACATGGGCGCCATCGCGTTCGATGTGGTCGTCCTTGGCGTTGGGCTCGGTCACCAGGTCGACCGTGTATTCCATGCCGGCGCAGCCGCCCTTCTTGATGCCGAGACGAATGCCATGCGCGTTATCGCGCGTGGCGACGATCTCGCGCACCCGGTCGGCGGCCTTTTCGGTCATCGTGATGACGGCAAATCGTCCCATGTTTTTCCTTCTCCATTCCATGCAGGTTCAAGGCCTGCCGAATGAGTCCTCACCTAAAATGGTGAAGTTTTACCATTGGCGCAAGTGTACCAGGCTCGCTGCTAGTACCAGCCCACCGCCACCTGCGCCTCTTCCGACATGCGATCGGGCGTCCAGGGCGGATCGAAAGTCATGTTGACTTCGACGCCAGACACGCCTTCGACGGCGCCGACAGCATTTTCCACCCAGCCGGGCATTTCGCCGGCCACCGGGCAGCCGGGCGCGGTCAGCGTCATGTCGATCTTGACCGAGCGGTCGTCCTCGACGTCGATCTTGTAGACGAGGCCGAGCTCGTAGATGTCGGCCGGGATTTCCGGGTCGTAGACCGTCTTCAGCGCCGAGACGATGTCATCGGTCAGCCGCGCCAGTTCATCGGCCGGGATGCCCGAGGCGGAAACGACACTGTTGCCGGCGTTTTCCGGCGTAGCCTCGGTGGTGGTGCTCACATCATCCATAGTCGTCACCCGAAAAACTTGCGCGCTTTTTCAAGCGCCTCGGCCAAAGCGTCGACTTCGGCCCTGGTATTATACATGCCGAACGATGCCCTGCATGTGGAGGTTACGCCAAAGCGTTTCAACAGCGGCTGGGCGCAATGGGTGCCCGCGCGGACAGCCACGCCTTGCCTGTCTATCACCATCGACACGTCATGGGCATGAATACCTCTTAGCTCGAAGGAGATGATGGCGCCCTTGCCAGGCGCATCACCGAAGATGCGCAGCGAATTGATGGCGCGCAGGCGCTCATGGGCATAATTCTTGAGGTCTTCCTCGTGTGCCGCGATGCGCTCACGGCCGACAGTGTCCATGTAGTCGAGCGCGGCACCCAGTCCGATCGCCTGGACGATCGGCGGCGTGCCGGCTTCGAAGCGGTGCGGCGGGTCGTTGTAGGTGACGATATCTTCCGTCACCTCCTCGATCATCTCGCCGCCGCCCATGAAGGGCCGCATGCCGGCGAGACTATCCTTCTTGCCGTAGAGCACGCCGATGCCCGAGGGGCCGTAGACCTTGTGGCCGGTAAAGACGAAGAAATCGCAATCGAGATCCTGCACGTCGATGGGCATGTGCACGGCGCTCTGGCTGCCGTCGACAAGCACCGGAATGCCGCGGGCGTGAGCGATCCGGACGATCTCCTTGATTGGCGTCACCGTACCCAGTGCATTCGACATCTGCGTGATGGCGACTAGCTTGGTGCGGTCGGTCAGGCGTTTTTCGAATTCCTCGATGTGGAAGACACCGAGGTCGTCGACAGGGACCCAGACCAGCTTGGCGCCCTGGCGTTCGCGGATGAAATGCCACGGCACGATGTTGGAATGGTGCTCCATGATCGACAGCACGATCTCGTCGCCCTCGCCGATATTAGGCATGCCATAGCCATAGGCGACAGTGTTGATGGCCGAGGTCGTGTTCGAGGTGAAGACGATGTTGTCGGTGCTTGGCGCGTTGAGGAAACGGCGCACCGTTTCTCGCGCCTTTTCATAGGCGTCGGTGGCGGCATTGGAAAGGAAATGCAGGCCGCGATGGACGTTGGCATACTCCTGGCTGTAAGCGTGCTCGATGGTATCCAGCACCACCTGCGGCTTCTGCGCCGAGGCGCCGTTGTCGAGATAGACGAGCGGCTTGCCATAGACTTCGCGCGACAGAATCGGAAAGTCACGGCGGATCGCCTCGACGTCGTAGGGGCTGGTTTCGATCTTCCGGTCCATCACAACTTCATCGCCTCATTCTGCCGCGCACCCCTCATCCGACCGCTTCGCGGCCACCCGCCCAGGGCGAGTCACTCGCCTCGCCCGCCCTTCAGGCCCCACAAGGGGAGAAGGAAGAGCACTTTACCTTCTCCCCTTGTGGGAGAAGGTGGACTGGCGCGTAGCGCCAAGACGGATGAGGGGTGGCTTAGCCAGGCCCCATCCAATTTAGCCGTGCGTCACAAACCACTCATCGAGCCGCGCTTCCAGCGCCTCGACGATCGCTTCGTCATCCAGTTCCTCGATCACCTCGGCGACGAACGCCTTGACGAGCAACCCCCGCGCGCTCTTTTCATCGACGCCGCGCGCCATCAGGTAGAACAAATGATCGTGGTCGATCTCGGTGACCGTCGCGCCATGGCCGCAGACGACGTCGTCGGCAAAGATCTCGAGCTCCGGCTTGGTCGAGAACTCGCCATCGTCCGACAAAAGCAGCGTGTTGCAAGCCATCTTGGCGTTGGTCTTCTGCGCATATTGATGGACGTTGATGCGGCCCTGGAACACGCCCCGCGCCTTGCCGGTCACCACATTGCGGATGACCTCGGTCGATGTCGTATGCGGTACGGCATGGTCGAGCACCATGGTGACGTCGGTATGGGTGTCGCCGGCCAGAAGATTGATGCCGCGCAGCTTGAAGTCGGCGCCTTCGCCCGTCGTCTTGACCATGATTTCCTGGCGCACCAGCCTGCCGCCGGCGTTCATGACGAACAGCGTCAGTTTGGCATCCTTGCCGATATGGGCCTTGAACTGCCCCAGATGTGTCGCCGTATCCGGCTGCTCCTGGACGATCAGCCAGGTCACCTCGGCGCCCGCGCCAAGCACGAGCTGGCTGACCGAGCTCGTCAGCGCCGCGCCCTCGCCGGCTTGACGCTCGACGATGACCGCCTTGGCGCCGGTGCCAACCCGCACCGGCAGGCGCACATGGGTCTGGCCACCGGCCTGCAGGTTCTGCAGCTCGATCGGCTTTTCCAGTTCAATACCGTCGGCGATATCGACAAAATAGCCGTCGGCAACGAAGGCCGTGTTCAGCGCGCCGATGGCATCGTCGCTGCCATAGGGATCGAGCCCCGGCGCGATGCTGCCATCGGTCAGCTTTTCGGACAGACGCTGGACGCTGACGCCGTCGACGACCGGCGCCTTGGCGCTTGATACCCCGTTCAACAGGGTCAGAACTGTCGAACCGTCGACGATTGGCGCGATGGCTTTGGCGGCGGCGGCCGGATCGAAGTCCGGCACCGCACCCAACAGCCGGCGCAGGTCGGTATAGTGCCAGGATTCGATGCGCCGCGTCGGCAGGCCGTGCTTGACCGCTTCGATGGCGTCGTCACGCTTCAGCATCACCGCGCCGTCTCCCGGCAAAAGCGACAGCCGTTCGCCGAAGGCGTCGATCAACGCTGTCTCGGCCGTTGTCCGCTGCGGTTGTGTGTGCATATTCATCAGTCTCGCCTGTCTTCTGGACCAAAATGACTTGGCACGTTACGCGGCTTGCCCGATGACGCCGGCATAGCCGTTCGCTTCAAGATCGAGCGCCAGCGACTTGTCGCCCGACTTGATGACCTGGCCCCTGTAGAGCACATGCACGCTATCAGGCACGATGTGTTCGAGCAGGCGCTGGTAGTGGGTGATGACCAGGAACGCCCTGTCCGGCGAGCGCAGTGCGTTGACGCCATCCGAGACAATCTTCAGCGCATCGATGTCGAGGCCGGAATCGGTCTCGTCGAGCACGCACAGTTTCGGCTCCAGGAGCTTCATCTGCAGGATCTCGGCGCGCTTCTTCTCGCCGCCGGAGAAGCCGACATTGAGTGGCCGCTTCAGCATCGCCATGTCCATGCTGAGCGAGGCGGCGGCTTCCTTCACCCGCTTCAGGAATTCCGGGATCTTCAGCGGTTCCTCGCCGCGCGCCTTGCGCTGCTCGTTCATCGCCACCTTGAGGAATTCCATGGTCGCCACGCCCGGTATCTCCATCGGATATTGGAAGGCGAGGAAGATGCCGGAAGTGGCGCGTTCGGCCGGATCCATTTCGAGGATCGACTGGCCGTTGTAGAGGATGTCGCCCTCGGTCACCTCATAGTCCTCGCGGCCGGCGAGGATGTAGGAGAGCGTCGATTTGCCCGACCCGTTCGGTCCCATGATCGCGGCGACCTCGCCGGCTTTCACCGTCAGGTTCAAGCCGCGAATGATCTCGGTGCCGTCATCGACGATGCGGGCGTGCAGGTTCTTGATCTCAAGCATTTTTGTTTCCTGAATATTTGTCCGGGCCGGTCAGCCCACCGAGCCTTCCAGCGAGATGCCGATCAGCTTCTGCGCCTCTACGGCAAACTCCATCGGCAGCTGCTGGATGACATCCTTGACGAAGCCGTTCACGATCAGCGCGATGGCTTCCTCTTCCGGGATGCCGCGCTGCATGACGTAGAACTTCTGGTCCTCTGATATTTTCGACGTCGTCGCCTCATGCTCGAACTGCGCCGTCGAGTTCTTGGCTTCCATGTAAGGCACAGTGTGCGCGCCGCACTGGTCGCCGATCAGCAGTGAGTCGCAATTGGTAAAGTTGCGGGCATTGGTCGCCTTGCGGTGCGCCGAAACCTGGCCGCGATAGGTGTTCTGCGAGAAGCCGGCGGCGATGCCCTTGGAGATGATGCGGCTCGACGTGTTCTTGCCGAGATGGATCATCTTGGTGCCGCTATCGACCTGCTGGTAGCCGTTCGACACGGCGATCGAATAGAACTCGCCCGAGGAATCGTCGCCGCGCAGGATGCAGCTCGGATATTTCCAGGTGATCGCCGAACCGGTCTCGACCTGCGTCCACGATATCTTCGAACGATGGCCACGGCAGTCACCGCGCTTGGTGACGAAGTTGTAGATGCCGCCCTTGCCCTCGGCGTCGCCGGGGTACCAGTTCTGCACCGTTGAATATTTGATTTCGGCATCGTCGAGCGCGACCAGTTCGACCACAGCGGCATGCAACTGGTTCTCGTCGCGCTGCGGCGCCGTGCAGCCCTCGAGATAGGAGACGTAGGCCCCCTCCTCGGCGATGATCAGCGTGCGCTCGAACTGGCCGGTGTTCTTCTCGTTCATACGGAAATAGGTCGACAGCTCCATCGGGCAGCGCACGCCCTTGGGCACGAAGACGAACGAGCCGTCGGTGAACACGGCCGAATTCAGCGTGGCGTAAAAATTGTCGGAGGTCGGCACGACCGAGCCGAGATATTTCTTGACCAGTTCCGGATGCTCGCGGATCGCTTCGGAGATCGAGCAGAAGATGACGCCGGCCTGCGCCAGCTCCTTCTTGAAGGTGGTGACGACGGACACGGAATCGAACACGGCGTCGACGGCGACGCGGCCCGATTTGTAGACATTGTCGCTGACTTCCTCGAGCTCCGAGGCGTCGGTCTTCTGCACGCCGGCGAGGATTTCCTGCTCCTTCAACGGAATGCCGAGCTTCTCGTAGACTTTCAAGATCTCGGGATCGACGTCGCTGAGCGAAGTCGGTCCGGGCGTGCTCTTGGGCGCCGCGTAATAGTAGATGTCCTGGAAATCGATCTTGGGATAGTTGACGCGCGCCCAGGTCGGCTCTTCCAGCGTCAGCCAGCGGCGATAGGCTTCGAGGCGCCATTCCAGCATCCAGGACGGCTCGTCCTTCTTGGCCGAAATGAAGCGGATGATGTCTTCGCTCAGGCCCTTGGGAGCCTTGTCGACAGCGATCTCGGTCTGGAATCCGTATTTGTATTGGTCGACGTCGATCTTTCGGACCCGATCGATCGTGTCCTGCACAGCAGGCATATGCGTTCTCCATCCACGCCGGGGTCAAGGCCCGACAGTTTTCAAACTATGGCACCGCCGAATGAACGCCCGAGCAGCGTCCGCGGCAGCGTAAGTTTCATATAGTGCGCCTCGACCGGAAATTCACCCGGCCAGCATAAAACGCACGGCTCTACCAGGCCGAAGCCTGATCCTTCTTCTCAAGCATCGGATTCCCCGGTCCGATGCTCCAACCGCTACGCGGCCTTCTCTCTAGCCGCCCGACGCGCGGCAATGCTTGCCAGCGCGGTGCGGAACAGTTCGATATCCTCGTCGGCGGTCGCGGCACCGACCGATACGCGCAAGGCACCAAGGCTGTCGCCGTGTCCCATGGCCTTCAGCACATGGCTCGGCCCGACCTTGCCCGACGAGCACGCGGAACCGGCGGAAAGCGCCACGCCCCCCAGATCAAAGGCGATCTGGGCGGTTTCGGCTTTGACGCCGGGAATAGCGAAGAATGTCGTGTTGGCAAGCCTTGGCGCGCCGGCTCCGAAGATTTCCACGTCCGGCACCAGCGTCTTGATCGACGTTTCGAGCTCATCGCGACGCCGACGCACGGCACCGATGGCCTTCAGCCCGGCCAGCGCTTCGCGCGCGGCGGCGCCAAAACCGGCGATGCCAGGCAAGTTCTCGGTGCCGCCACGGTGGCCCTTTTCCTGGCCGCCGCCATTGATCAGCGGCTTCGGCATCATCAGGTCGGCAGCGGCAACGATGGCGCCGGCGCCCTTGGGGCCGCCGATCTTGTGCGAGGACAGAATCACATAGTCGGCGTATCCAGCCGACATATCGATGGAAACGCGGCCCGCGGCCTGAACGGCATCGACGACAAGAATGCCGCCCGCCGCCCCGACGATCTCCGCGATGCGGTCGATCGGCTGGATGACGCCGGTTTCGTTGTTGGCGGCGTGGATCGCGACCAACGGCAAGCCATCGGCCTTATCGTGACCGCCGAGCGCAGCCGTCAAGGCGTCGAGACTGACGATGCCATCAGCGCCGACACCGATCCGCGTCACCAGGTTTGCCGGAAAGCGTCCGCCATTCAGCAGGCACGGATGGTCGGCCTCGCACACGTAGAGCCGGCTCATGCGAATGGCGCCGCGCCCCATCTGCCAGTCCGGCGTCAGCAGCGTCGAGGCGGCCTCGGTCGCACCCGAGGTGAAGACGACATGTTCGGCCTTGCTGTTGACCAGTGCCGCCACGTCGCGCCTGGCATTGTCGACCAGCCTGCGCGCGGCGCGCCCCTCGGCATGGACCGACGAGGGGTTGGCTGCGTCAAACGCCGCGACCATGGCCTCGCGCGCGGCTGAAAGCAGCGGCGCGCTGGCATTATAGTCCAGATAGGCGCGTATCGCGGCCATTTTCGTCCAGTTCTTCCCGTCAAAAGCCATTCCGCCGACGTATGGCGTTATTTCCTTGAAATTCCAAGGCAAGCCGTCCTATTTACGCGGCTTGCGGCGAGTGCGACCGGGCGATTGCGTTTCGGCCACCCAGTTTTGAACAATTCTAAACTAGCTTCTAGGAAGACGCTCGCCCTGCGTCAAGGTCTGTGGAAGCGGGGCCAGAGCAAGAGTTCCGGGCGCCGCGCATTTGTATATGTCACGTGGAGTATTTCATGCCTGAGGTCATTTTTACCGGTCCGGCCGGCCGCCTGGAGGGACGCTACCAGCCCTCGAAGGAAAAGAGCGCGCCGATTGCCATCGTGTTGCATCCGCACCCGCAGTTCGGCGGTACGATGAACAACAAGATCGTCTATGACCTCTTCTACATGTTCCAGAAGCGCGATTTCACCACGCTGCGCTTCAATTTCCGCGGCATCGGCCGCAGCCAGGGCGAGTTCGACCACGGCACCGGCGAGTTGTCGGACGCGGCGGCCGCACTCGACTGGGTGCAGTCGCTGCATCCGGATTCCAAGAGCTGCTGGGTGGCCGGCTATTCCTTCGGTTCGTGGATCGGCATGCAGCTCCTGATGCGCCGGCCCGAGATCGAGGGCTTCATCTCGATCGCGCCGCAGCCCAACACCTATGATTTCTCCTTCCTGGCGCCCTGCCCGTCCTCGGGTCTGATCATCCATGGCGATGCCGACAAGGTGGCGCCGCCGAAGGATGTGCAAGGCCTGGTCGACAAGCTTCACACGCAAAAGGGCATCACCATCACGCAGAAGACCCTGCCCGGCGCCAACCATTTCTTCGCCAACGACGCCGATGTGCTGATCGAAGAATGCGCCGACTATCTCGATCGCCGGCTGGCGGGAGAATTGTCCGATCCGAGGCCGAAGCGGCTGCGCTAAAACATCAGGCCATCCGTATCCCCGGGCTATGAGCGGGCGGGCAAGGCCCGCTCCTCGACATGAGGCCGCCGCGGTGCGGACGGTCCGGCAGCGACCTATTTTTCCGGGGCAATAAGCCGGAACGATGGCTTGCGGACCGGCAATCCTGAAGGTGCCGGCCTGAAGATGAAACCGAGCCTCGCAAAGACCAGTCCGCACGCCAGCGCGAAGGCACAGCCGAGGCCGAAGCCGGCGACGGTGTCGCTTGGATAGTGCGCACCGACGAAGATCCTGGTCGAGGCGATGCAGCCCGTGACCACAAGGGCGATATACCAACGCCGCGGAAACAAAAGCAGCAGGATACCGAACACGGCGCCCATCGTCGTGGCGTGGCCGGACGGAAAGCCAGCAAAGCGCGCATCGAAGGCAAAGGGGTGCAGTGCAAGGACGCCAAAATCCTGGAAGTAGAGCGGGCGAGCCCTGCCAATGGCATATTTGAGGACATTGACCGTTAGGCCGGACAGGCCAACGGCGCTCAGCACCAGGAAAGCCAGGCAGGTCCAACTGTAGACCAGCATCAGCGCGCGCCGCGAAAGGCTTCGCCAATCCGTCAGATTGGCCGCGACAAGCAGCAGCGCGGACGGGATGAGATACCAGCCGCCCAGTCCGAACTGCGTGAAGAACTCGGCAAGCCTGGCGGCGCCCGCCGACCACTGGCCATATGCTACTCCTGCCGGCGTATCGAGACGGACAAAGGCCGCGGCCGTCAGAAAGACCCAGACAAGGCCCCACGCCCACCATGAGATGTTGGGATAGCGAGCGGGGCGAACGGCAAGGCGCCGTCTTGCGATCTGCAGGGTGTCGCGAAAATTGCCGAGGGACCGGCGCCCTATCCCGAGAAGCGATCTGGAAACTGGAGGCTGCGATTTCACGAGCATTGGGAACTCGACCCCATCATCGAAGTCATTGCGCTATACGGTAGAGACCGAGCGACAGTTTGTCTCCCGACGAATAGTTGAGGCCGTCGACTTCGGCGAGGCGGTTCGCCGACTTGCGTTGCACGGACAGCATGCCATTCAATTTCTGCTCGTCGCCGATCGGCACCAGGCCCAAGGAGCAAGCGGGATCGGCGAGCAGATGTTCCGCCACGCCCCCGACATCGGTCAGCACCGTTTTGGTGCCGACCAGGAACACCAGGCTCGGCTCCTGATAACGCGCCGAGGCCAGCACGGTCGTGTCGCAAGGTTTGTTGGCGCGCACCGCGTCCCTGATTGCCGGGCTCAGCCAGATCGGCTTCAGGGACGGGGCGATGACGCCGAACAGCAAGGCGTAGGCGATGCCCGCACAGGCGGCGGTGGCGCCGATGCGGGGCAGCGGCACCTGTAACTGCCGCGAAAACGCGAAATAGCCCGCGCCAAGTGCGGCCGCGGCCGCTGGAATGCTCCACCAAGAGAAAGTGTGGGTGAGGTAGATTGGCGCTCCGATGCAGACCGCCGCCAGGCCCAGGCTGACCACGACAAGACCGAATGCGGTCGACCACCACAACCATTGCTGCCAGCGACTGAGCGGCGCATTGGCGTCCTGCGGCTGCAATGTCAGCAGCCAGCCGATCAGCAGCGCCATGCCGGGATAGGCGGGCAGGACATAATGCGGCAGCTTGGTGGGAATGAGTTCGAAAACGAGCCAGAACGGAATGTACCAGGCGAGGCAGAAGCGCAGCCTCACATCATCGCGCATGCGGTTGAGGGCCTGCAGGCCAGCGCCTACCGCGATCAGGCCGAACGGCCACATGAACAGCGAATAGGTCAGCATGTAGAAGCCGGGCGGCAGGCCGTGCGATTCCGCGCCCGACGCGACCTTGCCGAGCATGTCCTTGCCGACGGCCTGCTGCAGGAAAGCACCGTGGCTCTTCCAGGTGATCGCGGCGAGCCAGGGCAGAGAAATCACCAAGACGAGTAGCAGGCCGCGCCCAACCCTAAGCTTCGACAGCCAACGCCCGTCGCGCTCGAAGGCGAACAGGACGGCAATGGTCAACGCGGACAGCAGCGGCGCAATCGGCCCCTTGATGAGGATCGCCGCCCCTTGCGCGATCCAGAAGATCCACCAGAGATGGCCGGCGACCGCTTCATTGCGGCGCGATGCCAGGTAAATCTGCGCCAGCGCGCCTTGCGCCGCCACGCAGCAGGCCAGCAGCATCGCATCGGTCTTGGCGTCGCGGCCCTCGAACGCCGTGGCGAAGATCGCAGCCATCACCAGGCCGGCCGCGAGGCCGGCATTGGCACCGAAAAGATTGGTCCCAGTCCAGGCGATCGCCAGCACGGCAAGGGCAATGCCGAGTGCCGAAACCGTGCGATAGACCCAGATCGGTGCCTCGGCACCCTGCCCGCTCAGCGCCACGGCCGCCGATTGCAGCCAGTAGATGCCGATCGGCTTCTGGTAGCGCGAGGTCTCCTGGAAGCGGATGTCGACATAGTCGCCGCTCTCGACCATCTGCTTGGATGCCTGGACGAAGCGGGGCTCGTCGCGGTCGACTGGCGGCATGGATGCCAAGCCTGAAGCCGTCATCACCAGGCTGAACAGGAAGAGGAAGATGTAGTTCCTGTTCAACGCCATTTTTGCGTCTCTCCGATCATTTCTTTTTTGGCGGTTGCTCAATCGACCTTGGTCATCGCCGCCTTGCGCTCATTGGCGATCAGCCAGAGATTTCTGATGTAGATGAACATGCCCATGGCCTGCCCGGCGATGAACACCGGATCCTGGCGCTGGATGGCATAAATCAGAAGCAGGCCGCCGCCGAACAGGGAGAAGAACCAGAAGGCCACCGGCACGACGCTGCGCTTGGCCTTTTCCGAGGCCAGCCACTGCACGACGAAGCGCATGGTGAAGAAGAACTGGGCGACGAAGCCGAGCAGGATCCACGCATCGAACTGCTTGATGAAAACCTGATGAAGCCAGGCTCCCAGTTCCTGAAGCACATTAAACACGCTTGATTTCCTCTATTTTTGGCATTCTGCGGCGCCGGCGGCGCAACCACCAGACACCGCAGAGATCGAGCACACCCTGCAGGCCGCGATCGAAAATGCCGTAATTCGATTTGCCGTGCCGGCGCGAGCGGTCGACGACGTCGCAATGCACGACGCGATACCCCTCCTGGATGACCAGGGCCGGAACGAAGCGATGGGTGCCGTCGAAGAACGGCAGTTTGCGCAGGATATCGGTATGAACCGCCTTCAGGCCACAGCCGGTGTCGCGCGTCTCGTCATGCAGGATGGCGTTTCGCAGCCAGTTGGCGAAACGCGACGCCAATTGTTTGACCTTGCTGTCGCGGCGCTTGAGGCGCTGCCCTTGCGCGGCGCCGAAATCGGGCCCGGCTTGGCGCAGCGCATCGACCAGCACCGGAATGTACTGCGGATCGTTCTGGCCGTCGCCGTCGATGGTCGCGACGATGCCGCCGCGCGCCGCCCAGGCGCCAGAACGCACCGAAAGGCTCTGGCCGGCGGACTTCCGATGCCGCAATTCGCGTAGCGGAAACGGGCGTCGCGCCGCCTGTTCGGCGAGCACGGCAGCCGTCTCGTCGGTCGAGCCGTCATTGACGATGATCAACTCGAAGTCGCGGTCGGCCATCGCCGCCTCGATCTCGTCGATCAGCAGTGGCAGGTTTGCCGCCTCGTTCCTGCAAGGAATGACAATGGATATCAATGCGTCCGGCATGTCGCGTCGGGGCTCTGTCGTCGGATATGGCATTTTATAGATGCCGTGCGGTGCCGCTTGAGGTCGTGGACTGTTAGAACCTTGTGGCGCGGCGCCTCATTACGCCAGCCGAAACGATGAAGCAAGCATTGCGGCCGGACCGCCGCTGGCACCATCCGCGCGGCCGCAAAACCGGAATCCGCTTTTGCTGATCGCCAACTCTTGGTTGGCGCGCGATCCGGCGCAAAACCGGAATCCACTTTTGCTGATCGCGCTTGGGTGCTAAACGCGCGCGTTCACATATGCCCGCCACGGACCGTGGCGTACGCTTCGGGAAAGAAAACATGCCTGCCTTCAAATCCGATTTCCTGCGCACGATGAGCGAGCGCGGTTTCATCCACCAGACCTCGGATGATGCCGGTCTCGACACTATTTTCGCCAAGGAAACGGTGACGGCCTATATCGGCTTCGACGCCACGGCCAAGAGCCTGCATGCCGGCTCGCTGATCCAGATCATGATGCTGCATTGGCTGCAGCAGACCGGCCACCGGCCGATCGCGCTGATGGGCGGCGGCACGTCGATGATCGGCGACCCCTCCTTCAAGGACGAGGCGCGCAAGCTTTTGACGCCTGCGGATATCGACGCCAATCTCGCCGGTATCCGCCGCAACTTCATGCCCTACCTCAAATTCGGCGGCGGTCCGAACGACGCGGTCATGATCAACAATGCCGACTGGCTGATGGAGATCAACTACGTCAATTTCCTACGCGATGTCGGGCGGCACTTTTCCGTCAACCGCATGCTTGCTTTCGATTCCGTCAAATTGCGGCTTGATCGCGAGCAATCGCTGTCGTTCCTCGAATTCAACTACATGATCCTGCAGGCCTATGATTTCGTCGAACTCTACAAGCGCCTCGGCTGCCGCCTGCAGATGGGCGGCTCCGACCAATGGGGCAACATCATCAACGGCATCGATCTCGGCCGCCGGATGGAGGATGCGCAACTCTACGCACTGACCACGCCGCTGCTCACCACCTCGTCCGGCGCCAAGATGGGCAAGTCGGCATCGGGCGCGGTCTGGCTCGATCCGGAGATGCTGAGCCCCTACGAGTTCTGGCAGTACTGGCGCAATACCGAGGATGCCGACGTTGCCCGGTTCCTGAAACTCTACACCACGCTGCCTTTGGAAGAGGTCGCACAGCTCGAGCGGCTGGGCGGTTCCGAGATCAACGAGGCAAAGAAGATCCTCGCCACCGAGATCACCGCTCATCTGCATGGCCGCGCGGCCGCCGAACAGGCCAGCGAGACGGCGCGCAAGACCTTCGAGGAAGGCGCGCTCGCCGACACGTTGCCGACCGTCGAGACGGACAAGGCCGCGCTCGAAACCGGCGTCGGCATCCTGTCGCTATTGGTCAGCGCGGGGTTGGCTTCATCCAATGGCGAGGCACGGCGGCACATCCAGGGTGGCGCCGTGCGCCTGAACGACCAGCCGGTAAGCGACGACCGTCGACTGGTCACGCTTCAGGATTTGAGTCCGGAAAATGTCGTAAAGCTTTCATTGGGCAGGAAAAAACACATCTTGGTGAGACCGGCCTGAGTACCCCTCACCGGTATTCGAAGATCGACCTGAATATCCCCGGCGCGATCACCGACAGCGGGTTGACGTCGAGCACCGGCTTGTTGGCATTGCCCCTGAGCCGGAAGGTGACGCCGATCAGGCCGCGGTCGCGGCCATTGCCCAGAAGCGCGCCGACGATGGGCAGTTCGCCGAAAATGCGGTTGAGGCCGTAGGCCGGCATGAAGGTGCCGGTCATGTCCATATTGTTGTTCTGGTCGTAGAGGATGCCCTGGAACGTCGTGCCGATGCGCGGGCCACGCAGCACGCCATTGGTCAGCCTCAGATAGCCGCTGCCCTTGTCGATCTCGGCGTAACCACGTTCGAATTTCACCCTCGACGTGTCGAGCTTGCCCTTCACCGCCTGGTTGAGGCTGCGGCTGTCGCCGGCCGGCGTGGTCGAGACGATGGAGGCGAGCTTGGGTTCGTTGACGATGAAGAAGTTGCTGGTGTCGACCTTGCCCTTCATCGGTCCGTCGCTGGCCCCCGTCAGCGCCAGCGTGATCGACCCGCCTTCCATGTGCTCATAGATGTTGAGGAATCGAAGGATGGCGCCGGCGTCCGCCGACTGCACGTTGAGCGAGCGCCTGCCGTCGCCGGTGGTGTTGCTGATGGCGATGGCTGCGCCGGAACTCGCCGTCGCGCTGACCTTCAGTCCGTTGACCCTTGAACCAGCCGCACTGTAGTCGAGCTTCAGGTTGGACAGTTGCTCATCGTGGAAACCGGTCAGCTGATCGACATCGGCGCTGACGGAAATGTTGTCTGTTCCCGTCGTCTTGGTTGCGGTGTCCACATCGGACGTGAACTGCTTGATGAGGGAACGAGCATCAAGCGCGTTGCCAGTGATGTCGACCGCATAGCTCTTGCCCGATCGCTTCACCGAAACCGCCACGTCGTCGCCCCTGTTCAAGGTGACCTTGCTGAACTTGGCCGAAGATAAGGCGCCGTTGACCAGCACGATGCTGCCGTCGACGGAGAACGTCTTGCCGTCGAGTTCGAAGTCGGACAGGGTCGTGGTGTCGCCGGACTTGGTCATGACGAATGTGGCGCTGGCGGGAACCCCCGTCCCCTTGCTCCAGCCGGCCCAGGGAATGTCCAGCCTGGCATTGGTCAGGTCGGCCGAGACATTCTGGTTGCCGCTGCCGCTCTTGTCGATCGCGACCTTCACCGTTCCGCCAAGCAGCGGCGTCAAGCCGGGCATGGCGGCGGCGCGGATCTTGTCGTCGAGCACCAGGGCTACCTTGCGGCTGCGCGCCGGCCCGTCATCCGCCAGCGGCTCGACGAGATCGAGTTCGGCCGGAATGCCATTCAGCGATGCCTTGGCCGAAATGACAGCCTTTTGCGGGTCGACGGTGATCGAGCCATCGGCATCGGTCACGGCCTGTCCCTCGAACGGCTTGGCCAAGGACAGGCCGGTGTAGTCGAGAGACACCAGCCAATCGAGCTTCGCGGTGTCGACGCCCGACTGCAGCGGAATGTCCGCCTTGACGTGGCCGGTGACGCCGCCGGAAAGGTCCTCCGGCAGAATGCCGACATGGCGCATGGCATTGATCGGTTCGTATGATGCAAGTTCGGCGACGGCTGACGCATCGCCGGCAACGTCGATATCGAGAGCGCCGATGACCGGCGGGCGGTTGGCTGCCTTGACGGCCAGTGTCCCGTTGCTGGCCGCCACCACGCGGCCACTGGGCATGAAGACGGTGCCCGACGACAACGAAATATCGACGTCGTTGCCGTGGAATCCGACGACGCCCACCGCGTCGCGTATCGGCGGAATGCGGCCGGCCGTGTCGAAACGCGCCCCCTCGATCTGGAAGCGGCCAAAGACCTCGTCGGCTGAAAGCGGCACGCCATTGCCGAGGCGGTCCGGCACTACCTGGAACTGGAGATTGGCGTCGACCACACGGCCGCCGAACAGGTTGTCCAGGCACCAGAGCCGCGCATTGCGCGCCGAAAACCACGGCCACAGCTGTTTGACATGCGAGACCGGCATGTCATGGATGTTGAGCGCCAGATTGATCCCAGGAGCCTTGCCGTCGACGAATTGAATCGCCGCGGTGCCAAGCACCTCGCCGGAACCGGCGGACCGAACCGCGATCTGCTCGGCCACCAGTTTACGGCTTTGCGGCTGGTAGACGCCGGCGATCCGCGCCAGGAAGATCAACGCGGGCTCAGGCGATTCCGATGGCGCCAAGGTCGAACCGTCGCTGGTCAGGTCGTAACGGTAGGAGGGTTCCTCGCCCGCCACCCCGGTTGCCGGTTTTGGCCCGATCGAGCCGCCGAAATCGAATGAAGACCGGCCGGTTTTCAGCAGCAACCTGTCCACCTGGATCTTGTTAGAGCCGTGGACCAGCGTCGCATTGACATCGGCATCCGCCGGCAGCAGCCCGCGCGTGCCGAGATCCAGCACCGACCCGGTGGACGAAAGGGCGGCCATCAAGCGTGATGCGGTGGCACCTGAGCCTTCCGATCCTGTCAGCTCCAGTGCGACGGCACCAAGCCTGCCGGAGCCGGCAGCAGTATCACCGGCATCCGCCAGATTGATGCTGGCATCCAGGCTTATCACCCGATGCGCGGCGATATCGCGGGTGGCGGAGGCGGCAACGGTGACTGTCCTGCCGTCGACATCCGCCTCGGAGGTAAACTCCATGCCGCCCGGCCCCGACTGAACGACGGTGGCGTCGGCGATCTTGACCAGTCTGATCGATCCGGCGTCGGGCAGCACGAACTCGACATTGCTGAGATCGATGCGGCGCATCGAATCCTCCCGCACGGCGTCGAGCGCGCGATGGATGTTGCCGAACACCGCGTCCGACAATTTTTCCGGATCGACGAGGCCGTTCTCGTTGCGCAGCGCCGCGGTCCAGTCGCCGCCGGACGGCATCGCCGCCATGACGATGCGGGCATCGGAGATCCCGGCGCTGGTCAACCGCACCTCACCCCATAGCAGCGGCACGAGACGCACGCCAAAGCGTACACGACCGGCATCCGCCATCGGTTTGCCGTCTGATGTCTTCAGACTGACATCGCTCACCTGGAGGGCGACGAAACTCGAACTGTCGAGAGTGATGCGGGCTGGCCCGACCGCGACATTGACGTCGACGCCCGCCAGCCTCTCTATGGCGCTCTCCGCCTCGACGCGCAGCCTGTCCGACCCGATGCCGGAAAGGCCGATGAGATAGACGGCGACCGCGGCCAGCAGCATGAATGCGACCACGCCGGCAAACACGCGCGAAAGGATGCGAAAGCCGCGGCCGATCGCCGCCTGGCCGAGAGGCGGGACGCGGCACGCGGACGGCAAGGCTCCCAGGTCGGTGATTTCGTCCCGCCTGAACCGGATCTTCTCGTGCTGCGGTTGGTCCTGATCCACGCAATCTTCCGTTGTACAAACTCGCTCGTGGACGAATCCCCGCTCGACACTATATCGGTGTGGCTTCGCGCGTAACCTTAAACAAGGGCATCGATATGGCTGACCTGGAAGTAGGCGATCCCGCGCCGCAATTCGATCTACCGCGGGACGGCGGCGGATCGCTCAGCCTGGCCGCATCCGCCGGCAAGCCGGTCGTGCTCTATTTCTATCCGCAGGACGACACGACAAGCTGCACGCAAGAGGCGATCAGCTTCTCACAGCTGAAGCCGGAATTCGAGAAGGCCGGCGCCGTCGTCATTGGCCTGTCGCCCGACAGCGCCAAGAAACACGACAAGTTCAAGTCGAAATACGATCTCACCATCGATCTTGCCGCCGACGAGGAGCGCAAGGTGATCGAGGCCTACCATCTATGGGGCGAGAAATCGATGTATGGCCGCAAATACATGGGCGTCGAGCGCGCGACGTTCCTGATCGGCCGTGACGGGCGGATCGCCAGGATTTGGCGCAAGGTCCGGGTCAAGGGCCATGCCGAGGCAGTGCTGGAAGCTGTTCGCGAGCTTTGAGCGTCGCCGAAGCCCACCAAAGCAATCGACAATTATGGTCGCTACTCGTCAGGTGCCTCGGCCTTCGGCTGCCGCCCAGTCCTCCAGGATTTCGAAACATGGCTCACATGATCGGCCAGCGCGGCGAGATGACCACGCAGGCCGCGCGCGCCCATCATCGATGACAGCGTGACTGATTGCGTGGCGAAGCGCCGCTTGAAATCCTCGCCGCCGCAGAGAAAATCAATTGTGCCAAGGCCGCGGTCGAACGACCACTGGATATAGTCCATCATCAGTACCATACCCGGCGAGCCGCGCTCATATTCGGGATCGTAGGTGGTGACGAAAGCCATCATCGTGCCGTGCTGCTCGAAATTGATCGAGACGGCGACGATCGTGTCGTCAAGCTCCAGCACGAAGATGCGCAACAGCCCGAGGTCGGCAAGCACCGAAATAAGCGCGGAGAGAACTGGCGAGCCCTTATCGAACAGATCCGAGGCCCGACCATGCCGGGCGAGCCAGAGGCGCTTCAACGTCGCGACCCGCTCGAGCACCGGCTCGCGCGGGTCCTCCAGGAGCCGGAAACGCAATGCACCGCTTTCTTCCATGGACTTGCGGCCACGACGATAGTTCTGCCGGCCCTTCTTGGACAACGTCTCGAACCATTCCGCCCCACGTTGCCAGGGACCCGCAACACGATAGCTGATTTCAGTGCGGTGGTTGCGCCGAAGCGCCTTGCCATGGGCCAGTCCCAACAGGGCATGAACGCCGGCATCCGGCAGCAGACGGTTCAGATAGATCAGGTCGAAGCCGCCCTGGTCAAAAACATATTGCCAAAGGCCGGAGATCGCTCGCGGGTCGCTGTCGGGTGCAACCAGAGCGTCGCCATAGTCACTGTGATCCTTCGCCGCCCATTCGAGCATGCGGATGCCGGAGCGCCTGAAGGTCGCGAGCGCTATCACGCCATCGAGCCGGTCACCGTTCCAGGCAAGCCCGATCCTGAGCGCGCGCCGCTCCTGATGCGGGGTGGTGCGCCACCAGGCCGCAATCCAGTTCGGATGCTGGAAGACAAGCCCGCCAGCCCGCTGCCAGAGCGCACTCCAGGCCGGTGCGATCTCGGCCAGGCGCACCGCCGATGTCACGACTTCGAAGGTGCGTGTCCGCGGGATCGCGAGCACAACGGGAGCGTTCATGGCCGTGTTCCTTCCGATGACCGCGCGGTTCTTGGCCGTGGCTTTCCTGGCCGCATGCGCCTGGCGATATGCCCCCACATCCGCTTCAACGGCATGACGTAGAGCCCGGCGAGCGACTGGTAGTCACGCACATCGCGGTCGACCAGCCCGAACTTGAAGTCCTCGTCGGGCCTCGGCACACACAATGTCCCGAAGAGCCGATCCCAGAACGAGAAGAGCAGCCCGAAATTCTTGTCGTAGTGGCGCGGATCGACGCTGTGATGCAACTGGTGCCAATGCGGACACAGGATCAAATTGTTGAGCGGGCCGAACGAGATCCTGAAATGCGTGTGCCTGACGAAATCCATCATCAGTATGTTACGCATGACATAGACGTTGACGCCAAAGACGGTCAGTTCGACAAGGTTCAGCGAAATGAGCGACCAGATGCCGAAGCACAGCCCCACGATGAGGCCGTCCCAGGCTCGGTTCATCAACTCGTCCAGCGGATGGACCCTGTCTTTGGTGATCCCGACCATCACCTCGGCCGAGTGATGCACCTTGTGCAGTTCCCAAAGCAGCGGATAGCGATGCTGGGCGACGTGATAGAGATAATAGGAGATGTCGTAGGCGAGCAGCATGCTGACGGTGAAGATCAGCACCGTCACCGGCCCTGCCGGCCCCTCGATCAGAGGCGGCTGAAACTGGAACAGTGTCGAAAACAGCCAGTTGGTCCCGTAGCCCACCGCCGTGACGAAAACGATTCCGGCGGGGAGCATCAGGAAAGGCATCAGGGCCTTCTTCGTCACCCAGAACAGCAGGTCGGCCTTCGCCGAGGGATGGGTGATGACCTCATGCGGGACGACGAACTCGAAGAACTCCTTCCAGCTCTTCTCCTCGACCGTGCGCCAATAGGCTACGAGCGCGCTGACAAGGGCAGTCAGCAGCAAAAGCCCGGTCGCCAGCAGACTGGTGGCCGAAATCTTGTCGAGGATCTTGCCAATCAGATCGTTCAGCATCCCTACCGCCACGGTGAATCCGAAGTACCAGCACGCCTTTACTCGAAAAACGTCAATTAATCGCAATCGAAGACAGTTAAGAAACCCAAGCCTTTCTGCGGGCGACAGGCCACTGCTGGCGGAGCATTGGTGCTCATCACCAACGATTTCGCGACATGGCGGCCGTACCCCGGCGGTTTTCATGCAACCTCTTGCGCGCGCTGCCTGCATTCGGCGCGACGCAGCGGATAAGGCAAGCCTTTGTTAACCCTAATAATGTGTAGTCAGGCTGTCGTGGTGTCGTAAACGAAAGCTTGGTCCCGTGAACGTAACCGGTCAGTCCGCAGTCTTCGGCAGGCGCAAGGAACTCCATACGGTCATCATCGCACGGGGTAACGAGATCAGGCACTTCACGATACGGCCCTGGCTCGCGGCATTCATCGGTTCGGGACTCGCCGCCATTGCCATCGGCTATCTCCTGGCCACATCCTATCTTGTGCTGCGTGACGACCTGATCGGCGCCACCACCGCGCGCCAGGCGCGGATGCAGCAGGCTTACGAGGACCGCATTTCGGCGCTTCGCGCCCAGGTAGACCGCATCACCAGCAGGCAGTTGCTCGACCAGCAATTGATGGAAACCAAGGTCAGCGAACTGCTTCAGCGCCAGACACAGCTCAGCCAGCGGCATGGCCGTCTCGGCCCGCTGTTCGAACGTGCCGAGAACGACGTCGGAACGGTGCCCGCGGAAGATCCGGCCGCGACCGCCAAGCCGGACAAGCGCGCCGAGGTGACCGGCAGCATCAACCAGCCCGCGCAGACCTACGCGGTCGCCGGCCTGGGCGCCGACCTCGGCAGCGCCGACACGAGGCCCTTCTCCTTGTGGTCGACCCGCGCCGATCCGCTGCCCAGCGATTCATCCGCCGATCGTGCCGACAAGCTGTTCGTCTCGATCAACCAGTCGCTGAAATCCATCGAGAACGATCAGCTCAGCCGCATCAGTACGCTCGCGGACAACGCCTACAAAAGCGCAGATGCCATCCAGCAGGCGCTGCAGGCGGCCGGACTGCCGGTCGACAGCGATTTCGGCAAGAACGAAAGCGATGTCGGCGGACCGTTGATCCCGCTCGACTCCTCGATGATCTTCGACAGCAAGGTCAAGGAACTGGACGAGGCGCTGGACACGCTCGATCAGCTGAAAAAGGAAGCGCGCCGGCTGCCGCTCGCCAATCCCGCCCCTGGCCACTCCGTCACCAGCCCGTTCGGCGTGCGTACCGATCCCCTTCTCGGCACCGCCGCGCTGCATTCGGGAATGGACTTCAGGGCGCCCATCGGCATGCCCGCCAAGGTCACCGCGCCCGGCATCGTGACCAAGGCCGGCTGGAACGGCGGCTATGGCCGCATGGTGGAAGTCGATCACGGCAACGGCTTTGCCACCCGTTACGGGCATCTGAGTGAAATCGACGTGACAGTCGGCGAGAAACTGGATGCCGGCGCCGTCATCGGCAAGACCGGCAGCAGCGGACGCTCGACCGGCCCGCATCTGCATTATGAAGTGCGGCACAATGGCGAGGCGATCGATCCGCTGCGCTTCCTGACCGTCGGCAGGAAAGTCGCGCAATATCTTTAGCAAGGGCAACCGCCCGCCGGGGGGTGAATCGGGACCACCGGCCAGCCACGCCTCTCCCTCGCCAAGCAGTCTCCGCACGTCGTCAAACTGCTGACGGCCATCCGCCAACGGCAGGACCGCAAACCGTCGCTTCTTAGTCTCATCCCTGATCCACATCGAAGGTGAGAAGCCGTGGAGTCGGCAGCTCGGTCCGCGTGCCGGATTATTTTTGAATTCCATTTGACTGAATAAATATTTGATGCGAACCTCACGTCAAGCAGGGGCGCAAGGCATGGCATTGCGAGGGACCAACCAGGAGTTCGGGCGGCCGTACAACCGGCGCATCGTACTTGAGTCCATCCGCCGTCATGGCCCGATCGCCCGTGGCGACATCGCCAGGCATGTCGGGCTCACCGTCCAGACCGTATCGACCATCGTTCGCGAACTGGAGGAACAGGGCTATATCCTGTCCGTGCGCGAAGAGCCGAAGGGCCGTGGCCTGCCACCGGCGACGCTGCGCATCAACCCGGAAGGCGGCTATGCCGTCGGCATCCACCTGACGCCGCTTGGAATAGACGCCGCACTGATCAATCTCAGCGGCGACGTCATCGAGAGTTCACGTCGCGAAGCGCACAACCCGGCGCCCGATCATGCGTTCGAACAGATTGGCGCCATGGTCCGCGACCTGACGGGCAAACGGCCCGGCGGCCGCGTCATCGGCATCGGCATGGCCCTTCCCGGCCCGTTCGACGTGGACTCCATGAGCTTTGTCGGCCCGACCACGATGACCGGCTGGAAGCACGTGGCGCTGCGTGAGCGGCTGACGGCCGCGACGGGATTGCCGGCGTTCTTCGAGAGCGACATGGCCGCCGCCGCGATGGGCGAGCGGCTCTATGGCATCGGCGCCCGCCATTCCGACTATTATTATCTCTATTTCGGCGTTGGGCTTGGTGGCGCCATGATGCATGACGGCAGCGTTCTGCGCGGCGCCTGGGGCAATGCGGGCGAGATCGGCCATATTCCCGTGGTCCCCGGAGGCGAGCTTTGCCCCTGCGGCAACCGAGGCTGCCTCGAGCGCTACCTCTCGCTCGAAGCGCGGGGCCGCCGGGCCGGCAATGACGCCGATTGGGTGGCGCAGGTCGGCCCGATCTTCCGCAACACCATCGCCATCATCGAAAACCTCTTCGACCCAGAGACGGTCGTGCTCGGCGGCCTGGCGGCATCGGAGTTGCTCGAACGCCTGGCAGACGCGGCCGAACCGCTGCACAATTCGGTTTCGGCCCGCGCGGACCGCAAGACGCCTCGCGTCGTCGTCGCCAGCGGCGGCCAGCATGCGGTGCTGCGCGGCGCGGCGGCACTCGCCGTTTCCGGGGTGTTGTCGCCACGCTTCGGCCAGATGTTCGCCGCCGAACGCGAGCGCGGCCGCGACATCCTTTCGGCCGGGGAGATTGCAGCATGAGCGAACCCCTGCTGGTGCTCGACAACGTGACCAAGAACTATGGCGCGATCGAAGCGCTGAAGGGGATCAGCTTTTCCATCGGCAAGGGCGAGGTGGTAGCGTTGCTCGGCGACAATGGCGCCGGCAAGTCGACGCTGGTCAAGATCATTGCGGGCGGTCTCGAACCGACCTCCGGCCGCATGCTGTTCGAGGGCAAGGAGTTCCTGGCCCGGTCGCCGGCGGAAGCCAAGGCGGCGGGTATCGAGACCGTCTACCAGGACCTGTCGCTCTGCACCAATGTCGACGTGGTGGCCAATTTCTTCATGGGCCGCGAGATCACCAGGAAGGTGCTTGGCATTCCCGTGCTCGATGAGCGTGCCATGGAAGCCGTCGTCGGGAAAGCGCTGGCCAGCGCCGGTACCCGCATTCCTTCACTGCGCACCAACGTAGAGCATCTCTCGGGCGGCCAGCGGCAGGCCATCGAACTCAACCGCTTCGTGCACTGGGGCGGCAAGCTGGTGCTGCTCGACGAACCGTTCGCCGCACTTGGCGTCGAGCAGACGCGGCGCGGCCTCGACATGATCCGCCAGGTGGCGAGCCAGGGCATCGGCGTCGTCATCATCACCCATATCATGCAGCAGGCTTTTCAGGTCGCCGACCGGATCGTGGTGATCCGGCAAGGCGTCGTGGCGGGCGATGTCGCACGCAACAAGACAAGTCCCGACGCGGTGATCAACATGATCACCGGGGAGACGCTTGCCGGTGCCGGACCGGCGGGCTGAGGGACAAAGAGGGGTCCGGCTTAATAGGGAGCCAACGACATGAAGCGAATACTTCTTGCTGTCTTCGGTATCCTGGCACTGGCTTTTGCCACACTCACGCCGGCATTCGCGCAGTCCAAGGGTATTGTCTACTACATGGTGCCGACACTGCTCGACGAGTTCCAGACTGGCTCGGTGAGCGCGCTGGAGCTGTTCCTGAAACAGAGCGGCTACGACATGAAGACGCTGAACGCCGACAACAAGACCGACGCCCAGCAGTCACAGATGAACGACGTCATCGCACTGAAGCCGGCGGCTATCATCCTGGCCGCCGTCGATTTCAATGCGCTGAAACCGTCGATCGAGGCAGCGCGCGCCGCCGGCATTCCGGTGGTCGAGTTCGACCGCCAGATCACGTCGACGCCGTCCGACTTCACGTCGGTCGCGGGTACCGTCGAGATCGGCTACGTCGCCGCCGACCAGGCCGAAAAACTTCTGAAAGCCAAGAACGGCTCGGTGAAGGGCAAGGTCTTGCAGGTGCTTGGCGATCCCGGCGATCCCTACACGCTCGACATCCAGAAGGGTTTTGAAGAAAAGATGAACGCGTTCCCGGACGTCAAGATCATCTCTCTGCCTGCCATGCAATGGGAAGCCAGCAACGCCGGCACCATCGTTGCCGACCAGATGCTGGCCAATCCCGACATCGACCTGATATTCAGCCATGCCGCACACCTGTCGGTCGCCGCCGTCGCCTCGCTCGAGGCCGCCGGCAAGAAGCCTGGCGACATCATGCTGATGAGTTCGAACGGCGCGCCGGTCGGTCTCGACCTGATCCGCAAGGGCTGGCTCAACGTCGAGGTCGAGCAGCCACTTTACGCACAGGCCGCGGCCGTCGCCATGTTCATGGACAAGGTCGTCAAGAAGGAAGAGATCAAGCCCGGCGAATACGATGTGCTTGGCCTGAAGTCGACCGTCACCAAGGAAGCCTGGGGCCCGAACATCAAGATCCCGGGCGCCGCAATCACCAAGGAGAATGTCGACAATCCGGCCTTCTGGGGCAACCAGAAGCCGCCGACCGATACGGTCAAGCCGGTCGAATAGACAGATGGCCCAACCGCTCCGGGCCGTACCCGGCCCGGAGCCCTTCCCTGTCCGTATCGAATGAGACGCAGGCAATGTTCTACGGCCTTGATTGCGCACGCCAACCGGATCGACATATGAATCCTCGCACACGCAAAGCCCTGGAGTTCGTCCTCGACAATCTCGTCTGGTTCATGCTGCTCCTTGTCCTGGTCGTCTTCTCGCTGTTCATCCCGAATTATTTCCAGCTCGGCATCTTCGCCAACATCATCGAGGCGTCGAGCGTACTCGGCGTCATGTCGATCGGCCTGGCGCTGGTTATCATTGCCGGTCACATGGACCTGTCGGTCGAATCCGTCGCCGCGCTCAGCGCCATGGCGGTGGGCATCCTGTTTTGTTCCTCGGGCATCGGCCTCGGCGTCCAATTGCACCCGGAATGGCTGATGGTTCCGGTGTCGCTGCTGCTGGCGCTGGCCGTCGGCGGCCTCATCGGCGCCTTCAACGGCTATCTTGTGGTCAAGGTCAAGATGAGCGCCTTCATCATCACGCTCGCTTCCTACATCTGGGTGCGCGGTCTGGTGCTGGTCATTTCGGGCGGTCGCTCGGCCCAGGATCTGGCACCTGCCATCCGCTGGTTCGGCATCCAACGCCTGATCGGCCTGCCGCTTACCGCCTGGATCGCGGTGGCCTGTTTCGTGGTCTTCTCGCTGATCATGGCCAAGACGCCGTTCGGCAGGCACCTCGTGATGATCGGAGGCAATGAAACCGCGACCTTCCGCGCCGGCATCCGGGTGAACCGCAACCTGATCATCGCCTTCGTGCTCGCCGGCGCCATAGCAGGGCTCGCCGGCTGGCTGCTGGCGATCCGCACCTCGGGTGCCACGGCCAATCTGGGCGTTGGCCTTCTGTTCAACGCCTTTGCCGCGGTCGTCATCGGCGGCGTCAGCCTGAAGGGTGGTGTCGGCACCTTGCCGGGCGTCTATGCCGGCGTGCTCCTGCTCTCTGCCATCAACACGGCGATCAACCTGATGGGCCTGCCCGCCAACTTCACCCAGGTCATCCACGGCCTGCTGGTTCTGGCAGCGGTGTTGCTCGACGCATTCAAGCAAACCATTCGCCAAAGACTGGCGTGAGGGGGATTGGCGTGAGGTGGGGATTTGGCATGACAGGACGGCTCGCATGACAGGACGACTGGAAGACAAGGTGGCGTTGATCGTCGGCGGCGCGCGCGGCATCGGCAAGGGCATCGCACTGCGCTTCGCCGAAGAAGGCGCAAGGCTGGTGCTGGCCGATACGGAGGAGGAGGCCGGGCAAGCAAGTGCGGATGAACTCGGTGTCCCCTTCATCCGCACCGACATCTCGCAAATGAGAGACGCCGAGGCCGCGGTGGCATTGGCGCTGAGACATCACGGCCGCCTCGATATCATAGTGCAGAATGCCGGCATCTATCCCTGGCAGTTGATCGAAAACACCAGTGCCGACGACTGGGACCGCGTCATGGCCGTCAACCTGCGCGGTACTTTCAATGCCAGCCGCGCGGCCCTGGTACCAATGAAGGCGCAGCGCTTTGGCCGCATGCTCTACACCTCCTCCATCACCGGCCCGCATGTCACCAGCCCTGGCCATGGCCATTATTCGGCGACGAAAGCGGGCATCAACGGCTTCATTCGCGCTGCGGCGCTGGAGTTCTCCGGCTACGGCATCACCGTCAACGGCGTCGAGCCCGGCAATATCCTTACCGAAGCCATCCAGCAGCATCGAGGCGCCGCCTATATCAAGAACATGGAAGATTCGATCCCGCTCGGCCGGCTCGGCAGCCCGCGCGACGTGGCCAACGCCTTCCTGTTTCTCGCCTCGGAAGACGCCAGTTACATCACGGGCACCACCATTGTCGTCGATGGCGGGCAATTGCTGCCCGAGGGCAAGGATTTCCGGATGGTGCCGCCGTGAGCCGGGGGCAGCCATACGCCACGAACCGTGTGCCTGCTGAATTGCCGATTTGGCTCGAGCGCTTCGGCGAATTCCTCCAGGCGTCCGGCCGGCTTCAGCCCTTACGGATGGCTGAGGGCAGGTAAGGCTTTCGTCTTGCCGGACAATCTGGCTCCTAAGGTCAGGCTATTCGGGAACCACCCCACGAACGCCTTCATCGCCGTATTGGATCTGGGGAGGACGGCAATGCGCGCCAACAGTGCGGCCGCATGAATGCGAGTGGCAAATTGCCGGCTCCACGCTCTTGAATAGCGGTTGCCGACGGCGAGGCGCGCCGTCCGGTCCCATTGTTCGAACCTTGCCAATTCGCCAGCGAGAAGCCAGCTGGACTGCAGGGCCATGGAGATGCCTTCGGCGATGATGGGATGGGACTCGCCGGCGATGTTGCCGACCCGAAATATGTCGTCGGCAAATCGTGGGCGCATCCCCGGACGTATGGGACCGGCGGCAAGCCATTCACCTTCGAGGCTGGCGTCGCCGATCGTGGAAACCACCGCCGGGCACGATGCCAGTATGTGCGCGTGAACGGCTTGGGCTGCTGACGTGGCACCGCCCTTTTTGCGCAGCCTGGCCAACACGTCGCGGCGTATGCAGCACGACAGCGATATCCTGTCCTGATCCGCCCACACCATGCCACCATAGCCGCCCGGAAACACCAGGAGCGGCATGAGGTCTCGAGCGAGCGAAGCTCCCCTGAAATGGGCCTTGAAGCCAAACAGATCGGAGGCCGCGCTGCTCTTTGGGAGATTGGTCGGCAACCTGCCCTGCCCCCAGGAGCCATGCGCCGCAATCACCACCTGCCCGCTAAGACTTGTCTGACCGTCCTTGTTGGCGATCCGGACGATGGCACGATCGCCATTGCTGGCGATCTCCACCGCGCGCCACGGCTGAAAAACGTCGGCTCCGGCGTTGCGCGCCGCGTCCAAGAGGATGCCATCCAAAACGTCCCGTCCAAGCGCCCGCCCGTAAGCATCCCCGGCGGCGCGCGGCATGCCTGCTTGTATGCCAGGGCCCGACGCGAACAACGCAACCCGCTTGACTTCCGGTCCTGCCTTGGCGCGAACCGCCACGCCCGCCTCCAGACGGTCCAACAGCTCCAGATTGACCGCCGACATGAATTCGCCGCAGACCTTGCGGCGTGGAAACTCGCTCGCTTCGATGATGGCCACGGAACGACCCTGGCCGCGCAAGGCCAAGGCTGCCGACGAGCCGCTTGGGCCGGCACCTATGACGATGGCATCGTACATCGCGCAAATCCTTCCTTGGGGAAAACGCGGAAGGCGTGGGTAAACGGGCCAATCCTGCGTTCTTCACACTGCTGCGCGGAACCGAGAGGCCACAAGCCGGAAAGTTCCTTGCCAGCGAAACCTGCGCGGACGCTTGCCGCCGCATCGTGCATGGTGACCTGGTTTGCACCGACAAGGCGCAGGAGCGAGCATGCTTTCAAGGCGACAACGTTTCGGCTTGGCTCGGCGGCGAGGAACACCGGTGCCAAACGGCGCAGGGCTTCGAACAGGATCTTTAAGGCGGCGTCGGAAAAATGGTGCAGGAACAGATTGGCCGAGACAACGTCGTACGCGTCACCCCCGGGTTTTGCGATCCAGTCGAAGACATTGTCGGTGACGGTTTCAACCCGCCAGCCCAGTGCCGCGAAATCGGCGCGCCGCCGGTCGGTAATGAGGTCAACCTGGTCGAGCATGACCAGTTCCACGTCGACCCACTTCCTGGCGAGGCGCCTTGCAACCGAGAGCATGAATGTACCGTCGCCGGACCCGACTTCCAAGATTCTGATCGAACCCTCGCGCACGCTTGCCTTCAGGAGGCTGGACATGATCGCATGTTGAAACATCAGGGAATTTATCCAAATCAGGTCACGCCGGGAGCCAATTGCCTTGGGATCGTCGGGAGGCAAATGATCGAGCAGTTCCGGCTGGATATGACGGTTGTCGAGATCCGTGGCCATGTCAGGCACTGCCGGCAGTGTGGAACATCATCGTCTCGGCCGTGAGGCCGGGGCCGAATGCCATTGCACAGCCCACGTCATCATCCGTGAACCCGCGAAGCATCCGCTCCAGCACGAACATCACTGTGGCGGAGGACATGTTTCCGTTTTCGCGAAGCACGTCGCGCGACGGCAACAGCGCATCGGGAGGAAGATCCAGCGCGCGCTCCACGGCGTCGAGAATGGAACGCCCACCCGGGTGAACAGCCCAAAGGTCGACGTTGGCGGCGGTCCTGTTTCCCAGGATGGCGCCGACGCCTTTGCCAAGCGCATTCTGGATTGCAGCAGGAACCTGCCCCGACAGAACCATGTCGAACCCGTCGTCGTGCACGCTCCAGCTCATCAGGTCGCGGGCGTCGGCATCCACGATCGCATGAAAACTGTCCAGGCCGATGCCAAACGGGCGGGCGGTCACCGACGCGGCCGCGCAGCCATCGCCCCAGAGGGAGAAAGATAGCAGTTTTTCGAGATCAGCCGTCTCCTTGAGATGGAGCGTACAGAGTTCGATGCAGACGATCACAACGTGGGCCGCAGGTTCCGACAGGACGATGTGCCGCGCCAGTTTGAGCGCATTGATTGCCGCATAACATCCCATGAAGCCGATGATCGTGCGCTCCACGGTGGTGGGCAGATTGCACCGGGCGATTATTTCCAGATCGATGCCGGGGGCGGAGAAGCCCGTACACGTGGTGACGATCAGATGCGTGACACCCTTCCTGTCTTCGCCCTCCAGGAGCCGCTCCAATGCTCGCTCGGCCAGCGCGGGCGCGGCCGTGGCAAACATTTCCATGCGTTTGGCCGTACCTGGAAACGCACCGCGCTTGAAAACACCCGCCAGGTCGACGCTCAGACCCTCAGGATCACTAGCGGGTGCGAAGCAGGAATAGCGATGTTCGATGCCGCCCTTGTCGGCCATGCGATCGAAAATTGCGCGGCGGCGGGGATCTGCCAGCTGGGAGCCCGCAAATTGAAGGAAGAATTGGTGGACACCGTGATCAGGGACGGCCGTGGCAATTCGGTTGATGAAAGCTTGAACGGGCATTTTCCTTGACCTGCAGCCGCAGTTGCCTTCGGCGAGAGCTGTGGCCCCCACGGCAATGGCTATCTCTATCGAGGTGAACGCTGGGAGGCCCTAAAGATTTCCCGAAAATGCCGCTCACCCGTGAAAAAGCAATGCACGCCCTCAGGAGGGAGAACAGGTGAGCTGTGCGCGGAACTGTTGTCGACGCGGCGATTCGTGGCGCCCGCAAACCGGAAAACATCAACGGGTGGAAAGATATGGTGGGCGATGACGGGCTCGAACCGCCGACATCTTCGGTGTAAACGAAGCGCTCTACCAACTGAGCTAATCGCCCGCTCCGGGCCGGACCTTTAAGCGGTCGGGACTTGCTTCGCAAGGCTAAATGAGTGTGGGATGCCCTGTTCGCAGGCCCGATTTGCGAACAAAATGCCGCCTGTCAAAAAACCTTCTCCTGTTTGGCGTTATGATGGTTTGGTGCGCTTGACACCCGGTAGGGAACCCCTTATCCAGCGCCCCAACGACGAACACGGCTGACACGTGCTCGTCAATGCGCGGGTGTAGCTCAGTTGGTTAGAGTGCCGGCCTGTCACGCCGGAGGTCGCGGGTTCGAGCCCCGTCACTCGCGCCATTTCCCTCAAGGATTACGATCCTTGGCTCCAGGGAAATGCCGACATGAATTGTCAAAGATCTCTTCAGAATTGACGTGCCGAAGGCGTCCTTAGGCCTGGCTTTCCCAGGATCCAAAATCACCCTTGCATGAGCGGTACCGTGGAACCCACGACGCGGTTCCGGTGGCTGACAAACAACGGACGAAGCAGCCCTGCAGACCGCGAACGCGTTGGTCGTTGCGAATCTGCTTGCGCAATCGCCCACAAAGCGCTCGATTCATCCGCAGGCAGCCAGATTGCAGTATGCTGCCGGAATGGCATGGAGGACGTAATGTCAATTGCACCGAATATTTCTACGCGCACGATATTCACGCTGATTTGCCTGGGCGGCGCGACGACGGCCGCCTCTATCCTTTTTCCCGCCGCCGCGTCGGCGGACCGGCTGCAGCGATGCGCGCGCGAGGGCGAGATCTGCCGCCTGCCGTATCCCGCCGAGGTCGTCTACGGCGCCAAGGGCCGCACGACCTCGCGTTACATCGAGCGCAACGCGATACCCTGTTCGAACCGCGTTTTCGGCGATCCTGCGCCGGGCAAGGAAAAGTTCTGCTTCATCGTGAAGCGCGACCGTGACGAGTCGAACGACGATTACGATGAGCCTCGCCGCGAGAAGTGGGCGGTCTGCGCCGAGGAAGGCGAATTCTGCGATTTCTATGGCCGCAAGGTGGTCAGGTACGGCGCCCACGGCCGATTCACGCAGGACGTGTTCCGCAATGGCGTCCAATGCGACAATGATGCATTCGGCGATCCCGCTCCGGATCAGGGAAAGCGCTGCTACGTCAGGCAGTAGCTTCGCAACGCGTCCATCGAACATGAGACTTCGGAGGCCGGAACGGTCTGGCCTCCGGGTACCCTGCGAGTTCCGGGCAATTGCCTCAGCCCTTGGCCAGCAGCGCCTCGACCTCCTGCAATGTCGGCATCGACGGTGCGGTGCCTGGACGTGTCACGGAAATGCCGGCAACGGCGCAGGCGAAGCGCACCGCCTCCAGCGGCTCCACGCCGCGCGAAAGTGCTGCGGCCAAGCCGCCATTGAAGGCGTCCCCCGCGCCGGTGGTCTCGACGACAGGGCCGGCACTGATGGCTGGAACATGCTCGGACCGATCCTTCGCGTGCAGCAGCGCGCCCTTGTCGCCGAGCGTGAGGATGACCGTGCCGACGCCCTTTTCAAGCAGCTTGTCCGCGGCGGCGCGCGCGTCGTCGACCGAAGTGACTCCCATTCCGGTCAATTCCTCGGCTTCGGTCTCATTGGGTGTGAGATAGTCGCAGAGCGTGTAGATGCGGTCGGGAAGCTTTGCCGCCGGTGCCGGATTGAGGATGGTCGTCACCCCTGCCCCGCGCGCGATCTCCAGCGCCCGCATCGCGGCATCGATCGGCTGTTCGAGCTGCGTGACGAAAACACCGGCACCACGGATCAGGTCGACATTGGCTTCGATATCCTCAGGCGTGATCAGCATGGCAGCGCCGGGACTGACGATGATGGCGTTGTTGCCGCTTCCCTCCTCGACGAAGATGTAGGCGGCACCGGTATAGCTGTCCGGCGTGTCGATCGCGGCGCTCTTCACGCCGGCATCCTTCCAGGTCCGCGTGGCCATGTCGGCGAAGGCATCGATACCGAGGCGGGTCAGGAATGTGACGTCCGCCCCGAGCTTGCCGGCGGCCACTGCCTGGTTCGACCCCTTGCCGCCTGGCCCCAGCTTGAAGGAATTGCCGAGGATCGTTTCGCCCATGCGCGGCTGGCGCTGCGCCCTGTAAGCTGTATCGGCAACAAAGACACCGAGGATAACAACCGGCTTGCCCGAGGCCATGCCGCTACTCCGCATCCGGCGGCACGACGCCCTTGCGGAAGGCAAAGCAGCCGTAGAAGCGGCGTTCGCCAGTCTGGATGACGCAATAAGCCTGCTTGGCGCGCTCATAGAAGGCGTAACGCTCGACCGGCACCATCGGCCAGGACTTGCCCTCGGCGGCGTCGATCTCCTTCTGCACTTCCTTCTGCACGGCTGGGATCTCGTCCGGCTTGCCGACGATCTCCATGCGGGCGGCCGAATCATCGACGAACGTGTCCAGCGGGTATAGCGACAGCACGGCCTTCACCACCTGCGCCGCCGAGGCATCGATGCGCAGCACCCGACCGAGCGCCGTCCGGCGCGCTACCGAATCGGAGGGAAAATTGGTGTCGGCGATGATCAGGTCATCGCCATGTCCCATCGCCCGCAATGCCTGGAGCACATCGGCATTGAGCAACGGATCGATCCCTTTGAGCATGATGGTCCTCGTGAAGTGCGTTTGAGATCAGAGACGCTTCCCGGTCTCGGCGTCGAACAGATGGAGATGGTCGAGCCTTGGCCGAAGCTTCAGCGTGTCGCCCGGCTTGAAGTCATGGCGCTCGCGAAACAGCGCCACCATCTCGCCGTCGCCGAAACGCAGGAAGACCAGGGTTTCCGAGCCGGTCGGCTCGACCACCGAAATCTTGGCCGGCACGCCATCGGGGTGGATCTCGAGATGTTCGGGGCGCACGCCATAGACGACGGAGCGCCCCTCCTCGACGGCGTTGTTCGGAGCAACCGGGAACAGCGTTCCGGCAATCTCGACGCCGCCCTTGCGCCCGTTGCCCTTGAGCAGGTTCATCGAAGGCGAGCCGATGAAACCGGCGACGAAAAGGTTCGCCGGCCGGTCGAAAAGCTCCAGCGGCGCGCCGACCTGTTCGATGCGGCCGTCGCGCATGACGACGATCTTGTCAGCCATCGTCATGGCTTCGATCTGGTCGTGGGTGACATAGATGGTGGTGGTCTTCAGCCGCTGGTGCAGTTCCTTGATCTCGGTGCGCATCTGCACGCGCAGCTTGGCGTCGAGGTTCGAAAGCGGCTCGTCGAACAGGAATACCTGCGGATTGCGCACGATGGCGCGCCCCATGGCGACGCGCTGACGCTGGCCGCCGGAAAGCTGGCGCGGATAGCGCTTCAGATATGGGCTGAGGTCGAGGATGTCTGCGGCGCGCTTGACCCGCTCGGCAACCACGGCCGGATCGGTCTTGCGCAGCTTGAGGGCAAAAGCCATGTTCTGCTCGACCGTCTTGTGCGGATAAAGCGCATAGTTCTGGAACACCATGGCGATGTCGCGCTTTGCGGGCGGCAGGTGATTGACGACGCGGTCGCCGATGGCGATCGTGCCGCCGGAGACAGTCTCCAGCCCCGCCACCATCCTGAGCAGCGTGGACTTGCCGCAACCGGACGGGCCGACAAGCACTACGAACTGACCATCGGCAATGTCGACGCTGACTTCGTGCAGAACCTTGACGGTTCCAAACGCCTTGGCAACATTGCTGATCGCGACTTGAGCCATCGTTCCCCCATCGGCTCCACTGGCCGTAGGCGCAGAAGCTAACCAACGCGACCGGTCAGGGCAAGTCGGTCTCTTATAGACAAAAACCGTTCTCGTTGACACGGCGTTTGGTTGCGAGAATAGTGACAAGCGCCGATCCGAAACGCTGGTACTCTACCCGAAAAACGGAACGCGAAGCGACGCAGGTTGGGGTCCTACGTTTCGCTTCTGAACAAAGCCAGCGCCCGGCGCGATCGGCACTTCGATTCACGACTAATGTTCTGGGAGGAATAGTCCATGCGAGTAGGTCTTTACGACAAACTGGTCCGTGCCGGCGCTACAAGGCGCGACATATTGAAGGGCGCGGCCTCGATGGCCGCGATCGCAGCCGCATCCGGCGCCGGACTTGGCGCGCTGACGCGCCCAGCTGCCGCCGCAAGCGAACTGCGCTCGAAAATCCTGCAGATCCCCGGGGTTGGCAAAGGTCAGCCGACCGACGCCGACTTCCAAAAGGTTGGCGAGCTTTGCCTCGAGGCGACCAAGGCCAATGTCAAGGAAGGCGAGTTCGCCGGTGTCGAGCTCACCTTCATGGGTCTTAACAACCAGAACCTGCACAATGTGCTGTTTCGTGGTTTCCTGAAGCCATGGGAGACCTATACCGGCGCCAAGATCAGCTGGATCGACCTGGCGCAGGCCGATTACAACGCCCGCCTGCAGCAGTCGATCGCCACCGGCACCGTCGATTTCGACATCATCGAGATGGGCGCCCCGTTCGAGGGCGACGTCTGCGGCAAGGGCCTGACTTCGGAGATGCCCGACTGGGTCAAGAAGCAGATCGACTTCGACGATCTCGTCAACTACCTCAAGCCGCCCGTTGGCACCTGGGATGGCAAGCAGTACCGGGTCACCATCGACGGCGACGCGCACAACTTCAACTACCGCACCGACGTGTTTGCAGACGCCGATCTCGCCAAGCAGTGGAAGGATGGCGGGGCGACCAGCGAATGGGGTGTACCGAAGACCTGGCAAGAGGTTCAGGCCGTGACCAAGTTCCTGAAGGGCAAGAAGTTCAAGGGCCAGGATGTTTACGGCTATCTCGACGCGCCTAAGCCCTGGGGCGGTTTCGGCTTCTATTTCCTGGGCAGCCGTGCCAGCGCCTACGCCAAGCATCCCGATGACAAGGCCTGGCTGTTCGACGCCGACACGATGAAGCCACGCGTCAACAATCCGGCTTGGGTACGGGCCATCCAGGATGTCATCGACGCCCTGCCGTCGGAGCCCGCCGACCAGATCAATGCCGACCCGAACACCACCGCCTTCCAGCAGTTCCTGGCCGGCACCGGCTCGATGATCCCCTGGTGGGGCGATGTCGGCTCGAACGTCAAGACCAATGATAGCTCGGTCATCGGCGATGTCACCGGCTTCTCGATCCTGCCGGGCTCCGACGATGTCTATAACTCCAAGACCGGCAAGTGGGAGAAGCTCGCCAGCGGCCCGAACTATGCGCCGAACTGCGCCTATCTCGGCTGGGGCGTCTATGTCATGGCCCGTGTCGATGCGGACGAGAAAAAGAAGAAGGCTGCATGGTCGGCGGCCGCCCATCTCGGCGGCAAGGACCTGTCGATCTGGACGGCGATGTATCCGTCGGGCTTCCAGCCCTACCGCAACTCCCATTTCGACATTCCCGAATGGGTGGCGGCCGGCTACGACGAGGCTTTCATCACCTCCTATCTCAAGTCGGAAGGCGACAGCTACAACCACCCCAACGCGGCGATCGAGCCGCGCATCCCCGGCATCTTCCAGTATTACAGCGCCGCCGAGGATATCCTGGCCAACACTTTCGCCGGCAAGATGAAGGCGCAGGAAGGCGCCGATGCCATCGCGGCCGCCTGGGAGAAGCTGACCGACCAGATCGGCCGCGACAAGCAGGTCAAGCTCTACAAGGCCTCGCTCGGCATGTAAGCTGCCTTTGAACCGTGGTCCGGCGGCAACGCCGGACCACAGCCTTCCCTTCCAAACGGGCGAGATTTGTGGCTGACCAGACTTCGACCGCGACCGGGTGGCCGGCAGACGCCGCCTCCTATGATCTGATCCCGCCAGGGCGCAGGCGTTTGGGCTGGGCGCTGATGGCGCTTGCCACGCTCGGCCTGCTGGCAACGATCGTGCTGCAGATCCTCTACAAGACCGAGGTCGATACGATCGGCTTCGAGACATGGCGGCCCGTGGTCTACGCCTATGTGCTGTGGGGTGTGGCGATCGGCATCGGCCAGGTTCTGACACGCGGCGAGGACGGCCAGCGCGCGCTCTTCCTGCTACCGGCTCTTTTGTTCACCATCGCGATGGTGATCTTCCCGACGCTGTTCGGCTTCTACATCGCGCTCACCGACTGGAATCTCAGTTCGTTCAGCGGCCGCAGGTTCAACGGGCTCGACAATTTCTGGCAGATGCTCGCCGACCCGTACTACCGCAACGCCCTGGTCAACATGGTGCTCTATGTGCTGGCGGTGCTGGTCGAATATGTGATCGCGTTCGGCCTGGCGCTGCTGCTCAACGCGCAGATCCGCGCCCGAAAATTCTTCCGGGTGGTGTTCCTGATGCCGCTGATGCTGTCACCGGTCGCCGTGTCCTGGATGATCGGCAAGTCGCTGATGGAATACCGCTTTGGACCAGCAGCCACGCTGGCGCGCCATCTCGGCTGGGAAGACCCGGCTTTCTTCTCGAACCCGATCACCGCCCGCATCTCGATCATGCTGCTGGACGCCTGGACCTTCGTTCCGTTCATGATGATCATGCTGCTGGCGGGACTGCAGGCGATGTCGCGCGAGGTGCTGGAGGCGGCGCGTGTCGATGGCGCCACGGCCTGGCAGACCTTCTGGCAGGTCACTTTCCCGCTGATGCTGCCGGTGTCGGTGACGGCGGTGATCCTGCGCATCATCTTCAAGCTGAAGCTTGCCGACATCATAATCACGGTTACCTCGGGCGGTCCGGGCGGCGCCACTGATTCGGTGTCGAGCTTCATCTACCGCGAATACCGCGACCGCTCGAATGTCGGCTACGGGACCATGCTGGCGATGGCCTATCTGGTCATCATCGTGGTGTTCGTGACCTGGCTGTTGAAGTTCGCCAGCCGTTTCGTGCGCAATGTGAATTAGGGCAAGATGAGCGTCCAGACCACAGACTACGTCGCCTCCGAAATCCGCTCGCCGGCGAGCTTCGTCGCCAGCCGCGTCTTCATCTATGGCGCGCTCGCCTGCTGGGGCTTCATCTGCCTTTTTCCGATCTATTGGACCATCACCACCTCGTTCAAAACGGCGGTGGATGTCACCCAAGGCCATCTGATCCCGTTCGTCGACTTCCAGCCGGATTGGAAAGGGTGGCGATCGCTTGGCCTGTCGCCGGACTCGATTTTCCAGACTTCGACCGTGCGCGACGAATTCCTCAAGCGTTTCATGAATTCGGTCATCACCTCGGTCGGCGCGTCAAGCCTGGCGATCATCATCGGCAGCCTCGCTGCCTATGGCCTGACCCGCTATCGCTACCATTTCGCCTGGTTCAAGAACGAGGATATCTCGTTCTTCTTCCTGTCGCAGTTGATCCTGCCGCCGGTGGTGCTGGCCCTACCCTTCCTGGTGCTCTACCGCGAAGTCGGGCTGCTCGATACGCGCATCGGGTTGATCCTGCTCTACACGCTGATGGTGCTGCCGATCGTCATCTGGATCATGCGTGACCAGTTCAATTCCATCCCCGTCGAGCTGGAGGAAGCAGCCCTCGTCGACGGCCTGTCGATCTGGGGCGCCTTTTTCCGCATCGTCATGCCGATCGCGCTGCCGGGCATGGTCGCAGCCTTCATCCTGGCAATGGTGCTGTGCTGGAACGAGTATTTCTTCGCCGCCCTTTTGACATCGACGGACGCCAAGACGATCCCGGTCATGGTCGCCAGTCAAACGGGGTCGCAAGGTATCAACTGGTGGTCGATGGCTGCTCTGGCCACCGCAGCGATCGCGCCGCTTGCGGTCATCGGCATCGCGCTGGAACGTTACCTGATCATGGGCATGACGGCTGGTGCGGTGAAGTAACCGGGCGCCTCTTCCTTCTCTCCGCTGTGGGAGAAGGAAAGGGCGGGCTAGGCCTTCAGGATCGTGCGCAGATGATCCATGATCATGGCGACGCCCTGCTGTCCGAGTTCTGCCGAAGCATCCGCCGCGCTCGCCGTATACCAGCTTTTGTTGTCCGCGAAGTGCGCGGCATCCACCGCTTCCGGGCATAGCGCCAGCATCAGCGATGTCTCACCGATGCCGGCATGGTCGAACGGGTATTTGCCGTTCATTGCGACCGGCATCAGGGGATGCACCTGTACCCAGTTGAAGAAATTTTCGCCCGCGGCATGTCCGGCGTAGTAGTCGGCCATCGTCTCGGCTCCCCACCAGCCCTCGCCGCGCTGCTTCTCGAGGAAGCGGAAGATCGCCTGTCTGCCGGCGGTCTTGAAAGCGAGATCGGTCGGCATGCCGGCGGAGAAATTCTCAGTCTGGTGATGAATGATGGCGTGGATGTTGCGAAAGCCGATGCGCAGCAGGCTGTAGAACAGCTCTTCGCCGAACGGCGCCAGTTGATTGCCGCCGACCTGAACGGAGCCGCTGCCTTCAGGCGGTGCGACAGCATAGCTCGCCGCCCCGTAATAGAAGGGCGGCAGGATGACGATGTCGCTCTCTTTTTCGAACAGTTCCAGCGTCTTGATGACGGCCAGCGTGTCCATGCCGACGGCCATGTGCTCGCCATGGTATTCCAGCACGCCGAGCGGCAGCGCGACCGGCCAATTCTGCGCGATCGCCTTGCGGATCTGGTGCGGCAGCATCAGTTCATAGCGCATGGTCTATTCCATGTTGGTGTGACGGGCGCGCATGGCTTCCGGCAACGCCGCGGTCAATTCCCTTAATTTCAGCACCATGATCTCGAACAGCAGGAACAACGCGCCCTCGAAGACAGAGCCCATCGGCAGCACCGACGTCTTTTGCGGCCCCTGGTCGTCGGCCATGGTCTGCGCCGGGATCAGCAGCGTCAAATCGGCTAGCCCTACAGCGCTGCCGCCCGCCTGGGCAGTCAGGAGCAGGACGGTTGCGCCGGCCTCGCGCGCAATGCGCATCAGGGTGAGTACGGTCGAAGTTTCGCCAGGCCCGGAACTGACAAGCAAGACATCGCCCTGCCCTACAGGCGGCGTGGTCATGTCGCCGACGACCGAAACCGGCAGGCCCAGATGATAGAGCCGCATGGCGAAGCCCTTCACCTGCAAGGCCTCGCGGCCGCAGCCATAGACGACGATCTGTCTGGCATCCGCCAGCATCCCGCAAGCGGCGTCGATCCGATCGCGGTCGACGCGCGCCAGCACCGCGCCAAGCTCGTCGAGCGCGGTCCTGAACATCTGCGAGCCGGAGCTGCTCATGGCCGCGCCACCGGCGTGCCAGTAGTCGAAGATGATTGGCAATTTCCGATCATGCTCTTCCCCGGAACAGCTTGATTTCGTCCATGCTAGCAACCGCGAAAATGCGTGTCCAACGCTCAGCGGTGCTTTTGCCGAGCCACGAGCATGATAGTGTCATGTTAGACAAATCAATGCGGGAAAATTTCAAGACATGAAGACACGGCATTTCGACCGCATCGGCAATGGCGGCATCGCCTTTACGGAGCTGGGCTTCGGCACGGCTCCGCTCGGCAATCTTTACCGCGCCGTCTCCGACGAGGACGCCAATGCGACGCTGGAGGCCGCCTGGGCGACTGGCTGCCGCTACTATGACACAGCACCTCTCTATGGGCTCGGCCTGTCGGAAACGCGCCTCAACCCGTTCCTGCGCTCCAGGAAGCGCGACGACTACGTGCTGTCGAGCAAGGTCGGCCGCATCATGCGCGCCTGCCGGCCGGAGGAGCGCACGGGCATCGGCAAGTTCTTCGACACGCCGTCGCGCAAGGAGGTCTACGATTACAGCTATGACGGCGTCATGCGCTCGTTCGAGGCGTCGCTGGAGCGGCTTGGCGTCGACCGCATCGACATCCTGTTCGTGCACGATGTCGACATCTTCACCCATGGCAGCAAAGAGGCGTCCGACCAGCGCATCGATGAGTTCATGCGCTCGGGCTATTATGGTCTGCTTGCCTTGCGCGACCAAGGCGTCATCAAGGCGTTCGGCGGCGGCATCAACGAGTGGCAGGTGGCCCAGACGCTGGCCGAGCGCGGCGATTTCGACCTGTTCCTGCTTGCCGGTCGCTACACGCTGCTGGAACAGGAGGCGCTGACATCGTTCCTGCCGCTTTGCCAGAAACGCGGCATCGGCATCGTTCTCGGCGGCCCCTACAATTCCGGCATCCTGGCGACCGGACCCAAGCCCGGCGCCTACTACAACTATTCCGAAGCGCCGCAGGATGTGCTCGACCGCGTGACGCGCATCGAGGCCGTCTGCAAACGCCATGATATCAGGCTGATCGAGGCCGCCCTGCAGTTCCCGCTGTTGCACCCGTCGGTGGTTTCGGTCATCCCCGGCGGCCAGAGGCCTGAAGAAGTCGAGAGCAACCGGTCGCTGCTGGACGCGAAACTCCCTGCAGCGCTCTGGGCCCATCTCAAGAAGGAAGGCCTGATGCGCGCCGACGCCCCGACTGTTTGAGGAGCTTCCGATCCGATCGACACGAGTCCAAAAATGAAAAGCCGGGCAAGCCCGGCTTTTCAGGTTTTTGAAAATTAAATGCGCTTAGTTGACGGCGTCCTTGAGGCCCTTGCCGGCCGAGAACTTCGGCACGGTGCGCGCCGGGATCTGCACTTCGGCACCGGTCTGGGGGTTGCGGCCAGTGGATGCAGCGCGCTTTGACACGGTGAAATTGCCAAAGCCGACAAGCCGGACATCGCCGCCCTTCTTCAGTTCGCCGGAGATGACAGAAAACACTGCATCGACCGCCGACTGCGCGTCACCCTTCGAAATGCTCGCGGCGTCGGCGACAGCGGACACCAGTTCGTTCTTGTTCATAAAAATTCCCTTCCATGAGAACACCGGAACTTACGACTCGTCCGGCAGGAAACGGACTTTAGAAAGAAGCGTTGCCGCAACCAAGTCGAAAAGGCAGGAAAAAAGCGGAAAAAGCCCGGAATTCCGCGGTTTTTCACATGAAAAAGCCGGGCGCGAGGCCCGGCTTTCTGTTTGTGCACTGCAACTTTAGAAAAAACTAATGCGCAAGCGACTTTCCGGCATCGTCGGCACTGTCGGTCGTGGCCGGCGGATTGACCGGCTCGACCCATTCGATCGGCTCCGGCATCCGCACCAGCGCGTGGCGCAACACCTCACCGACGCGTGAGACCGGAATGATTTCCATGCCGTTCTTCACGTTGTCCGGAATCTCCGCCAGATCCTTGGCGTTGTCTTCCGGGATCAGCACCTTCTTGATGCCGCCGCGCAGCGCGGCGAGCAGCTTCTCCTTGAGGCCGCCGATCGGCAAGATGCGGCCGCGAAGCGTTATCTCGCCAGTCATCGCCACATCGGCCCGAACCGGAATACCCGTCAGCACCGACACAATGGCCGTGGCCATGGCGGCACCCGCGGACGGACCGTCCTTCGGCGTTGCGCCTTCCGGCAAGTGCACGTGGATGTCGCGCTTGTCGAACAGCGGCGGCTCGATGCCGAAATCGATGGCGCGCGAACGGACATAGGAGGCCGCCGCCGAAATCGATTCCTTCATCACGTCGCGCAGATTGCCGGTCACCGTCATGCGGCCCTTGCCGGGCATCATGACACCTTCGACCGTCAGCAACTCGCCGCCGACCTCCGTCCAGGCAAGACCGGTGACGACACCGACCTGATCGTCAGCCTCGACCTGGCCGAAGCGGTAGCGCTGAACACCGAGATAGTCGGCGAGGTTCGCCGCCGTGATGCTCACCGTCTTCTTCTTCGTCTTCAGGATCTCGGTCACCGCCTTGCGCCCGAGCTTCATCAGCTCGCGCTCCAGGCTTCTGACGCCCGCTTCACGGGTGTAGGTCTGGATGATCGCGCGGATCGCGTCCTCACCGACGGAGAACTCCTTCGGCTGCAGTGCGTGATCGCGGATCACCTTCGGCATCAGGTGCCGCTTGGCAATCTCGATCTTCTCGTCCTCGGTGTAGCCGGCGATACGGATGATCTCCATGCGGTCCATCAGGGGCGCAGGGATGTTCAGCGTGTTGGCCGTCGTCACGAACATCACGCTCGACAGGTCGTATTCGACCTCGAGGTAGTGATCCATGAACGTCGAGTTCTGTTCGGGATCGAGCACCTCGAGCAGGGCCGACGACGGATCGCCACGGAAGTCCTGGCCCATCTTGTCGATCTCGTCGAGCAGGAAGAGCGGGTTGGACTTCTTTGCCTTCTTCATCGACTGGATGACCTTGCCGGGCATCGAGCCGATATAGGTGCGCCGGTGACCACGGATCTCGGCTTCGTCACGCACGCCGCCGAGCGCCATGCGGATGAACTCGCGACCGGTTGCCTTAGCGATCGATTTGCCGAGCGAGGTCTTGCCGACACCGGGAGGGCCGACGAGGCACAGGATCGGCCCCTTCAGCTTCTTCTGGCGGCTTTGCACGGCAAGGTACTCGACGATGCGGTCCTTGACCTTGTCGAGGCCGAAGTGATCGGTGTCGAGGACGTTCTGCGCGTAGGCCAGGTCCTGCTTGACCTTGGAGTTCTTGCCCCACGGGATCGACAGCAGCCAATCGAGATAGTTGCGCACGACCGTCGATTCAGCCGACATCGGCGACATCGTCCTGAGCTTTTTCAATTCGGCTTCCGCCTTTTCGCGAGCCTCCTTGGAGAGCTTGGTTTTCTTGATGCGCGCCTCGATCTCGGCGGCCTCGTCGCGGCCGTCCTCGCCTTCGCCGAGCTCCTTCTGAATCGCCTTCATCTGCTCGTTGAGGTAGTATTCGCGCTGCGTCTTCTCCATCTGGCGCTTGACGCGCGAGCGGATGCGCTTCTCCACCTGCAGGACGGAGATTTCGGCTTCCATGAAGCCCATCGCCTTTTCCAGCCGCTCCTTGACGGAAAGCGTGGCCAGCATTTCCTGCTTTTCAGGGATCTTGATGGCGAGATGCGAGGCAACCGTGTCGGCGAGCTTGGAATAGTCGTCGATCTGGCTGGCGGCACCCACCACTTCGGGCGAGATCTTCTTGTTCAGCTTGACGTAGTTCTCGAAGTCGGTGACGACCGAGCGGGCGAGGGCCTCGACCTCTACCTCTTCCTCTTCCGGCTCGACCAGCGCCGCGGCCTTGGCCTCGTGGAAGTCGGGACGGTCGGTGAAAGAGACGATTTTCGCACGCGAGGCGCCCTCGACCAGAACCTTGACGGTGCCGTCGGGCAGCTTCAGCAATTGCAGCACATTGGCGAGCGTGCCGATGTCGAAGATCGCATCGGGCTCGGGATCGTCATCGGCGGCATTCATCTGGGTGGCAAGCAGGATCTGTTTTTCCTGACCCATCACCTCTTCCAGCGCCTTGATCGACTTTTCACGCCCGACGAAGAGCGGAACGATCATGTGCGGGAACACCACGATGTCGCGCAGCGGGAGGACTGCGAAGACGCCGTCGCTGGGAGCCTTGGATATTTTGGCCATTGTCCAACCTTTCATGTCGCGGCCACCATCAGGCCAACCGCGAATCTCATATTAACGACCGGGGATCGTTCCGCCTACCACCGTTTATGACGGGAGTTTTACAGCACAGAAATCGGGCACCTCGGCCTTCTCGTGTTAGGTGGAGGCAGGCGGGCCAAAGATCAAGAGTTAACATGGTCCGCAATCCATTCCATCGCGAAGGTGTGCCGGTTCCTCACAGCAAAACGGCGCCGCATGGGCGCCGTTCCACAAAAATATAGGGCCAAGTGCCATATCAGGCGCTGACATTGCCCTTCTTTTCCTTCTGTTCGGAATAGATGTAGAGCGGCCGGGCGCTGCCGGTCACCACCTCTTCCGAAATCACCACCTCGCGCACGCCTTCGAGCGCGGGCAGTTCGAACATCGTGTCGAGCAGGATCGCTTCCATGATCGAACGCAGGCCGCGTGCGCCGGTCTTGCGCTCGATGGCGCGCTTGGCGATCGCCGAAAGCGCGTTCTCGTGGAAGGTCAGGTCGACATTTTCCATCTCGAACAGGCGCTGATATTGCTTGACCAGCGCGTTCTTCGGCTCGGTCAGGATCTGGATCAATGCCGGCTCGTCGAGATCTTCGAGCGTCGCCAGGACCGGCAGACGACCGACGAATTCCGGAATGAGGCCGAATTTCAACAGATCCTCGGGCTCGACCAGGCGGAAAACGTCACCAGTGCGGCGATCCTCCGGCGACGCGACGATGGCACCAAAACCGATCGAGGTTTTCCTGCCGCGGTCCGAGATGATCTTGTCCAGCCCGGCGAAGGCGCCGCCGCAGATGAACAGGATGTTGGCGGTGTCGACCTGCAGGAATTCCTGCTGCGGGTGCTTGCGGCCGCCCTGCGGCGGCACGGAGGCGACCGTGCCTTCCATGATCTTGAGCAGCGCCTGCTGCACGCCCTCGCCCGACACGTCGCGGGTGATCGAGGGATTGTCGGACTTGCGCGAAATCTTGTCGATTTCGTCGATGTAGACGATGCCGCGCTGGGCGCGCTCGACATTGTAGTCGGCCGACTGCAACAGCTTCAGGATGATGTTCTCGACGTCCTCGCCGACGTAACCGGCCTCGGTCAGCGTCGTGGCGTCCGCCATGGTGAAGGGCACGTCGATGATGCGGGCCAGCGTCTGTGCGAGCAGCGTCTTGCCGCAGCCGGTCGGGCCGATGAGCAGGATGTTGGACTTGGCCAGCTCGACGTCGTTGTTCTTGCCGGCATGCGCCAGGCGCTTGTAGTGGTTGTGGACCGCCACCGACAGCACGCGCTTGGCGTAGGGCTGGCCGATGACGTAGTCGTCGAGAACCTTGAGGATCTCCTGCGGGGTCGGCACGCCCTCGCGCGACTTCACCATCGAGGTCTTGTTCTCCTCGCGGATGATGTCCATGCACAGCTCGACGCACTCGTCGCAGATGAACACCGTTGGGCCGGCGATCAGCTTGCGCACCTCGTGCTGGCTTTTGCCGCAAAACGAGCAATAGAGCGTGTTCTTGGAATCACCGCTGTTGTTGCCGACCTTGCTCATTTTCATGTCCTTTCATGGCCGCCCGCCGATGGTCTGGCTGAAAGGGCGCATACTCTATTTATCGCGGGAATCCGCCGCCGCCAGTCTTCCGGCTCCCGCAACGTATTGCGTACGAAACACAAATCAGAAAACGTGGCAATGATTCGCAGCTTCCCCACGCAAAGCTAAGCCGTCGAAAATCAACATAGCCTTAACGTAGGCAATCCCGACCTCCGAGGGAACAGCCAATTGTGGCCGAAATGACGCAAGACACGCCAAAAGCGCGTGATGGTGCCATCCAACTGCCAACTAGCCTTTATGCCAACGCCCCCTCGGCCGCCTCGCGCGACGAAATGACCTTGTCGATCAGGCCGAAATCCTTGGCCTCGTCGGCGGTCATGAAATGGTCGCGGTCGAGCGTCTTCTCGATCTCGTCATAGCTCTTGCCGGTGTGCTTGACATAGACCTCGTTGAGGCGACGCTTCAGCTTGATGATGTCCTGGGCGTGACGCTCGATATCGGACGCCTGGCCCTGGAAGCCGCCGGACGGCTGGTGAACCATGATGCGGGCGTTCGGCGTCGCGAAACGCATGTCCTTGTGACCGGCGGTCAGCAGCAGCGAGCCCATCGAGGCCGCCTGGCCGATGCACAGCGTCGACACGGCCGGCTTGATGAACTGCATGGTGTCGTAGATCGCCATGCCCGAGGTGACGACGCCACCTGGCGAATTGATGTAGAGGTTGATTTCCTTTTTCGGGTTCTCAGCTTCGAGGAACAGGAGCTGCGCGCACACCAGCGTCGCCATGCCGTCCTCGACCGGACCGGTGATGAAAATGATGCGCTCCTTGAGGAGGCGCGAGAAAATGTCGTAGGCCCGCTCGCCGCGATTGGTCTGTTCGACCACCATCGGAACGAGGTTCATGTAGGTTTCGACGGGATTCTTCATCAGTTATCTCTTGTCTCGCGGTGGGATTCCGGCGCCGGACAGGCTGGCAGCTCGGGCAGAATCGGTTCTGGATCGTCAAGATGTAAATAGGATGCCGGCTCATCCTTGTGCAAGGCCGACCCGTCCTAGCCATCTGGGTAAGTCGAATCAAGCTTCCGGGCAAGGATTAGCAGCAGCTGATGCCACGCCGACCCGAAATACCGAGCCGGCCCCCGCCAGGTAGCAGTTTCTTAACCTCGTCACTTAACGAAATGCGCCGAACCGCTTTTCTCCGCAACGGCCTCCCCTACAATTCAACGTTGAACTCGTGGCTTTGTTTTTATGCATGTCGTTGCCCCAAAACCGAGGTTCACTTTTGGCGCCATGCAATAGAGTTCAAACGGGGAGTGTCATGTCAGGAAAGACCGCATGCTTCGCCATTGCCGGGCTGACCCTGCTCGGCTCGATTTCGCAAACGGCGGCAGGCGGCCGCGCCGTCGAATGCTACGAGCCCGTCCGCACACCGACCGTTTACGACACCGTCTACGAAGACGTCATGGTCAGCCCTCCCGGCCAGCAGACCGTCGACTATGATCCGCCGATCTATGGCACCCGTGAGCGTGTGGTGATGACCGTTCCGGCACAGGTTCAATATGAAGTGGTCCCGGCAATCACCCGGACCGTCTACCACACCGTCAGGATCGATGGCGGCGGTTATTCCTGGGAATGGCGCGTCATCCATGGCCGCCGGGTGCTGTGCAAGGTCTGGCACAAGGCGCGCTACGAACGCGTCGCCGAGACGGTGGTGATCCAGCCCGAGCGAACGCGGCGCGTCGTCATTCCGGCGCAATATGACAGCATCGCCGAGGAGGTGCTGGTGCGGCCCGAGCAAAGGCGCGTCATCGATATTCCCGCCGCCTACCAGACCGTCCCGCGGCGCGTGCTGGTGCGTGAAGGGTCATCGGAGTGGCGCCGCGTGCATATACCGAGGCACTGCCAGGACTGAGCCTAGGCCACCTCGGCCCGCAGCCAAGCCTTTAGGCCCGCGACATCGCTATCGCCAATGGCTTTGGCAACACGGCGCCCGACCGCGGCACCAAATTTGTAGCCGTGACCCGAGCACGCCGAGACGACCAGGCACTTGCCTGTCTCATGCGCCAGGAATTTCTCGTCTGACGTGAAGGTGTAGGCGCAGGTGACCACTTCGGTCACCTTATATTCCTCGATGCGGGCGATCGGCGGCGAAAACAGGTTGCGGATCGCCTCGCCCTCGCCCGGCACCGGCTCGCGGTTTCAGTCGGCGTCGCTGGTCGGCACCTTGTGCAGGCCTGAGCCGAATTTCATGCCGGCGCCACGGGTGGGCGGGATCATGTAACCGTCGGTCTTGCCGCCGACATCGAGAATGACGGGCGCCGCCTCCCAGGCCGCCTTGAGCTCGGCGGGCGGTTCGACATAGGCGAGCGCGGTGCGAAAGGTCTTCAATTCACCGCCGAGTTCAGGGAATAGCTTCAGCACTCAGGCGCCGGCGGCAACGACTATGCGGTCTGCCTGCATCGTCTCGCCGCTTTCCAGCACGATATGGCCGGCCTCGGCATCGATCTCCGTCACCTTGCTGTGCTCGTAGACGTTGGCTCCGTTGGCGCGCAGCCATTTGGCGAGCCCCGCCGCTATTCCGCGGCAATGCAGCGCGCCGCCTTCCCTGGAGAAATAGGCGTAGCGGAACGAGCCGGCCTCAAGGAACGGCCAGCGCTCGACGGCAGCGTCCGGTTCCAGCAGTTCGAAAGGGAAATTCCCCTCTTCCAGGCCCTCGCGGTATTCCTCGGCCTCATCGCCGGGCTCGCGCGAAACGCAGACGAACCCGCGCGCATCGAGGTGGTTCTCGCCGAGATCGGTCCACATCTCGTCCCAGGCCTCATAGGCTTCGGTGATCAGCCGCCCATAGCCGGTGCCAGCGCGGTAGGCGCGGCGAATGATACGGTGATGGTCGCCCGATGCCGCCAGCGGATTGGGAATCGGCCCCTGCTCGACGATCGACACGGCGTGGCCCGCCTTGACCAGCGACCACGCCGTGGAGAGACCGGCGATACCCGCGCCGACAACGATCACATTCATCCGTTCAGACTTTCCGCAACCCTATGGCTGGCTCAATGCATCGGGCTATCGGACGCAACATACGGTCTGGAACCGGGCTGGCAAGCTGCGCTATGGGTTCTGGCATGACCAAATCGACGCTCCCGTATCTGGCCTTTGATCCAGCCACTCGCCGGCTCAGGCTCGACCCGCGCGAACCGGCTTTCTTCCTGAACCCTTACGAGGCCTACGGCTTCCTGCACGACGCGTCGAATGCATTTTTCTGGGAAGAGTTCGGCTTCTGGTGTTTTGGTGGCTTTGGCGATGTCAACAGACTGCTGCGCGACCGCCGTTTCGGCCGCCAGAACCCGGCCGGCATCCCAGACAGCCGTGGTGTCGGCCAAGACAGGACCTATCTCAAGGCATTTGACGGCATCGAAGCCAACTCGATGCTGGAACTGGAGCCGCCGGTGCACACGCGGCTGAGGACATTGGTCAACCGTGCCTTCGTCTCGCGTCAGGTCGAACGGTCGCGGCCGCGTGTCGAGGCACTCGCCAACGAATTGATGGATCGTTTCGAACCTGGCAAGGCCGTTGACCTCCTGCCGGCCTTCGCCTCCCCGCTGCCGATCACCATCATCGCCGAAATGCTCGGCGTGCCGGTGGAGATAGGCCCGCAACTGCTCGACTGGTCGCATCGGATGGTCGCCATGTATATCCATGGCCGCACCCGCGAGACCGAGGACGCGGCCAACCGTGCCGCGGGCGAATTCTCCGACTTCCTGCGTGGCTACGTGACCGAGCGGCGCAAGAAGCCGGGCGATGACCTGCTGTCGCAGCTGATCTCGGCCCAGGAAGACGGCCAGAAACTGTCCGAGGACGAGCTGGTCTCCTCGGCCATCCTGTTGCTCAACGCCGGCCATGAAGCGACCGTGCACCAGACCGGCAACGCCGTCCATTCCATCCTGGCGCAAGGCGGCGACCCGCGCCGCTTCTTCACCTCACCGGAAGCGACAGCAGCGACGGTCGAGGAATGCCTGCGCTTCGACGCGCCGCTGCACATGTTCATGCGCTATGCCTATGAGGAGATCGAAATCGCGCCCGGCATCGTCGTGCGGCCGGGCCAGACGATCGGGCTTTTGCTTGGCATGGCCAATCATGACCCGCACGCCTTTGCCGAACCGCAGGCCTTCCGGCAGGAGCGCACCGACCAGAAGAATGTGTCTTTCGGCGCCGGTATCCATTTCTGCATCGGCGCGCCGCTCGCCCGCCTCGAACTGCAGGTTTCACTGAAGACTTTGTTTGATCGGCACCCGCGAGTGCATCTTGCCGAACAGCCCCGCTTCCGCGACAGTTACCACTTCCATGGGCTGGAGGCGCTCTCCGTGCGTTTCTGACCATGGTGGGCTGGGCTCGCGATGAGATTGTTTTCGAGAGGCGCGATCGCGCTCGCCGTGACGATCCTGTTCGGCTGCATGGCTGACGCCGTGGCCCAGAAGCCGGAGAGTATCCGGCAGCGAGGTGATCAAAGCTTGATCACATACTCCTTGCGAGTCGTTTCAAGCACTTCCCAGCTTCCCCTGAAGCCCGGCCTCAGCACGAAGCTGTCCCCGGCCTTGACGGTGCGCGCTTCCCCACCCTCTTCCGCGATCACCGAGACGCCTGACAGAATATGGCAGAATTCCCATTCGTCATAGACGATGCGCCATTTGCCAGGGGTCGATTCCCAGATGCCGGCGTAGAGGCCGCCGTCGCGCTCCTCGATGTTCCAGGTGCGGAATTTCGGATCGCCCGAGATCAGGCGATCCGGCGCGGGCGCGCCGGATTCGGGCTCGACGCTCTTGGTGTCGACGGAAAGAAGCGCGGACATATCAGGTCAGACCTTGGCGAGTGCCTGTTCGAGGTCGGCGACAATGTCGGTGACATCCTCGATGCCGATGGACAGCCGCACAGTGTCCGGGCCAGCGCCGGCCTTGACCTTCTGCTCGTCGGAAAGCTGGCGGTGCGTGGTCGATGCCGGGTGGATGACCAGCGACTTGGTGTCGCCGACATTGGCCAGATGCGAGAAGAGCTCGAGCGCTTCGACGAACTTGATGCCGGCCTCGTAGCCGCCCTTGAGGCCGAAGGTAAAGACGGCGCCGGCGCCTTCAGGCGAGTATTTCTTCTGCAACGCATTGTTCTTGTCGCTCGGCAGGCCGGGATAATTCACCCAGGCGACCTTGGGGTGGTTGGACAGCCAGCCGGCGACCGTGATCGCGTTGTCGCAGTGCCGCTGCATGCGCAGCGGCAAGGTTTCGAGGCCGGTGAGGATAAGGAAGGCATTGAACGGCGAGATCGCCGGGCCGAGATCGCGCAGGCCGAGCACGCGGGCGGCGATGGCGAAAGCGAAATTGCCAAAGGTTTCGTGCAGCACGAGGCCGCCATATTCGGGGCGCGGTTCCGACAGCATCGGGTACTTGCCCGACTTCGACCAGTCGAAGGTGCCGCCGTCGACGATGACGCCGCCGATCGAGTTGCCGTGGCCGCCCATGAACTTGGTCAGCGAATGGACGACGATATCGGCGCCGTGCTCGATCGGGCGGATGAGGTAGGGCGAGGCCAACGTGTTGTCGACGATCAGCGGCAGGCCATGTTTGCGGGCGATGTCGCCGATCTTCTCGATATCGACGAAGGTGCCGCCCGGATTGGCCAGGCTCTCGATGAAGATCGCCTTGGTCCTGTCGTCGATCTGGTTCTCGAAGGTCGAGAGATCATTGGTGTCGGCCCAGCGTACCTCCCAACCATAATTCTTGAAGGCATGGCCGAACTGGTTGATCGAACCACCGTAAAGCTTGTTGGCGGCGACGAAATTGTCGCCGGGCTGCATCAGATTGTGGAACACGATGACCTGCGCGGCATGGCCGGATGCAACCGCAAGCGCAGCCGTGCCGCCCTCGAGAGCCGCGACGCGCTCTTCGAGTACTGCCTGGGTGGGATTCATGATGCGGGTGTAGATGTTGCCGAACGCCTTCAGCCCGAACAGCGAAGCGGCGTGGTCGGCGTCATCGAAGACGAAGGAGGTCGTCTGGTAGATCGGCGTGGCGCGCGCGCCGGTGGCCGGATCGGGCTTGGCGCCGGCGTGGACCGCGAGCGTGTTGAAACCGGGCGAACGGGTCACTGAAACCTCCCTTTGAAACTTTTAATTGGCGGGGCATTCTTGGCGAAGCGCGGCCTGGAATGCAAAGAAGAAAATACCTTTCGGCGTGCGATCCGCGATGAACGCATGGGAAACTTAATGGCTTCCCGATAAAATTTTGCGCACCGGCAGTTGACTGGAATCTTTTGCGAAAAAGCGATCCCGTATCACGTCACTTCTGGCGGACGCCAAAACTCTGGAAGCCCTGGCGCATAAGCGGCTTTTTCGACGACAGGACGCCGGAATTGACGCCGGTCCAGCCGATCTCACCGGAGAGCTTGCCATATTCGATCTTGGGGCAGCGGTTCATCACCACCTTGATGCCGGCGGCTTCGGCGCGGGCGGCTGCCTCGTCATGGCGCACGCCAAGCTGCATCCAGATGACTTTCGGCAAGGGATCGAGCGCCAGCACCTCGTCGACGATACCGGGAACCGCGGCTGCATTGCGGAAGACATCGACCATGTCGATCGGCTCCGGGATGTCGGCCAGCCTGGCATAGGTCATCCGGCCGAGGATTTCCTTGCCGGCCTGGCCGGGATTGATCGGGAACACCGAAAACCCCTTGGCCAGCAGATATTTCAGCACGAAATAGCTCGGCCTGACATCATTGGCCGACGCGCCGACCATGGCGACGGTCTTCACCGCATTGAGGATGCCGCCGATATAGGTGTTGTCGTAGCTATCGTGGTTCATGCCTCGTCCTCATACAACGCCTCAGCGAGAAAACCACCCGGGTCATTGCTGAAATCGCGCAGCATGCGGAAGTGGTCGGTATCACGAAAGTCAGAGGGCTCCAGCCCGAAGCGGCTGATGCGGAACAGTTGCGCGCCGGGACAGGCCATCAGCAGCGGCGAATGGGTCGCCATGATCACTTGCGCTGTGCCCGACTGGTCCATACGCCGAAGCATCTTCAGCAATTCGATCTGGCGCGTCGGTGAAAGCGCGCTTTCGGGCTCGTCGAGAATATAGATGCCTTGCCTGCGGCAGCGCTCCTCGAAGAAGCGGATGAAGCCTTCGCCATGCGACCAGGACAGGAAATCCGGCGGCGGCGGCTTGAACGGGTCCTCCAGCGCCGCCTGATCGAGATAGCGAGCCACGGAGTAAAAGGATTCAGCACGAAAGAACCAGCCGGCGGTGACTTTTGGCAACCAGTGGCCACGGAATGTGTTCGCCAGTGCGGCGCCACTCTTGTCGATGGCACTGGCATGGTCGACCGGTCGGTAGCCCTTGCCGCCGCCGGCCTCGTCATAGCCGGCCAGCGCGCCGATCGCCTCGAGCAGCGTGGATTTACCGGTGCCGTTCTCGCCGACGATGATGGTGATGGGCGTGGCGAATTCGAGCTCGAACCCGTGGCCGCGAAACAGCGGCAGGTTCCAAGGGTATTTCTCCCAGTCCGTCACGCGCTCCGGGTCGAGCAGAATGCGCTTGAGATACGGTGCCTTGAGCCGTGTCAGCTGCTTGCGATCAGCCATCAATCAGGCAGCGAAATCGTGCCGTCTTCCGCGATCGGGAAGGCCGGATTGTGCGCCACTTCCCAAACATGCCCGTCTGCATCGGCGAAGTACCCATACCAGCCTCCCCAGAAGGCACGGCCGGCCGGCTTGACGATACGCCCGCCGGCCTTCTCGGCCATGGCGAGCACCGCGTCGACTTCGGCGTCCGAGCGGGTGTTGTAGGCGAGATAGACGGCCGAGGGCGCCTGGGCGAAGGTGATGCCCGAATCCTCCTCGGCGCTGGCGCGCGGGAACAGACCGAGGATGGCGCCGCCCATCTGGAAAAAGGCGACACCGTCGGTGATGCCCGCGTGGCGCCTCAGACCCATAGCCTCGTAGAAACGCACGGCGAGATCCAAATTGTCGGTGGCGATGGTGATGATGGAGATGCGCGGTTCCATAATCCTCGTCCTATTCGTCCGTCCACTCCGGCTTGCGTTTGCCGATGAAAGCACCAATGCCCTCTTCCGCGTCCCGCGCGAGCATGTTCTCGACCATGACGCGGCCGGTATAGGCATAGGCATCCGCCAAGCCCATCTCGGCCTGCGCGTAAAAAGCTTCCTTGCCGGTCTTCACCACCAAGGACGATTTGGAAGCAATGGTTTGGGCGTATTTGGTGACAATCTGATTCAGGTACTCGCGCGGCACGACGCGGTTGACGAGGCCGAATTGCTTCGCCGTTGCGGCGTCGATCGTCTCGCCGGTCAAGAGCATCTCCATCGCCTGCTTGCGCGAGACGTTGCGCGATAGCGCCACCATCGGTGTCGAACAGAACAGGCCGATGTTGACGCCCGGCGTGCAGAAGGTCGCCTCGTGGGAGGCGATCGCAAGGTCGCAACTGGCGACCAGTTGCAGGCCGGCGGCTGTCGCCAGGCCGTCGACCTCGGCGATGACAGGCAGGGGATGGCGCACGATGGCCTGCATCAGCGTCGCGCAAGCGGCAAACGTCTCTTCGAAGAAGGCCTTGCCGCGATCGGCGTCGGCGCGCCGCGCGGTCATTTCCTTGAGGTCGTGGCCGGCGCAGAACACCTTGCCGGCCGCCGACAGCACGATGACGCGAACGGCTTTGTCGGCCTTGGCGCGGTCGAGTTCCGCCGTCAGCGCCGCCATCACAGCCAGCGACAGGGCGTTGGCGGGCGGATTGGCGAGCGTCAGGCGCAGCACGCCCTTATCCAGCCTCACCGTGACCGGGCCCTCGTCGGCAGCAGCAGGCTTGATGGCAAGGATTTCGGCCATGGATGAGGTCTCGCGATTCCGTTCGTGCTGGCACAGTATCTAATATCGGATCGGCTTTCGTCCAACACCCATTGCTTGCGCCAGGACCGCTTGCGCCGGGATGAAGGTGTTGCCAGAAATGCCGCGCTGCGTTCATACAAGCCTGGCACAAAACGAGAGGCCGACATGCCCGCCCAGAACAATCTCAAGCCCGTGCTGACCGCAGCGCAAGTCAATGTGCTGATGGAGACCGTCTATCCTCAACTCAACGAACAGTTCAAATATTACGAGGCGATCGACGTGTTCCCAGGCGGCTGCATTGTGCGGCTCAACGCTGGCGAGCGGCACCTGCGTCCTGGCGGAACTGTATCCGGTCCGTCGCTGTTCACGCTGGCCGACATTGGCGGATATGTCTGTGTGCTTTCCCACGCCGGGCCGGACGCGCTTTCTGTTACCGTCAACCTCGACATCAACTTCGTCCGCAAGGCCGAGGCCGGGCCGATCGATGGTCATTGCCGCATCCTGAAGCTGGGAAAGAGCTTGATGGTGTTCGACATCGACATCGTCGCCGGCCCGGATGGACACACGATCGCGCATGCCACGGGGACCTATTCGATCCCGCCGCAGCGCGCCACGGATGTGGTAAAATAATACCTTTCCACCAACGTATTGTTTCTACAGCATTTTCTGCGCCGTAGGACTTTCCCGCTGCCTTGACGCAACCACTGCCCTCGCCTATAAGCCCTCACGAAGCAGCGGCCCGCGAAGGCCGCCGTTTTGTTTATTGGCTGGGGACAAACGTCTTTCGCCAATCCAAGCAACAAGAAACGCCTTCCCCGTGAAGGTCAAAACCGAGAGCAGAAAACATGACAACCTTTTCGCAGAAGCCTGCGGATGTGGTGAAGAAGTGGATACTGATCGACGCCGAGGGTCTCGTCGTCGGCCGTCTTGCCACTGTCATCGCCAATCATCTTCGCGGCAAGCACAAGCCGACCTTCACCCCGCATGTCGACGACGGCGACAATGTCATCGTCATCAATGCCGACAAGGTGGTGTTCACCGGCAAGAAGTTTACCGACAAGGTCTATTACTGGCACACCGGCCACCCCGGCGGCATCAAGGAGCGCACCGCGCGCCAGCTGCTCGAGGGCCGTTTCCCCGAGCGTGTCGTCGAGAAGGCCGTTGAGCGCATGGTTCCGCGTGGTCCGCTCGGCCGTCGCCAGATGAAGAACCTGCGCGTTTATGCAGGCGCGGAACATCCGCATGTCGCCCAGCAGCCAGAAGTCCTCGACGTGGCCAAGCTGAATTCCAAGAACAAGAAGGTCGCATAAGATGGCTGAGCTTTCCTCGCTCGCAGAACTGGGCGCCGCCGCCGGCAACACGAACACGCAGGCCGCGGCTCCCGTCCACGTCCAGAAGCTCGACAAGTCGGGCCGCGCCTATGCCACCGGCAAGCGCAAGAACGCCATCGCGCGCGTCTGGGTGAAGCCGGGTTCCGGCAAGATCGTCGTCAATGACAAGGAATTCGCGACCTATTTCGCGCGTCCGGTCCTGCAGATGATCCTCAACCAGCCGATCATCGCCTCCAACCGTTCGGGCCAGTACGACATCGTCGCCACCGTCGTCGGCGGCGGCTTGTCCGGCCAGGCCGGTGCCGTGCGTCACGGCATCTCCAAGGCGCTGACCTACTATGAGCCGGCGCTGCGCGCCGTGCTCAAGAAGGGCGGCTTCCTGACCCGCGACAGCCGCGTCGTCGAGCGCAAGAAGTACGGCAAGGCCAAGGCCCGTCGCTCCTTCCAGTTCTCGAAGCGCTAGGCGTTTCGAACTCCGATATCGAAAAAGGCCGCCTCCGGGCGGCCTTTTTTGCTTTTTGGCTACAGATTTGATTGATCGACAAATTGTGGGACAGCGCCCCTCCGACCTGCCGGGCAACTCTCACGAGAGAGGGAGAGCGGCAGCTTCAGCCGCCACTCCTAATTGATGCTGGCTGTATGCGCCGGTTCTGTCGGCTTCTCGCCGGCATAAGGCACGCGACAACCATTCGCAGCCAGCCAGCCGATCGCTGCTTTCGGTTCGTCGGTCTGGATGATGGTGGCGCCGCGGTCGGCCCAGAAGCCCCAGGCTTCGCGCGGCAGGCTGGCCTGGACCGCCAGTTCATCACCACGGCCGCCAGCGAGGAAGCCGCCCGGTTTGTTGACGATGGCGTAGGTGTCGGCCCAGATATGCCAGTCGCCCCTCACCGCCTCGGCGCGCATGCGGGTGCTGAACAGCGACCCGCCGGTTTCGGTCAACGTCTCGGCGCCCGCCCGCCAGTTGATCAGCTCGATCGCGCGCGGCGCGAAAGCATGGTCGACCGTCGAGGCGAAGCCGGCATCATGCACCGCGTCATCGGCAATGATCGGCATGAACTGGAAGCCATCGCCTGCCGCGGCCATGGCGGCCCTCACCGTGGTGATCCTGTCCTGGTTCCACAGGTTTTCCTTGACGATGACTTGTTCGGCCATGCCGAGATCCCGAGCCACCGCGATCATGCCCGGGAGGTCGCCGACTTCGAGCTTGTTGTCGAGATTGATGAGGATCCTGTCCCTTGTCGTCATCAGCATCTCGCGCAACGTCGAGACGGTCTCGTTGGTGACGGCATGGGTGCCCTCGATCACCAACCGGCATCTCTTCAGTTCGGCCAGCGTGTAGTTGAGGACCTCGCCCTTGCAGGTGGTCGTGCGGTCCAGCCAGCTGTCATGCATGACGATGAACTCGCCGTCCTTCGAGCGCCGGATATCGACCTCGACAATTTCGGCGCCGATCGCGATCGAGCCTTCCACGGCGGCAAGCGAGTTTTCCGCATAGAGCGTCTTGCCGGCCTGCATGCTGCCGGCGCGATGGGCAGCCACCATGACATGGTCGCGCCACTGGTTGGCATGTTCGAAGCGGTCGAGGATCTGCCTGGCGCGAGTTTCGCCGGCCAAGGCCTGACCGGAGGCGGCCGCCAGCGCGGTGGAAAGCAGAAGGCTCAGCCAGATCGTCCGCATCGAGAATCGCTCCTTGCCGGGTCGAGCCGGGATAGGCGACGTCAGTGACATCCAGGTGAACGAAGCCGGCTAAAGCGCGTCGCGTCGAAACGGATTCAGGCGACGCTTTGGATGTTTGTCTTTACGCATGTCGTCTTCCCCAAAACCGAAAGTCACCTTTGGGCGACATGCTGTAGCGGTTGGCCGGCGATGTGGGTCAGATGCGCTTCGACAGCCGGCGGAACCATGCCATTGCAGGCATTTCGACCAGGCGCCATGTGACCCACGACACGGCGATGGTGGCGGCGAGCATGACGACGATCGCCACAGTCCCTGTCCATCCGGCGCCAAAGCCGGTCGCGGGCTCGCCACGCAGTACTATGTCGCTCATCAAGCCGAGGCCGAGTTTGCGCTCGACGAGCCCGGCGACATTGATCAGGCGCGCCTGGACGAAGATGTGGACCATGTAGATCGAATAGGACAGCGCGCCGAGCGTCAGCATGAACGGCGTCCTGAGCAACGCGCTGATCCAGCCGCCTTCATGGGCGAAGAGAAACAGCGCCAGGGCGAACACCAGGGGCGCGGCAATGCCGGCGTCGTTGTCGCCCGCCAGCGAGACAAAGAGAACGATAACGGCCACCATGACGATTTCGGCAAGAGTCCAGCTCATCCGCGGGCCGTTTGCGAGCAAAACCTGTCGCGCCCCTGCAATGGAATCATGCTGAAACCAGGCCAACAGGGCGCCGGGCGAGAAGCCGTAGAGGCAGCGGATGAAGCCGAAATCATAGGACACATCCATATGATGCGTGGAGAAGCCGAGCAGGAACAGCGGCGCGGTGACGACGGCGGCGACAAACCATGTCCAGGCGCGTGCGCCGGCGACAAAGACCACGCCGGCAAACAGGAGACAGGCAAAAAACCCGGCCGAAATGCTCCAGCTTGGCGCGTTCCACGTCAACCGATCCTCGAAGCCGACACCTTGCAGCAAAAGGAGATTGGCAGCCAAGCTCTTGAGGTCGAAGCCGCAGGTGAAGGGAGCTGCCCCCGTGCCATGCAATTGCGGCAGCACCAGCCGCAACAGCTCGAAGGCGGCAAAGGCGGCAAGCATGACCAGATGCAGCGGGTAGATGCGGCCGAACCGGACCAGCGCAAAGCGGATAACCTCTCCCGGCCGGCCCAGCCGATTGGCATAGCTCGAGGCCATGACAAAGCCGGAAAGGACAAAGAAGAAATCGACGAAAAGATAGGACGAACCGACAAAGCCGCTCTGCGAGATCGCCGAGGCGGTCGGGAAATGAAACAGCGTCACCAACAACGCGCAGATGCCGCGCCACGAATCGAGAACCTGGAAGCGATCGCCGGCGATCGTGCCGGCGTGGGTCGACACCACGGCATCCGACGGATTAAGAAACGCGGTCTGCGTCATGATGATACAAATCCTGTCTTGCCGTGGCACCCGGGCGGCACGGTTTCGTCTCCCCAAGCTGTGACTGGCATCTTCCATGCCGGTTTTGTAGTTGTTGCACCCCGATGAAAACGAGGACCAGTAATGGCGACCAAGAACATCGACCATGCCTTCACCACCCGCTCCAAAACGGGTGGCGCCCTTGAGCCGACCTATTCTGGCGCGCTGTCTTTCATGCGGCGCAAATACACCAAGGACGTGAGGGGCGCGGATGCGGTGGTGTGGGGCATTCCCTTCGACGCCGCCGTCACCAACCGGCCGGGCGCCCGGTTCGGGCCGCAGGCGATCCGCCGCGCCTCGGCGATCCTCGATAACGACCCGCAATACCCGTTTTCACGCGATCTGTTCGAGCACCTCGCCGTGGTCGATTATGGCGACTGCCTGCTCGACTCGGGAAACCATCAGAAGACGCCCGGCACAATCGAGCGCGAGGCGGCCAAGATCCTGAGATCCGGCGCCTTCCTGCTGACTCTCGGCGGCGACCATTTCGTCACCTGGCCGCTGCTCAAGGCGCACGCCGCCATCCACGGGCCGCTCGCCTTGGTGCAGTTCGACGCCCACCAGGACACATGGCCCGATGACGGTAAGCGCATCGATCATGGGTCCTTCGTCGGCCGCGCGGTCAAGGAAGGCATCATCGATCCCGACCGCTCGATCCAGATCGGCATCCGCACCCATGCGCCCGACACGTTCGGCATCAAGATCCTGCATGGTCATGAAATCGAGGAAATGCGCGCCTCCGACATCGCCTATGCCATCGTTGATCGCACCGGGGGCAGGAAGACCTATCTGACCTTCGACATCGACTGCCTCGATCCGGCCTATGCGCCGGGAACCGGCACACCGGTTTCGGGGGGGCCGTCGTCAGCGAAGATCCTGTCGACGCTGCGTCAGCTCAACCAGGTCGATATTGTCGGTGCCGATGTCGTGGAGGTTGCGCCGGCCTATGATCACGCCGATATAACGGCGATCGCCGGTTCGATGGTGGCCATGCAGTATCTCGGCCTGCTGGCGGAACGAAAGGCCCGGCTCGATGAGTTGAACAGCGGCGACCACAATGGCGCCGCGGTCAATCATGGCAACGGCATATAGTTTTGAAATATCAGGGAATTTGATCAGGCAATGAAACCGAAAATCTTCATCGACGGCGAGCACGGCACCACCGGCCTCCAGATCCGGGCGCTGCTTGCCGAGCGCGGCGATCTGGAGATCATTTCCATTCCGGTCGAGCGCCGCAAGGAAACGGCCGCGCGCGCCGAATTCCTAAACGCCGCCGATATCGCGATCCTGTGCTTGCCCGACGATGCGGCCAAGGAAAGCGTCTCGCTGATCGCCAACGACACCACCAAGGTCATCGATGCGTCGACGGCGCATCGCGTGGCCGAAGGCTGGGAATATGGCTTCGCCGAATTGGACAAGGAGCAGGCGAAGAAGATCGCCACGGCCAAGCGCGTCGCCAATCCCGGCTGCTGGCCGCAGGGGCCGATCGCGACGCTCAGGCCATTGGTCACGGCAGGCCTGCTGCCGGCCAATTTCCCGATCTCGGTCAACGGCATTACGGGTTATTCGGGCGGCGGGCGCCCGATGATCGAGGACTACGTCGCCAAGGGCGAGGACGCCTCGGAGTTCCTGCCCTATGGCCTGACCCTGCAGCACAAGCACGTGCCGGAATTGAAGGCCTATGCGAAGCTGTCGCACGATCCGATCATGCAGCCGGCGGTGGGCAATTTCGCGCAAGGCATGATCACGGTTGTGCCGTTGCAACTCGGTGGCCTCGACCGCGTACCGACGGGTGCCGAACTTCACGCCGCCATTGCGGACCATTTCGCCGCGATCAAGGGCGGTGTGGTCGAGGTGGCGCCCTATGCGCATCTGGAGCGCGTGCCTGACATCGATCCGGAGGTCTACAACGGCACCAACCGCATGAAGGTCTATGTCTTTGCCAACGACAGCAGAGCTCAGGCGCTGCTGCTGGCGGTCTACGACAATCTCGGCAAGGGTGCTTCCGGTGCAGCCGTCCAGAACATGGACCTGATGCTCGGTCTGTGATGAACGCGCCGGCCTTTCCACCGCGCTGGAAAGTCAGCGAACCCGAACTCATTGCCGAGACCTTTTCGAGCCGCATCTGGAAGGTGCGGCTTGAGGACAGCTCACCAGCCATTGTGAAGGCACTGAAGCCGTTCGACGACGTTGCCGACGAGTTGCGCGGCGCGCATTTCCTTGCCTGGCGGCGCGGCGAAGGCGCGGTGCGGCTTCTCGGCCGTGACGGGCATTCCATGCTGCTCGAATATGGCGGGGACACACTTCTGTCGCAGGTTCTCGTCGAACAAGGCGACAATGCAGCGACCGCCATCGCGGCGGATGTGATGGCGAAATTGTTTTCGCCATCTGATCACCCCTACCCGTCCGAGCTTCAGCCGCTCAGGGAGCGGTTCGCCAGCCTCTTCAAGAAAGCCGCAACCGATCGTGGCATCGGTGGTGACAGCCTCTATGTCGAGGCCGGCGCCATCGCGGAACGACTGCTGGCCGACCCGCATGACATCAGGCCGCTGCATGGCGATCTGCATCACGAAAACGTCCTGCGGGGACCGCGCGGCTGGCTGGTGATCGATCCGAAGGGCGTGCTCGGTGATCCCGGTTTCGACGCCGCCAACATGTTCTACAATCCGCTCGACCGCGATGCACTTTGCTTCGCCCCGGAGCGGATCGCGCATATGGCCGAGGTCTTTTCCCGGACGCTGGGACAATCACCGGCGGCAATACTGGACCATGCCATCGCCTATGGTTGTCTGTCCGCGTCCTGGCATCATGAGGACGACAATGCGGTCGAGGAGAACCGCGAACTGTCGATCGCCGCGGCGATCCGGGCAGTGCGGGCGCGTTTCTGATCCCGGGGAAGAGCCGAAGCGAGCGTTTGTTGACCATGATCGGTTACGGACCTGTCCTGGCTCCCTCACCAAGGATTTGTCATGCTCAGGGCGACGCAGTCGAATGAATTCTGGATGTGACTGGCCGCACTCAGCGTCCGACGGCAACCTCGTTGGGCAAGGGATAAGCGCCCTTGGTGCCGCGCCAATGCGCGGCGGCAAAGCCCAGCACGACGAGCGCAAAGGCCTGATGGGTCAGGGCCATATGCAGGGGCACCTGCATCAACAGCGTACCGATACCGATCGAAGCCTGGACCAGCACCAGAACAAACAACAGTGTCGCGCGTCGCGCATGCGTTGAGCCGGGCAGCCGCCGACGCGTGGCGATCATGTGCCAGAGCGCGACGGCAAAGACCGTATAGGCACCCAGCCGGTGAAAGAACTGCACCGTTTTCGGGTTCTCGAAGAAGTTGCGCCACGCCGGCTCGAGGACGAGCAGATCGCCTGGAATGATCCTGCCGTCCATCAGCGGCCAGGTGTTGTAGCTCATGCCGGCGTCGAGACCGGCGACCAGGCCGCCGAGATAAATCTGGATCAGCGCCAGAAGCACGATGAAGCCGGCCAGACGCTGCGTCGAGCGATCGGCCGCGGGCTCGGAATGCGGCGCCAGGCCACGCGCGACGACCATGGTCGCGGTGAAGATCAGTGCCGCCAGCGTGAGATGCGTCGCCAGCCTGTACTGGCTCACCGACACCCGGTCGACAAGGCCGGAGGCCACCATCCACCAGCCGATGGCCCCCTGCAGCCCGCCGAGAAACAGAATGCCGACCAGTTTCGGCCCAAGGCCGCGCTCGATACGGCGCGCCGCCCAGAAGACCAGCAGCGGCAGGGCGAAGACCAGGCCGACGCTGCGCGCCAGCAGGCGATGTGCCCATTCCCACCAGAAGATCGACTTGAACGCTTCGACGCTCATGCCCTTGTTGAGCTCGGTATATTGCGGGATCTGCTGATAGCGCTGGAATTCCTCCTGCCACTCGGCGCCGTTGAGCGGCGGGATGACGCCATGGATCGGCTGCCATTCGGTGATCGACAGGCCGGATTCAGTCAACCGCGTGGCGCCGCCAACCAGCACCAGCGCGAACAGCACCAGGAGCACGACGTACAGCCAGCCGCGTACGAGTGCCCGGTTATAGAGGTCGCGGTAGCGGGCCTGATAGGGCGCGGCGGCAGTGATGGCGGCCATGGATATATCCCGGCAGTTTGAATGTCGCGGATTGGTGAACCATCGCACTCCTGCTGGCAAGACCGCGCAGCGCGGCACGCCGTCGCGCCCGGTGTCGCGGGTTGCGCGTGCCTCGCGTTCGGCCTAAGCGATAGCCATCAACGAGGCCAGCCATGCCCATTCGACTGAAAAAACTGATCGGAATGTTCCTGCTATTGGCGCTGGTCATCATCTACGCACTGGTCGCCTCGATCTTCGCGGTCGCCCGCCTGTCGGAATCGGGCGCGCTGGTGCAATTCCTGTTCTTCCTGCTCAGCGGCCTGCTCTGGGTGCTGCCGGCGATGGGCATCATCAAGTGGCTGATGCTGGAGCCAAGGGCCAAGCGCTGAGCCCTGCCCGGTCAGGCGGCACGTCAGACAGTGACGAGCACCTTGCCGGCATTGGCGAGCGGCGTCGTCACGCCCGACAGCATGGTGCGTATGCGGGCCAGGCTCTGGTAGCGGCCATTGACCGAAATGTAGCAAGGCCTGCAGGAAGCCGGCATGTTCGGCGCGCAGCACGCCATGGCGGTGGTCACGGCGGAGGCATAGCCGGGGTTGCGCGCAAAGCACACTTCGCGGCAGCCAGACCGGCGGCCCCCTTTCCATCGACGACGAACACTAGCCGTCAGAATTTGAGAGCCTCGCGGAGTGCTGGGCCTGCCCTGACGCGCAGATCGAGATCAGCCTCGATGTGGTCGATGCATGGTGACCACGCAGTTGGTGCCCGACATCATGAGATATGACGCACTCTGCTTTCCCGCGTCCCGCCATTCTTTCCTGCAGCGGTGGCTGCAGCCACCGCATCGCGCGCTGGCAGCGATCACGCCACGGGGCGCGGCCGGCTATGCGGTAGCGCGATCCTGCCGCAGCGGCTTCATGATCGGCCCGCTCTTCGCCGACGATACGCGGACCGCACTGGACCTGCTCGAAGACCTGGCGGGCGCCTGCGAAGGAGGAGACCTTCACATCGACGTTCCGGCCAGCAAGGTGGACTTCGTCGCGGCGCTCGAGGCGGCAGGCTTCTCACCGACCTTCACCACCACGCGCATGTACAAAGGCGCGCCACCAAGGCTCGACGCCAACAGGATATCCGGCGTGACGACGCTGGAACTGGGATAGGCCAGGTGCCTTTGAGTGGCTGTTTCAGGCCGCTGAACGCCGCCCCGGCACCGGATTGCCTGGCGGCTCGTGCCCGAGCGGCGTCACCAGCGTCAGGTCGGGATAGCCGCTCTCAATCAGCTTGACCGCGGCTTGCGTCACCTCGTCGTCAGGCTCCAGCATGGACAGGAACACCTCGGTGGCCTCGCCGTCCAGACGGCCGATACCTTGCGCATCGGCCGGCCCGCATTCGACCACCACCAGGTCATAGGCTGTCGTCAGCGACTGCATGATGATCGGCAGCCGGTCGGCGGCGCGCATGGCACGGACCGGATCGGCGGTGCCGACGGGAATGACATGGCAGTCTGAATAGAGGTCGGCATGGATCACGTCGCTGAACTGCGCCTGCGACGCCAGCAGATTGGTGATGCCGGGGAAAAGCTCGCTGTCCAGCATCGGCCGCGACGCAGCTCCCGAGGCCGTGAGGTCGAGCAGCAGGACACGCAGCCCGGCGTCGGAAACCTCGCGCGCCACCAGGACCGCCGACGCAGCCGCCTCGTCGCCCTCGGGGGAAACGAATATGGCGCGCGCGGCGCCGCTGGCGATGAGCTTCTCGGCGGCCTTTTCGACGTCGATCTCGCCGAGCAAGGAGCGCGGCCGCCGGACCTCCACGGTCTCGACCTCGGCGGCGGGCCGCGGCTGCGCCGGTGTTTCCGTGACCGTTTCGGGCCATGATGCCTCGACCGCGCGATTGGCGAACTCGTGGGCGACTGCCGGCTCCGAGCGGGTGGATGGGTCCTGATAAGCGGCTGGCGGCATCGCCACCTCGTCGATCGGTTCAAGCCGGGCACCCCTTGCCGGGCGCATGGCCCGGCCGAAGAATATCTCCCGCAGCAGCGTGAACACCGCCGCCAGCAGAAGGGAAGCCGCGGCGGCTACGCCAACGATCGGCCAGACCTTGGGGAAGTAGGGCTCGGAGGGGACCAAAGCCGGCGACGCGATGCGAGCGTCGACCGGAACGTAGTTGCGATCCCGACGCGACGCCGCCTCGCGATAATTGGTCAGGTAAAGTTCGAGCTGCTGGCGCTTGGCGGCGGCATCGCGCTGTAGCGCGTCGAGACCGACCTGCTGCTCGCCGGCCTCTGCCGAAGCAGCTTTGAGCGTGTCGACGTCGGCGACGAGCTGGTTTTCGCGCGCCTTGGCGGCATCGGCCTGCATCGCCAGGCCCTTCATGATCTTCTGGGCTTCGCTGCGGATCTGGGCGTCGAGATCGGCCAGTTGTGATTTGGCCGCGCGAATACGCGGATGATTGTCGAGCAGCGTCGTCGACAGATCGGCGATGTTGGCGCGCAATTCGACCTGCCGCCCGCGCAAATGCTGGATCAGGTCGGAAGACAGCACTTCCGGCAGTGAATCCAGCGATCCGCCGCTCTGCAGTGCCTTGCGCACGCTCTCGGCTGTGCCTTCGGCCGAGGCGCGGCTGGCCCGCACTCGCGACAACTCGGTCGACAGCTCGGCCAATTGCTGGGTGGCCAGCGTGGAATTGTTGCCGCCCAAAAGGAGGTCCGACTGGGCGCGGTAAGCCGCGACCTTGGCTTCGGCATCCCTGACCTGCTTGGACAAGTCGGCGATCTCGGGTGCCAGGAAGTCCGCAGCGGCGGTGTTCGATTCGCTCTTGGCCGCGCCCTGCCCCGCAATATAGGCGGCGGCAATGGCATCGGGGATGGCGGCGGCAAGCTTCGGATCCTCCGAAGAGAATTCGATGGCAATTATGCCATTCTTTTCAACGCGGTAGACGTTGATCTTCTCGCGCATTTTCTTCAGAACACGTTCATCGGCAGGAACATCCATGGGGTCGTTCTTCAACCCGACCAGGACCAGCAGCCGGTTTAATGCCGACATGTCGATCGTCTCGTCGAATTCGTGCAATCGCGACAGGCCGAGTTTCTGGGCGACCTGTTTGAGGATTTCGTTGGACGAAATTATCTGGACCTGGGCGGCAATGCCTTGCTCGTCGAGGATCGGCTTGTCGCTGTCCGGGTTGCTGCTGGCGGGCCGCGTGTAGTCCGATCCGCGCGGGGCGATCTCCACCTGCGTCTGGGCCTTGTAATGCCGGGTCGCGAACGACACGGCCGCGAAGGCAAGTCCCGTTACCACGAGAACGAAGACCAGAATTCGCAGCCAGTTCCGGCCCAGGCTAGCGAAGGACTGCCTGAGATCAACATCGACGTCTGCGGCCGCGGATTGAACGGACATGCATCCCTACTCCGAAACTGGTCGGATGCACCGTAAATAACTATGGTAACTCAGCCGTTAAGATCACGGTAAGCTTCATTAGGTTTACCGGCGGGCGACGGCAAAAAAATCGATAAAATCGCAAAACCTTGTCTGCTTGATCGCCATTGGCGCGCTCCTTTACCGGCCATTAACCCTAACAGGATGATAACGGACCCGATCCCAGATGTTTGCTGCGATGCCGCAGCGGCCAGTCGAAGGTACCTGTCCGGCCATGCAAAGCACTGCTTCCCTTTTTCGCGCACTGCTTGCCGTATCGTTGCTCGCGGGCTGCTCCAGCTACCGGCCGACGCCGGCCGCCTTTCACGAGGTCCTCGACCAGCCCTATCGCCTCGGCGCCGGCGACCGCGTCCGCGTCACCGTGTTCGAGCAGGAGGGCCTGACCAATAGCTACAGCGTCGACCAGTCCGGCTACATCTCCTTCCCGCTCGTCGGCGCCATACCGGCACGTGGCCACACCGCGCAGCAGATGGAAAAGGAGATCGCCGATAAACTGCGGCAGGGCTACCTGCGCGACCCTGACGTCTCGGTGGAGATCGATCGTTACCGGCCGATCTTCGTCATGGGTGAGGTGGGCGCCGCCGGCCAGTATTCCTATGTGCCCGGCCTGACTGTGCAGAAGGCCATCGCCATCGCCGGAGGCTTCACGCCACGCGCCAACCAGGAGAGCGTCGACATCACCCGCGACATCAACGGCAAGGTGATAACGGGCCGCGTGGTCACCTCCGATCCGCTGCTGCCGGGCGATACCGTCTACGTCCGCGAACGCCTGTTCTGAACAGCGTGACGGGCAACTCAGGATCGTCCACCGCTTCGCTCACCCGTCGGAGCAATTTTCCGGCACGTGCGCGGCCTGACGGAAGCGCGGGTCGTCGCCGTGCTGGAGACACTTGCCGCGGCGAGGCCAATGACTTCGCCGCGCTCGAAAGGTAGTTCAGGCTCTTCCAAAGCCACAGGTTGTTTCAAGGGTTTCTTAGCTCTCTTTTGCTAACAACTCTTGGGAAGCTTGCGGACTGTTCCATGAACGAGATCGACCCCGCGCATCGCTTTTCATCAGAAGCGGTGCGTCAATTCGACGGCCCTGCCGATGGCGACAAGCCCGGCGGCATGAACGACGTTGCCCGGCAGGTCGCGTCGCAATACCGGCGCGACACGATGTCGCCGATCATGGTCAGCGGCGTGTTGCGCATGGTCGAATTCGCGGTGCTGCTGCTCTCGGGGCTCTGCGTCTATTTCTACTATGTCGGTTTCTTCAATTACCTCGCCTGGCAATATCCGCTGACGATAGCCGCCGCGTCGTTCCTCGCAGTGGTGCTGCTCGATGTCACCGATTGCTACCAGGTGGTGTCCCTGATGCGGCCGATCACCAATTTTGGGCGCATCCTGCTGGTCTGGGCCGGCACCTTCGCCCTGATGGCGTTGACGGCGTTCACCATGAAGATGTCACAAGATTATTCGCGCCTGCTGTTCGGCACGTGGTTCATCGTTGCCTTCGTCTGCCTTTTCGGTCTCAGGCTGTTGATGTCGAAGCTGATCCGGCGCTGGGCGCGCGATGGCAGCATGGAACGGCGCGCCGTCATCGTCGGTGGCGGCAAGGCGGCGGAAGTGCTCATCCGCTCGGTGGAAAAGCAGCCCTACAACGACATCCGCATCTGCGGCATCTTCGATGATCGCAACGACAAGCGTTCGCCAGCCCTCGTCGCCGGCTATCCCAAGCTCGGCACCATTTCGGAACTGATCGAATTCGCCCGCATCGCCCGGATCGACATGTTGATCGTGTCGTTGCCGCTGACCGCCGAATCGCGCGTCCTGCAATTGCTGAAGAAACTTTGGGTGCTGCCGGTCGACATCCGACTGTCGGCCCATTCCAATGCGCTGCAGTTCCGTCCGCGCGCCTATTCCTACATCGGCTCGGTGCCGATGCTCGACATTTTCGACAAGCCGATCAACGACTGGGACTCGGTCGCCAAGCGCGCTTTCGACATCATCTTCAGCGTCATTGGCATCGTCGCGTTCTCGCCTGTGATGCTGGCCACGGCGATCGCCATCAAGCTCGACAGCAAGGGACCGGTGCTGTTCAAGCAGAAGCGGCATGGCTTCAACAACGAGATCATCGAGGTCTACAAGTTCCGCTCCATGTATACCGACCGGTCGGATCCGACCGCCAAGCAGACGGTGACCAAGAACGATCCGCGCGTCACCCGTGTCGGCCGCTTCATCCGCAAGACCTCGATCGACGAGCTGCCGCAGTTCTTCAACTCTCTGCTCGGCTCGCTGTCGCTCATCGGTCCGCGCCCGCACGCCATTGCCGCGCAGTCGCACAACCTTCTCTACAACGAGGTGGTCGATGGCTATTTCGCGCGCCACAAGGTCAAGCCAGGGGTCACCGGCTGGGCGCAGATCAATGGCTGGCGCGGCGAGATGGACACCAATGAGAAGATCCGCATGCGGACCGAATACGACCTCTATTACATCGAGAACTGGTCGCTGCTGTTCGATCTGCGGATCCTGTTCCTGACACCGATCCGCCTGCTCAATACGGAAAACGCCTATTGAGCGCGATCAGCCATGATCCGCCGCGTGCGCTGACCCTCCTCTTCTGTCGGGCTTCGTCACTCGGCGAGCCGGCGCCTTACCAAATCTACATGGCCGGTTGATCGCCATCTGGGCTCTGTTCGGCCTGAGGATTTCGCTTACGGCGGCCGGATTCCGCATCCTGCTGCGCGACCGGCCGTGGCAGCCTACCTGCTATGCGCCTATGTCGCCTTCATCGGCAATATCGGGCCCGGCACCTTCATCGACATCGACCATTGGCGCCATATGTATCTGCCGCTCGGCCTAGTCAGGGGCGCCATCACCCTGGAATACCGCCATCAGCGGCTGTTACGCCCGCTATCGTAGGTCTCATTCGAGCCCGCGATCGCGGCAAGATAATTATCGCGGAAATCGGTTGACCCGAGCCGGGTTATCAAGATACATCGCGACCGGTCCGGAGTGTAGCGCAGCCCGGTAGCGCACTTGACTGGGGGTCAAGGGGTCGTCGGTTCGAATCCGGCCACTCCGACCATTTTAAAGCAGGACTTGCCCCCAAAAGTCCGCCTCTGCCGCATCCCCTCATTCTCGAACTGCCCATTCTGCGCGGCTCAGCTCTGGATTGGATCCGGCGCTAGGCCTGGCACACATCCACCCACTCCGCGCCGACGAGCTCAACCATGCGCTGTGGCCCGATGCGCACCGCCGCGTTGGTGGCGCCGGCGGCGGGTACGACCTCAGCGAATTCGCGCAGCGAGACGTCGCAATAGACCGGCAGCGGCGCCGGCAGGCCGAACGGGCAGACACCGCCCACCGGATGGCTCGTGGCCGCGACAACCTCTTGTGCGTCCAGCATGCGTGGCTTGCCGCCGAACTGGTCCTTGAACTTGCGATTGTCCAGCCTGGCGATGCCGCTGGTCACGATCAGCATGGTACGCTCGCCGACGCGAAGGCAGATCGTTTTGGCGATCTGCGCCGGCAGGACGCCATGCGCTTCCGCCGCCATCGTCACCGTCGCCGAACTCGATTGCGTGACAATGACCTCGATATCAGGCGCGTGAGCCGCGAAGAAAGCACCAACGGAGTCCAGGCTCATATCGAAAAACTCACGGTTCAGACCCGATGCAAGGCAGATGCGATCGGCGCGAATTTGGATGCCGAACGTATAAACACGCGTGACTTGCAAATCGGCAAGCCCGGCCTGCCGGAGAACGCCATGGCGTCAACAAGAAACCCGCCAAGCAGGCCTTGGCGGGTTTCTTGCGCATGCCGGTCGCCGATCTATGCCTGAGGCCGGCCTTGTGCGGCCAGCGTCGGTGCGGCGGAAGCAAGGGAAGCGTCCTGGGGCAAACGAAGCGCGGACGCGATACGACGCAGCTTCGCCGGGTCGGCCGCCCGGCCGCTCTCGATGTCCTCGATCTCGTCGACCGAGAGGCCGCAGGTCAGCGAAAGCGCTTCGAGGCTGTATCCGCGCGTTTCCCGCATCGCCCTGAGGGTGTTGTAATCTGGCCCGATCTCGTTTGCTAATGGTTCGGAGAGGGCGTGGCTTTTTGCATTTTTGGGCATTGGCAACTCCGTTGGCTGAAAGCGTTTGATCAAAATGGGATGTTGCCTGAGACGAGCAGGAAGATGCCCTCTCGCCGGCGATTTGCCAAGCGCTGCCTAGCCCTGTCCCGATCAAGTTGTTTTGAACGCCCGAGCGGCTTTTGCCCGGCATTTTCGACCCACCCGTTCGTTATCTCGATGTCGCTGGCGTGAAGCCATCCCTTTCCAGCCAGTCTTTGCCAAAGGACACCCCATGAACCTCAAGACACCCCTCCTCGTGCTCGGCACGATTTCGATGCTTTCCGGCGTCGCTGTGCCCAGCGCGCAGGCCGCGGACACATTGCGCGTGCGCGGCACCGTGGTCAGCTTCGAGCCGTCGCTGCTGACCGTGAAAACTCGTCAGGGCGATACTTCCGCCATCAAACTGAAAGACGGCTGGAAGCTTTCAGGCGTCGCAAGCGCATCGGTAAAGGACATCAAGCAGGGCGATTTCCTCGGCATCGCCTCTGTCTCCAAGGCTGACGGCGGCAGCGGCGCGCTCGAAGTGGTGGTCTTTCCCGCGGCCTTGAAAAGCACTGGCGAGGGTGACCGCCCCTGGGACCTGGAGCCGAACAGCCGCATGACAAACGGAACCGTCGCCGACGTCACCGACATAAACGGGCGGGCCGTGACGCTAACCTACGACAATGGGCGGACGAAGAAGATCTCCATACCCGACGGCACGCCTGTCGTGACCTTCGCGCCGGCCGCGCCGACCGATCTCAAGCCAAGCGCGGCCGTCTTCGTTACCGGGCAGCGCGAGGCTGACGGCACGCTCAGCGCCAGCCGCGTCGTGGTGGGCAACAATGGTGTGATCCCGCCGATGTAGGCCAAAACAGCCGGCTTTCGGCCCTGGCGATTGTCGAGCAGGAAGCCGGTTTCCTCGGAAACAGTTCAGAAAGAAGATTCTACAATCGGGAAATACTGAGGAAAAAATTCAGGAGCGTAATTCCATTCGCGGCGGTCGGGATATCGGCCCGATTGATACCTGCCTGCGAAAAAAGGAAACGATCCAATGAAGAAGTCCCTCCTCTCGGCCCTCGGGCTTGCAGCAGCAATCGCTTTCGCGGTGCCGGTGGTCGGCGCGACGAGCGCGGACGCGGCCCCAATGGCAAAGCATCATCACCATCGTCACCACTACCATCATCGTTACCATCACCGCTATCACCATCATCATCATCACCACATGAAGAAGATGGGCAACAAGGCCTAAGCAGACCGCCAACGAGAAGACCGGCCTTGGTTTCTTGTTCAAGGCTGGTCTTCTCCTGGTCAGCAATGCCAAGCCGGACGACCGGTACTCGAACTGTAGCAGCGCCAGTCCAGCTAGCGACAACAAGGGAATGGCGTCCGTGGATAGGCGAGTTCCCCTTGTGCCGGGGTAGCAGTCAGCGCCGGCTGAACAGCAGGCTGGCGGCCAGGCCGAGCACGACAAGGCCGACCGCGACGGCGGCCGCCGGATGGTCGCGTGCCGATTTCTCAATCACCCTGCCCTGTTTGCGGATTGCCGGCATGGCATCGCGCAGGCGCTCCGCAAGATCCGAATATGTATCAAGAGCAGCATCACGGCCGTCTTCATAATAAGCGCCACCCCGCTTTGACACTGCCTTGCGCAACGCCGCGAGTTCCCTCGAGAGAGCCGCGACCTGCTTTTCGAGGTCGATGTCCGACAGGGTTGAATATGATGCCATCATGCGTTTCCTTGTCTTGTAGAAGGAAACTTAACGCCTCACCCGACCGCCGGTTCCGGTTTTCGAGGCGTCGAAGGCACTGGCCCCCCGGTCAGCGCACCTGGTCAAGCAGGCGCTTGCATTCCAGGAGGTCGAACAACGCCTCCTGCAGCAGCGCGCGATTGTCACGCGAGAGTTTCGACGCGTCCGGCGCAACCGGACCTTCCTCGTCGCTCTTGCCCAGGCCGAAAAAGCGGCGGCTGGGCTTGACCCTTGGCTGGCCAACCAGTTCGTCATCTCCGCCGCGCGGCTGGGATGCCGGCGTCAGCGGCACCTGGTCGGCCTGCTTGCGTTGCGAAATCGCCTCGACGGCGGCCATGTCGCCATTGCCGATAGCGACCAGGAAATGATTGCCGTTTTCGCGCAGCAGCTTCTGCACGCCCTTGATGGTGTAGCCCTGGTCATACAGCATATGGCGGATGCCCTTGATCAGTTCGACATCCTGCGGCCGGTAATAGCGACGGCCGCCGCCGCGCTTCATCGGCTTGATCTGGTTGAAGCGCGTCTCCCAGAAACGCAGCACATGCTGCGGCAGGTCGAGGTCTTCCGCGACCTCGCTGATGGTGCGGAAGGCGTCAGGGCTCTTGTCCATGGGCGAAATCCTCACGCTGGAGCGTGGCCCGGAACGGTCTTCAGACGAGATCACGCTCAACGAAGAAGAGCTTGTTCCGCCAGCGCGGAATCGATCATACGCCAGAACACCAATCCGGCCATGCTGCCGAATCGGGCCTTATTTCAGCGGTTTGTGAAGCAATATTCAAGCCCGCTGTTTCGGCGGGTCGGTTTTTCAACCGTGCAATGGAGGCTATTTACCGCCCTTGGCCTTGCTGTTCTGGTGAGAACGCAAAATGCGGTTCTTCAACACGTTGGACGATTTGAAGGTCATCACCCGGCGCGGCAGGATCGGTACTTCCTCGCCGGTCTTTGGATTGCGTCCGATGCGCTCATTCTTGGAGCGGACATGAAACGTCGCGAAGGACGACAGCTTAACCGTCTCGCCGCGCACGATCGCTTCACATATTTCGTCCAGTACCGCCTCGACGAGTTCGGCGGATTCAGTGCGCGACAAACCGACCTTCCGGTAGACGGCCTCGGCCAGGTCGGCGCGCGTAAGTGTTTTTCCCCCCATGCGACCGTCCCATCAGTTCAAGCGTAAAATCGGCACAACAACGGCAGAGCCTAAGTAATTGATCCGGCAAGGTCAAGGACCGAAACCGGACCGTTCTCCACTTACCAGCGAACCAGAACGGCGCCCCAGGTGAAGCCGCCGCCCATCGCCTCCAGGAGCACCAGGTCACCCTTCTTGACGCGGCCGTCGGCGACGGCCACCGACAGCGCCAGCGGTACGGAAGCAGCCGAGGTGTTACCGTGCAAATCGACGGTGACCACCACCTTTTGCTCGGCTATCCCAAGCTTTTTTGCTGAAGCGTCAATAATCCGTTTATTGGCTTGGTGGGGCACGAACCAGTCAAGATCGTCGGCGGTAATACCAGCGGCCGAGAAGGTCGTCTCAATGACATCGGTGATCATGCCGACCGCGTGCTTGAAGACCTCGCGGCCTTCCATGCGCAGATGGCCGACTGTTCCCGTCGTCGACGGCCCGCCGTCGACGAAAAGCTTCTCCTTGTGCGCGCCGTCGGAACGCAGGCTGGCCGCCAGGACGCCCCGGTCGGCGATCGTGCCGGCCCCCTCGCCTGCCTCCAGAACGACCGCACCGGCGCCGTCGCCAAACAGCACACAGGTCGAGCGATCGCTCCAGTCGAGGATGCGCGAAAAGGTTTCCGAGCCGATCACCAGCACGCGCTTTGCCAAGCCGCCGCGGATATAGAGGTCGGCTGTCGTCACCGCATAGACGAAGCCTGAACATACCGCCTGCATGTCGAAGGCAAAACCGTGCTGCATGCCGAGCCGGTTCTGGATCTCGACGGCGGTGGCGGGGAACGTGTTGTTGGGCGTCGAGGTCGCCAGCACGATCAGATCGATATCGTCCGGGGTCAATCCGGCATCGGCAAGCGCGGCGCGCGCCGCGGCCTCGCCAAGGGAAGCCGTCGTCTCGTCGTCAGCCGCGATATGGCGCTGGCGGATGCCGGTGCGCTGGGCGATCCACTCGTCGGACGTCTCGACCATGCCTTCAAAATCGGCATTCTTCATGATGCGGCGGGGCAGCGCGGCGCCCGTGCCGCGCACAACTGATCTGATCAAAATTCTTTCCTATTCCTTTGCGTCGGTAACGACGTCGGATTTCCTAGATGTCAGGGCATGCGGGTTGCGCGCATGAAACAGATCGAGGTCGGCCTCGATGCGGTCGAGCAGATTGTTGCGCACCATGTCGTAGCCGAGTTCGATCGCCGCGGCGAAACCGTCCGAATCGGCGCCGCCATGGCTTTTGACGACGATGCCGTTCAGCCCCAGGAACACGCCGCCATTCGAGCGGCCGACATCCATCTTTTCGCGCAGGCGGTCGAAGGCGCCCTTGGCGAAGACATAGCCGATCTTGGCCATCAGGGTGCGGCTCATCGCGGCGCGCAGATAGCCACCTATCTGGCGCGCGGTGCCTTCCGCCGTCTTCAGCGCGATGTTGCCGGCGAAGCCTTCCGTCACCACAACGTCGACCGTGCCCTTGCCGATGTCGTCGCCTTCGACAAAGCCATGGTAGTTCATCGAGGCCATGTTGGCTTCGCGCAACATGCGCCCCGCTTCCTTGACCTCCTCCTGGCCCTTGATCTCTTCCACGCCGACATTGAGCAGCCCGACCGTGGGCCTGGCGACGCCGAATACGCAACGCGCCATGCCGGTGCCGAGAATGGCAAAATCGATGAGCTGGTGCGCGTCGGCGCCAATGGTGGCGCCCACGTCCAGAACCACGCTCTCGCCACGCAATGTCGGCCACAATGCCGCAATCGCCGGACGTTCGATGGTGGCCATGGTGCGCAGGCAGAATTTCGACATCGCCATCAGCGCGCCGGTGTTGCCGGCGGAGATGCATGCATCCGCGGCGCCCGACTTGACGGCCTCGACCGCTTTCCACATAGACGATTTCCAGCGGCCATGGCGCAGCGCCTGGCTCGGTTTGTCGTCCATCCTGACCGCGATCTCGCAGTGGAAGAACTCGCTGACCTCAGCCAATTTGGGAAACTTGGCGAGTTCCGGGCGCACCAGTTCCTCACGTCCATAGATGACGAAGCGGATGTCGGGACGGCGGGTCGCGACCGTCATGAGCGCTGGAATGACCACGGTTGGTCCGTGATCGCCGCCCATGGCATCGATGGAAATCCTGATCACGCGGTATTCATCTCACGGTTAGGCGGCAAGTCGTTTTAGCGGTCGCAAAGGTTCGGCGAAAATAGCGGTTTTAGGCTGCCGCACAACCGACTTTTCCGTCGCGGGCAAGGTTTTCAGGATTTTCCCAGCAAGGATCGCAGTTTTTGCTGAAATTCATTCTCGGCCGATCCGGTGTCGTCACCGGCACCAAGCGAGGCGCCGGGCTTGCGCGGATAGGGGTCGATCGCCAATCCGAAGAACTGTTCGGCAAGCGCCCCGACATCGATGGTGTCGCCTGAAAATGTCTCGGGACTGTCGGGCCCGTCGGCGTCGAGCAGAATCTCGCCGGCGCTTTCGAATCCCTGCCGTCCGAGCTTGGAGTCCTCAGGCAAGAGCAGTGCCTCGACCGGTTCGTCGATATGCGCCTGGACGGGGTCGAGCGTGACGATGCAGGCCTGGGTGATGTCTGCCTCGACACGGCCGCTGACCTTAACGCCATTGCGCTTCCACGACGTAACGAGCAGTTCGGCGCGATAGGCTTCGACCGACAGCAGCCCGTGCGCCTCGGCGAGTGCGGCGCGCTGCGCGGGGTCGGCCTCGATCACCACGGGCAGCCCCTTTTGCGGCAGCCGGGCGACATTGGCGAAAAAGGATACCGGACTCTGCATATCCGCGTGTTTCATCGATTAGCCTCCGTTGGCCCCTGGAAATGCCACAGTGCCGCCAACGATCGATTCGGTCGGCTGCGCACTCAGCTGCCGGCTGGCATCGGCGACATACCCGGCCAAACGGGACGCTTCCGGCCAAGCGCCGGCGTCGGGACGGACATTACGGGTAAGTGCCGCGGTCAGACTATCATGATCGTTTCGTTCCAGCGCATCATCATAGGCGGCGGTGCGGCCATAGAACATCCTCGCCAGTTTCTTCATGCGTTTTGGCACGCCCACGTCGCCAATGCCCAGTTCCCGCAGCGAATGATCGACGTCGAGGAAGAACTCGTCGATCAGCACCTGCGCGATCTCCTGCGCCACGCCGTCCTCGCCGCGCAAGCGGTGCTGGACCAGGAACATGTGCAGCGAAAGCATCTCGAAACGGCCAAGCGGCGTGTCAGGCACATTCCAGTGGGAATAAAAAACAGTCTGCCGCGCCGCCGCCACGATTTGTGCGTAGAGCGCGTCGGTGATGGTGCGGTTGGCGTGGCGTTCGCGGCCAAAAAGGCGCTGGAACATGGGGATGGTCTCCGGGGACCGTTTGTTGAATTGGCCTTGTTGCATCGGCAAGCAAGCTGGTTTACCGGTTTTGCGGCCCAGCGCAAGTTGCGGCGATGGAATGGAGAATTGTTGTTGCGCGCGCTGAATTTCAAGTCGACTTTCACTTTCAGGCCTGCCGGTGCGATCTCGCTGCTGGCTATCGTAGCGGCGCTGTCTGCATGCCACACCAATAAGATGATCGGCGACCTCAGTCCGAGCGAGACGTTCACGCAAGGCTACGTCCTCGATCAGCAGGCGATCGATTCTGTGCCGGTCGGTTCCAGCCGCGAGCAGGTGCTTCTGGCGCTCGGCACGCCGTCAACCACGGCGACTTTCGACAACGAGGCGTTTTACTATATCTCGCAGACGCGCAAGCGCTACGTCGCCTTCGACAAGCCGAGGCTGGTCGACCAGAAGGTGCTGGCGGTCTATTTCGGCCCGGACAGCCGCGTCACCCAGATCGCCAAATACGGCTTGAAGGACGGTAAGATTTTCGACTTCATTTCGCGCACCACGCCGACCGGCGGCAAGGACCAGAACTTCCTCAGCCAGATCATCAACGGCGCGAGCAAGCTGGCGCCCAGCATTCCCGGCGGCACCCCCTGATCCTTAGCTTCCTGCTTCCCTAGATCCTGCTTCCCTGGCTTTGGGGAACAGAAATGTCTCAGGCGGCCGAAAACCCGTGGGAGCGATCCCACGGGTTTTTGTTTGGCCGGTCCGGCTCGCCAGTGGTGGTGCAAACCCGTATCAAACCGCCAAGCTGGGGAGCTTGGACATGAGCAGTGACGACCGTGCGATGCCGGATGGCTGGACGACGACCGGGACACCCGACCGGCAGACCGTGACAGGATGAAATGCTGAAATTTTGTGGCAACCGGCGAGACACGAAATCCCGTTCCTGGTCGCAGCAACCCATCAAATGAAAAATCCGCGGGATCGCTCCCGCGGATTTTCAGATTCAATCGTTGCCGTTCAGCCGTGCGCGAGCACGGCCAGCAGCAAGAGTGCCACGATGTTGGTGATCTTGATCGCCGGGTTGACCGCAGGGCCGGCGGTGTCCTTGTAGGGATCGCCGACTGTATCGCCGGTCACCGAAGCCTTGTGCGCCTCGGAACCCTTCAGGTGCTTGACGCCGTTCTTGTCGGTGAAACCGTCCTCGAACGACTTCTTTGCGTTGTCCCAGGCGCCACCGCCCGAAGTCATCGAGATCGCGACGAACAGGCCATTGACGATGACGCCAAGGAGCGAGGCGCCGAGCGCGGCGAAGGCGGACGCCTTCGAGCCCGAGATCAACAGCACGCCGAAATAGACGACGAGCGGCGCCAGCACCGGCAGCAGCGACGGGATGATCATCTCCCGGATCGCCGCCTTGGTCAGGAGATCGACCGCACGCGCGTAGTTCGGCTTCGAGGTGCCGGCCATGATGCCCGGATCCTCGCGGAACTGCTTGCGCACCTCCTCGACGATGGCGCCCGCCGCGCGGCCGACGGCTGTCATGGCGATACCGCCGAACAGGTAGGGAATGAGGCCGCCGAAGATCAGGCCGGCGACCACGTAAGGATTGGAGAGATCGAAGGAGATTTCGCCCATGCCCTGGAAGTAGGGATATTTGTCGCCATTGGCGGCAAAGAACTTCAGGTCGTTCGAATAGGCCGCGAACAGCACCAGCGCGCCGAGACCGGCCGAACCGATGGCGTAGCCCTTGGTCACCGCCTTGGTGGTGTTGCCGACCGCGTCGAGCGCGTCGGTGGAGTGACGCACTTCCTTGGGCAGGCCGGCCATTTCGGCAATGCCGCCGGCATTGTCGGTGACCGGGCCGAAGGCGTCGAGCGCCACGATCATGCCGGCGAGGCCGAGCATGGTGGTGACGGCAATCGCGGTGCCGAACAAACCGCCGAGCTGGTAGGTGGCGATGATGCCGCCGACGATGACGATTGCCGGAAGCGCCGTCGATTCCAGCGAGACTGCCAGCCCCTGGATGACGTTGGTGCCGTGGCCGGTCACCGATGCCTGGGCGATCGAGTTGACCGGGCGCTTGTTGGTGCCGGTGTAGTATTCGGTGATCACCACGATCAACCCGGTCACCACAAGGCCGATGAGGCCGCAGATGAACAGGTTCTTGCCGGTGATGGTCATGCCGGCAACGGTGCCGACCTCGCCCCAGCCGAGCGTGGCCGAGGTGGCGACGCCGAGGCCAACGACCGATAGAAGGCCGGTCACGATCAGGCCCTTGTAGAGCGCGCCCATGATCGAGCCGTTGGAGCCGAGCTTGACGAAGAAGGTGCCGACGATCGAGGTGAGGATGCAGGCGCCGCAGATGGCGAGCGGATACAGCATTGTCGCACCGAGGACAGCGGTGCCGCCGAAGAAGATGGCGGCGAGAACCATTGTGGCGACGACCGTCACCGCATAGGTCTCGAACAGGTCGGCGGCCATGCCGGCGCAGTCGCCGACATTGTCGCCGACATTGTCGGCGATGGTGGCCGGATTGCGCGGATCATCCTCCGGAATACCGGCTTCGACCTTGCCGACCAGATCGCCGCCGACATCGGCGCCCTTGGTGAAAATGCCGCCGCCGAGACGGGCGAAGATCGAGATCAGCGAAGCGCCGAAGCCGAGCGAGACCAGCGAGTCGATGACGATGCGGTCATTGGGCTGGAGGCCGAGAAAATGGGTGAGGATGAGGTAGTAGATCGAAACGCCAAGCAGGGCCAGGCCCGCAACCAGCATGCCGGTGATGGCGCCCGACTTGAAAGCGATGTCGAGACCGGCGGCAAGGCTGTTGGAAGCCGCTTGCGCGGTACGCACATTGGCCCGCACCGAAACATGCATGCCGATGAAGCCGGCGGCGCCCGACAGAACGGCACCGATCAGGAAGCCGATGGCGGCGGTGATCGACAGCAGCCACCAGGCGAGGAGGAGCACGACGACGCCGACGATGGCGATGGTGGTGTACTGGCGTGCCAGATAGGCTTGCGCGCCTTCGCGAATGGCTGCGGAAATTTCCTGCATGCGTGCATTGCCCTGATCGGCCGCAAGGACCGAACGTGTCGCCCATATGGCGTAAAGGACAGAAAGCAAGCCGCAGGCGATGACGGCGGAAATTATGGTCATTGCCGGGTTTTCCTCGATTGTTGGCCCAAAAGAACCCCTCCCTGGGCCGTTGAGACAAAGACGGAATCCCGTGCATGGAATCCCCCTCTTCGCATCGGTGTATGCGAAACAGGGCTGCGAACGTCAAGATATGGTTCGATTTTTGCCCGGCTTTCGCCCAAAAGTCGATGCTGGCGAGTGTCCGTCGCGATCTCTCGGCGGTTAGATCGATTGAAATCGTCCCGACCATCGGGCACGGTCAGTCCGCCTCTCTGCCCATGCGCCGCGCCGCGTAGCGCTCGACGGCCGACAGTCCGTCATAGATCAGCACGGCAAGCGCCGCCACGATCAGACCGCCCTGCAGGATGAAGGCCAGATTGTTCGACAGCAAGCCGGCGATGATCACCTCGCCGAGCGTCCTGGCCGCCACCGTCGAGCCGATGGTGGCCGTGGCCAGGCTGATCACCACCGACAGCCTGATACCGCCAAGGATGATCGGCGCGCTGAGCGGCAGTTCGACCTTGGTGAGCCTTTGCCAGCCGGTCATGCCGGCGCCACGCGCAGCCTCGACGACATTGGCCGGCAACGTCGTCAGTCCGGTGAGCGCGTTCTCGAAGATCGGCAGCAGACCATAGAGAAACAGCGCGATCAGCGTCGGCTTCTCGCCGAAGCCCACCGCCGGCACGGCGAGCGCCAGCACCGCCACCGGCGGAAAGGTCTGGCCGATGTTGACCAGGCTGCGCGACAGCGGCAGGAATTCAGCGCCGGCGGGCCGGGTGACCAGGATGGCGAGCGCCACAGCGACGATGGTGGCCGCGACGGTCGCGATCAACACGGTGCGCAGATGCAGCAGCGTCAGCGTCAGCAGGCTGCCTTGATTGTAGATGACGGGAGCGTTGTTTTCGGTCAGCGGCTTCAGCAACGGCTCGAACCAACCCGGGCTGGTGGTGAAGGCAACAAGCAACACCACAAGCGCAAGCCTGAGCAGCAGAGGCAGCCAGGCTTTCATGACGGCCTCGCCGCCCGCTTGACCAGGCCGTCCACGGTGACGCGGCCGATCGGCTTGCCGTCGGTGCCCTTGACCGGCAGCGCCGGTCTGCCGGACCAGAGAAGTTCCGCGAGCGCGTCACGCTGGCTGGCGTCGCCGGGGATCGCCTCGCCTTCGGCGGCGCCCTGCTCCACCGCATCGCGCACCCGGCCCAGCGACAGCAGCCTGAATGGCCTTTCGCTGGCGCCGACCAGCGTCTCGACAAAAGCATTGGCCGGCTTCGCCAGGATCTCCGCCGGCCCTGCATATTGCACGAGCTTGCCGGCGTCCATGACCGCGATCCTGTCGCCCATGTGCACGGCCTCTTCCATGTCATGGGTAACGAGGATGATGGTGGTGCCGAAGCGCTTCTGGATCGCCAGCAAATCCTCCTGCGCCTTGGTGCGGATGATCGGGTCGAGCGCGCCGAACGGCTCATCCATCAAAAGAACGTTGGGCTCGGCGGCAAGTGCGCGGGCCACGCCGACGCGCTGCTGCTGGCCCCCGGACAGTTCGTGCGGATAGCGCGGCCCGAATTCCCGGGGGTCAAGCTGGTAGAGCGTCATCAATTCATCGACGCGGGCCTTGATGCGGGCCTTGTCCCAGCCAAGCAGCACCGGCACGGTGGCGATGTTCTGCGCCACGGTACGATGCGGAAACAGGCCGTGGCCCTGGATTGCGTAGCCGATGCTGCGCCGCAGTTCGTAACCGGGCACCGATCGATTGTCGGCGCCGTCGAGCTTGACGACGCCGGCGGTTGGTTCGACCAGCCGGTTGATCATGCGCAGCAGCGTCGTCTTGCCGGAACCCGAAGTGCCGACAATGACGCAAACCGTGCGCGGCTCGATGACCATCGAGACGTTGTCGACGACTGTCGTCGCGTCATAGCGCTTGGTGATGCCTTCGATCTCGATCATGCCGTTTCAACCCTGCGCTTGGTGGCGGTCATTTCGATTACCGCGTCGAGGATGATGGCGGCGGCGAAGGCGAGCGCCACGGTCGGCACCGCGCCGAGCAGCACCAGGTCCATCGCCGTCTGGCCGACGCCTTGGAACACGAAGACGCCAAAACCGCCGCCGCCGATCAACGCGGCGATGGTGGCAAGGCCGATGTTCTGCACCAGGACAATGCGGATGCCCGTCAGGATCACCGGAAACGCCAGCGGAAACTCGACACCGAACAGGCGCTGGCGATCGGTCATGCCCATGCCCCGCGCCGCGTCGTTGGCGGCACGCGGCACGCCGGCAAGGCCGACCACGGTGTTGGCCACCACCGGCAGCAGCGAATAGAGAAACAGCGCGACGAAGGCGGGTGCCGTGCCGATGCCCCTGATGCCGAGCGCGGCGGCTCCCGGCACATGGGTTGCGACCCAGCCAAGCGGCGCGATCAGCAGGCCGAACAGCGCGATCGAAGGAATGGTCTGGATGATGTTCAAGACGTTGAGGACGCCGGCCCGCAGGCTTTCGACACGATGGCACAGGATGCCGAGCGGCAGGCCGACGATCACGGCGGCAAGCAATGAGCCGAGCGCCAGGGTCACATGTTTGGAGCCTTCGGCCCAAAAGCTGTCGGCGCGGTTGGAATACTCCTTGAGGATCGAGAGGCTGTCCCAGCGTCCCGAAATCAGCAGCAAACCGATGGCCAGCGCCGCGACGACAAGCACGCCGACGCGCGGCCAGGGCGACAGGTTGAGCCTGGTCAGCACGTCGGCGAGCAAAAGCGTGAAGGCGAAGATGAGAATCCAGAAGCCGGAGGCCGGCGAGACCCGGGCAAAGGTATTGCCGGCCGGAGTGAGGAATGTGCCGGCGACACCGATGAGCAGCGTCAGCGCGGCAAGCGCCACGACGCTGGCTGCAAGGCGCAAGATGAGCGGCGTCCTGAACAGGGCGACAAGGGCGGCCAGTACGAGGATCGCCGAAAGCAGCGGACCGGTCATTGCCGGCAGAGCTTCGAGAATCGAGCGCGCCTGACCGGGAACGATGCGGTTGGCGCGGAAGGTGGCGAATGGTGCGAGAAACACGGCGTAAGCAGCGAGCGCGGCGATGACCACGCCGAGTTTGTCGAAGCGGATGGTCATGACGCGCCTCGCACTGACGTCACTTATCGACGCGTAGCTATTTCAAAAACCCGTTCTTCTTCAAAAAGTCCTCGGCGACGCCCTTGACCGGCTCGCCACCGACCTGCACGCGTCCATTGAGCTCCTGCAGCGTGACGAGATCGAGCTTGGCGAACACCGGCTTCAGCAGCGTCTCGATCTCCGGGTGCTCCTTCAGCACGGATTCGCGGATGATCGGCGCCGGCTGGTAGACCGGCTGCACGCCCTTGTCGTCGGTCAACACGACGAGGCCCGATGGCGCGATGCCGCCATCGGTGCCGTAGACCATGGCGGCATTGGCGCCGCTGGTCTGGTTGGCGGCCGCCGCGATGGTCGCTGCCGTGTCGCCACCCGAGAGGGTGATCAGCTGGTCAGGCTTCAGCGTGAAGCCATAGGTGGTCTGGAAGGCCGGAAGGGCTGCCGCCGAATTGACGAACTCGGCGGAGGCCGCCAGCACCACCTTGCCGCCGCCGGAGACGTATTTGCCGAAGTCCGACAGCGTGACGAGCTTGTTCTCGTCAGTCACTTCCTTGCGCAGGGCGATCGCCCAGGTGTTGTTGGCCGGCGCCGGTGACAGCCAGACGATCTTGTTGGCGTCGTAGTCGAGCTTCTTGGCCGTCTCATAAGCCTTGGCGGCGTCCTTCCACACGGGATCATCGGCCTTCTCGAAGAAGAAGGCGGCATTGCCGGTGTATTCGGGATAGATGTCGATCTCGCCGGCGGTGATCGCCTTGCGCACCACCGGCGTGCCGCCGAGCTGGATGCGATCCGTGGTCTTGATGTTGTTGGTGTTGAGGACGAGCTGGATAATGTTGCCGAGCACGCCACCCTCGGTGTCGATCTTCGAGGAGACGACGACCTGAGCGCTCGCGGAAGCCGCCGTGAGCGCGAGCGCCATTGCCGCGCTGGCCAGAACCTTGACTGAAAACATTGTGAAAACCCCTTGCTGTGAACCGGAATGCGGTGGGCGCATATGAGCATGGCTTCAATGGCCAGTCGGGGCATACGGTTTCATAAGAAGGCGGATCAGCGCAATATTTTTGTTCCAAACGCGCCGATTTCGGCGCGGCGGCAACGGCGGGCTGGCGATCGGCCGCCTTCCGGTGAATAATGCCGCGAGGGGTGGGCGGCAAACAGGGAGAGCGTGTCATGGCCATACACAAGGTCGGTTATCTCATCGGCAGCCTTGCCCGGGAATCCATCAACCGCAAGCTCGCGAAGGCGCTCGTTCAACTTGCCCCTCCCGAGCTCGAAATGACGGAAATCGGCTTCAAGGATCTGCCGCTCTACAGTTACGATTACGACGCCAATTTCCCACCGGCCGCCCAGGCTTTCAAAAAGGCGATCGCCTCCGTCCAGGCCGTGCTGTTCGTCACCCCGGAGTACAACCGCTCGATCCCCGGCGGACTGAAGAACGCAATCGACTGGGCCAGTCGCCCCTACGGCAAGAATTCATTCGCGCGCAAACCGTCCGCCGTCATCGGAACATCGCCGGGCGCCATCGCGACCGCCGTCGCCCAACAAAGCCTGCGCAGCGTTCTGAGTTTCTGCAACTCGCCGCAGATGAATGCGCCCGAAGCCTATATCCAGTTCACGCCGGGGCTGATCACGGATGAGGGCGAGGTGACGGTTGAATCCACCAAAGACTTCCTGCGCAATTATATGGCTGAGTTCCATATGTTCATAGCGCGGGTGCTTCAGGTCCTGCCGCCGGACGCATAACTTTCAAATTGGCGTCAGGCCGGCCGCAAGCTCGTTATCTTCAGCGCGCCGAGTGCCACGAAGCAAAGTGCGGCGACAGGAAAGATCATCCAGTTGAGCATCGTCCAGCCCCAGGCGTTGTAGACCATGCCCGACATCAGCGACGCGCAGGCGACGGAGCCGAACAGGACAAAGTCGTGGAAGCCCTGCACCTTGCCCTTTTCGGACGGGTTGTAGCTGGCCGCCACCATGGCGGTGGCGCCGATGAAGGCGAAATTCCAGCCGAGGCCGAGCAGGATCAGCGCCGTCCAGAATTGCCACAGCGCCAGGCCCGACAAGGCAACGACGGCACAGCCGGTCAGCAACAGCAGGCCGGTGGCGACAACGCGCTCGGCGCCGAAGCGATGGATCAGCGAGCCGGTGAAGAAGCTTGGCCCGAACATCGCCATGACATGCCAGGAGATGCCCAGCGTCGCATCGTCCTCGGACAGGCCGCAGCCAACCATGGCGAGCGGCGCGCCGGTCATGACGAAGCTCATCAGCGCGTAACTGCCGACGGCGCAGAAGAGCGCCGCTACGAAACGCGGCTTTGTGACGATTTCGAAAAGGGGTCTGGCATCGCCGTCGGCAACGTCCACCTTGCTCGCGGTCCTCGCCGGCAAGCGCAGGAACGAAAGGACGATGGCGCCGACCGCCGCCAGCGGCAGGATCGAGGCGAAAGAACCGGCAAACATGACAGGCGCAAACAATTCGCGGGTGAAGATGACGATCTGCGGCCCGAGAATGGCGGTGATGATGCCACCGGCGAGCACGAAGGAGATGGCGCGCGCCTTGAATGCCGGCGGCGCGTTGTCGGCCGCGGCAAAGCGGAACTGCTGGACGAAGGCGCCGCCGACGCCGATGACAAGCAGCGCGAACGCGAACAGCCAGAAGCTGCCGTGGAACAATGCCAGGGTGGCGACCAGCCCGCCGAGCGCGGTGACGACGGTTCCGGTCATGAAGCCGCCCCGCTGGCCGAGCCATCGGATGATGGCCGCCGCGGGCAAGGCGCCGAGCGCCACGCCGAGATTGAAGCCGGTGATCGGCGCCGTCGCCAGGGATTTGTCGGCGCCGAGCAGATATTGCCCGGCCAGCGCGCCCATGGAAATGGCGATGGGGGCGGCCGAGCCGATGATCGCCTGCGAGGCAGCTAGGATAAGCGCGGTGCGCCGCGCCTCCTTGCCCGCCTCGACGGCAATGGCCGTCATGATGCGTCCTTGCCGCGGCCCTCGCCACGCACACGGCGTGACACACGGTCGAGCACGGCGTTGACCAGCTTCGGCTCGTCCTCCTCGTAGAAGGCCTTGGCGATATCGACATATTCGGTGACGATGACCGCGACAGGCACGTCCTCGCGCTTCATCAGCTCATAGACGCCTGCGCGCAGAATGGCACGCAGCGTGGAATCGAGGCGCGACAGCGGCCAGTCGTCGGTCAGCGCCTGGCGGATAATTGGATCAATGGTCTTCTGGTTCTCTACGACGCCTGTCAGGATAGCACGAAACCATTGCGCGTCCGCCTCGCGATAGAGCGCGCCGTCGACTTCCTTGCCAAGGCGGAACGCCTCGTACTCGGCGGTGATCTCGAACACGCCACTGCCGGCGACATCCATCTGGTAGAGCGCCTGCACGGCGGCTAGACGGGCAGCACCGCGCTTGTTGGCGTGGCGCACCGCGGGCTGTCCTGGCGAAGCGGGTTCGCTCACGATCGCGCTCCCAATTGTTCCTTCAGCGCGATCATGGTCAGCGCCGCACGCGCGGCAAAGCCGCCCTTGTCGCCTTCCGAGCGTTTGGCCCGCGTCCACGCCTGTGCATCGTTCTCGGTGGTCAGGATGCCGTTGCCGATGCAGACCGAGTCCTGCACGGACAGGTCCATGAGCGCACGGCTGGATTCATTGGCGACGATGTCGAAATGATAGGTATCGCCACGGATAATGGTGCCGAGCGCGACAAAACCGTCATAGCCGGTCCCGCCTTCGGCCATGCCGTCGAGCGCGAAGGTGATCACCGCGGGAATTTCGAGCGAACCGGGAACAGTGACGACGTCGTAAGTCGCGCCCGCTTCATCGAGCGCGCTTGTCGCGCCGTCGAGCAGCGCGTCGGCAAGGTCGTCGTGAAAGCGCGCCTCAATAACAAGAAGGTGGGCCTTCGTCTTGGGACGAATGAACGCCTTGCCGTGTTGGGATGTGCCAGCCATAAATGTCTCCGGGGTCGCCGGTGACTTAGGCCGAAGCCGGTTTGATCGCAAGCGGAAGATTGTCTGCAGGCGTATCAGATTGCCGTGGGCCGGCCTGTTCCGCAGGCTATCAAAGCCCCTCTTTCGCCGCCTCCGCCAGCCGCGCCGCGTAGCGCGCCATGGTGTCGATCTCGAGATTGACGCGGTCGCCGGTCTTGCGCTCGCCCCAGGTGGTGACGGTCAGCGAATGATGGATCAACAGCACGTCGAAGCGAGTGCCCGCGACGCTGTTGACGGTGAGCGAGGTGCCGTCGAGCGCGACGGAGCCTTTCGGCGCGATGAATTTCGCCAGATGGCGCGGCGCGTCCAGCGTGAAGCGCATCGCATCGCCCTCATCCCTGCGCTCGACGATCTCGGCGGTGCCGTCGACATGGCCCGAAACGATGTGGCCGCCGAGCTCGTCGCCGATCTTCAGCGCCCGCTCCAGATTGATCCTGGTGCCCGTTTCCCAACCCGCCGCCGTCGTCAGCCTGAGCGCCTCCTCCCAGGCCTCGACCTCGAACCAGCGCGCATTCGAGCCGCTGTCGGGCAACGCCGTGACCGTCAGGCAGACGCCGCCGCAGGAGATCGAGGCGCCAATGGCGATCGTCCCGGGATCATATGCGGTGTCGATGCGCAGCCCCACCCCTTCCCGCAGCGGCTTGACGGCGGCCACGGTGCCGATATCGGTGACAATCCCGGTAAACATCGATCGCTATCCCTGAAAATCCCTGATCCATTCGGCGTAACCGTCTTCGCCGAACCGCATCTCGCGCAGCTTGCGAAAACCCACCGGGATATGGTCGGCATCGACAGGCGATGCAATGCCGTCTTCGCCGATCGCTTCCGGTCCCTGGAAAAGCACGATGCGGTCGACCAGCCCGTCGGCTAGGAAAGCGCTCGCCACCTTGGCACCGCCCTCGACCAGCACGCTTGCCATGCCGAGCGCCGCCAGATCCTCGAGCAGTTCGGGCAATGCGACGCCGCCCTCGTGCGTCTCCGTGCCGATGAAGCGCACGCCGGCGCGTTCGAGTGCCGCCCGGCGCTGCGGATCGGCCTCCAGGCAAGCCGCGACATAGAGCGGTACGCGATCGACACCGGACACCAGCTTCGAGCCCTCCGGCAGCCTAGCCTGGCGGTCGAGCACGATGCGTGCGGGTGAACGGTTCTCCAGTCCGGGCAAACGCACCGTCAGCGCCGGATCATCTTCCAGCGCCGTGCCGATGCCAACCAGGATGGCGTCCGCCTCGGCGCGCATCAGGTAGACTTCGCGGCGCGCCATGTCGCCTGTTATCGCGACCTGGCCGGCGCCTTCCATGCCGATCTTCCCGTCGCTGGAAAGCGCAAGCTTCAGGATAACTTCCGGGCGTTTTCTCAGAGAGCGAATCAAATAGCCCGCCATCTGTTCGGCAGCTTCGGTGGCCAAGACCTTTTCCACCACTTCGACACCGGCGTCACGCAGGATGGCATACCCCTTGCCGGAGACCCGCGGATCCGGATCGCTGGCAGCGCCCACGACACGCGCGATGCCGGCGTTGACCAGCGCGTTGGCGCAAGGCGGCGTGCGGCCGTGATGGGCGCAAGGCTCGAGCGTGACATAGGCGGTGGCGCCCCGCGCGAGTTCGCCGGCCTCCGCCAGCGCCTCGGTCTCGGCGTGCGGCCGGCCCCCAATCGCGGTGACGCCGGTACCCACGATCATCGGGCCTGAGCCGTCGTCACGCACGATGATGGTGCCGACGGATGGATTGGTCGAGGTGCGACCGGCGTTCTTGCGCGACAGCCGCAAGGCAGCGGCCATGAAACGGCGGTCCAGGGCCGCTTGCTCGGCCTCGCTGCGTTGCGGTGCTGCCATGCTCAGCCGGCGTCCTCTTCGCTCTTTTCGTCGTCCCCCTTCAGCTCGCCGAGCAGTTCGTGGAAATCCTTGGCCTCGCGGAAATTGCGATAGACCGAGGCGAAGCGCACATAGGCGACATCGTCGAGCGACTTCAGTGCATCCATGACCAGCCGGCCGACCTCGCCGGAAGCCACTTCCGTTTCGCCGGAACTTTCGAGTTGGCGGACAATGCCGGTCACGGCGCGATCGATGCGCTCGGGGTCGACGTTGCGCTTGCGCACCGCGATCTCGACCGAGCGCAACAGCTTGTCGCGGTCGAACGGCACTTTTCGCCCTGATTTCTTGACCACGACGAGGTCGCGCAACTGCACGCGTTCGAACGTGGTGAAACGGCCGCCGCAATCGGGGCAGACACGCCGCCGGCGGATCGCCGCGCCGTCCTCGGCGGGGCGCGAATCCTTCACCTGCGTATCTTCGGACTGGCAATAGGGACAGCGCATGGAGAGCCTTGGGTTCGCGAATCTGGTGAGGTGAAAAGGCTTAGAGCCTTTCCGGTCCGGATTGAAGCAGTTCCGTTTCTTCGACGGCCTGCCGCGCCTCAGAGATAGCGAGGCGCGAGGAAGATTGCCAGCGCGGCAAGCAGCCAGACTGCGATGCCGCCGGCAACAGCCAGGCGATAGTCGACCTTGTCGATGAACAGCCAGCAGGCGCCGAGGAAGGCGAGATAGGCCGGAATCGTCTTCATTCCGGCAAGGCAGGCATCGCGGAATCCGCCTGGATCGCCCTTGGCGCCGACAGCGAGCAACGCGATGACGGCAAAGGTCGGCGCCAGCGGCAGGATCCCGGGCAAGACATTGCCCCGCTTGGACGCCCAGACGATCAGGGCTGTCACCAGCCCGCCGACCACGCCTTTCCAGAGGATGTCCATGGCCCCCTTGCTCCAGCCAAGCCGTTAAGGCGCAACATCCTTGGTTGGGAAGCCGCAAGACGTGCCGAGATTGCGATAGGCCTTTGTGAAACCGTCCATCGGAATGCTGGCGACGGCCTGCTTGCCGAAGGTGACGTCGAGCGATGTGACTTTTCGCATGGCCCGCAGCAACGCCAGACTTGTCTTGGCCTGGTTGTCGATCGTCCAGGTGGGACGGCCATTGACGGCATCGTTGGAGTAAACCGTCGCGGAAACCTTGACGCCCGGATCGCCGAAGATGGCCGCGATCTTCTTGTCGGCCGGCAGGGTCCGGTTGTCGATGGTGATCATGATGGCCGGATAAGCATCGGGCGGCAGCACGTCGCCGGTCGAGATCGACAATGTCAGCGTGCCCGAATTGCCACCCGCGTCGAAGAACGCCGTGGAGGCCGCGCAGGTCTTGTGCGCATCCTGGCCGGTGTCGAGCGTATCGACCATGGTCGTCCATCGGCCGAAACTGCTGGTGGCGGGCATGTCCGGAGCGGGCTGCGTCTGCGCCAAAACGGACCCGCAAGCAGCCAGCCAACCGAAGGCGCCAAGTGAGGCAAGACAAAAATCGCGCATCATCAATTCTCCAGTTCCATGCGTCACCCGATCAGGGGTGACGCACCGCCGGTGGATAAAAGATGACGCGTCGCGCCCGGTCAACCGAGATAGGATGGTCAACCGGGATAAGGATGGTCAACCGAGATAGGGATAGAGCGGGAATCGATCGGTCAATGCAACGACCTTGGCCTTGACCGCCGCCTCGACGGCGGCATTGCCTTCGTCGGAATTGGCGACCTTAAGCCCATCCAGCACCTCGGCGATCAGCTTGCCGATCTCACGGAATTCGGCCTGGCCGAAGCCGCGCGTGGTGCCGGCCGGCGTGCCCAGCCGCACACCCGAAGTGACGAAGGGCTTTTCCGGGTCGAAGGGGATGCCGTTCTTGTTGCAGGTGATGTTGGCGCGGCCAAGGGCCGCTTCGGCGCGTTTGCCGGTGGCGTTCTTGGGCCTGAGGTCGACCAGCATCAGGTGGTTGTCAGTGCCGCCGGAGACGATGTCGAGGCCCGTTTCCTTGAGGCTGGAAACCAGCGCCTTGGCGTTGGCGGCAACGCTTTCGGCATAGACCTTGAAGCTCGGCTTCAGCGCTTCGCCGAAGGCCACTGCCTTGGCGGCAATGACATGCATCAGCGGACCGCCCTGCAGGCCGGGGAACACCGCCGAGTTCATCTTCTTGGCGATGTCCTCGTCATTGCACAGGATCATGCCGCCGCGCGGGCCGCGCAGCGACTTGTGCGTGGTGGTCGTCACCACATGGGCGTGCGGCAAGGGCGAGGGATGCACGCCGCCGGCAACGAGGCCAGCAATGTGCGCCATGTCGACCATCAGATAGGCGCCGACCGCGTCCGCGATCTCGCGAAAGCGCTTCCAGTCCCAGATGCGCGAATAGGCTGTGCCGCCGGCCAGGATCAGCTTCGGCTTAGTCTCGTGCGCGGTCTTCTCGATGGCGTCCATGTCCAGCAGGTGGTCGTCCTTGCGCACGCCATAGGAGACGACCTTGAACCATTTGCCGCTCATGTTGACCGGCGAGCCGTGGGTGAGATGGCCGCCGGAATTGAGGTCGAGACCCATGAAGGTGTCGCCGGGCTGCAGCAGCGCCAGGAACACCGCCTGGTTCATCTGGCTGCCGGAATTCGGCTGGACGTTGGCGAAGTTGCAGCCGAACAGCTTTTTCGCGCGCTCGATGGCCAGTTCCTCGGCCACGTCGACGAACTGACAGCCGCCATAGTAGCGCTTGCCCGGATAGCCCTCGGCATATTTGTTGGTCATGATCGACCCCTGCGCCTCGAGCACGGCGCGGGAGACGATGTTCTCCGAGGCGATCAGCTCGATCTCGTGGCGCTGGCGACCGAGTTCGTTGCGGATGGCGCCGAATATCTCCGGATCGGCATCTTCCAAAGTGGTTTCGAAAAAGGATTCGAGCTTGTTGGACGCCGCCGCTGCTGTTGCCATGGCCTGAGTTCCCCGGGGGTTGGAAGGGCAAATTCGTGGATGCAGTCGTCCCAAACCACTTGGCGGTTCTGGGCGACATGCATGCGTTCGCCGGCCATTAACACAGTTGTTTTGGGCTCGCCACGTTTGCGGCGCGAAATTTGCTGGCCGGTTTGCGGCAAAGGATCGGGCGGACCGCTATTTCCTGTCCCGCCGCTGCTTCAGCAAGGCCTCGGTCAATGTGATTTCGGAAAACAGGGCGCGCATCGTGTGATCATTGATCTCTTGGCTGCGGAACATGTCGCGTAGCGCGGATCGCTCGGCTTCGATGCCCGCCGCCCTGAGTTCGAGCTCCAGCCTGCCGGCCTCACGGGCCTCGGCGCGGGCCTCGTCGGCTTCGTCGGAAGCCGCTATGCGCCGCCGGTAGCCGGCCACGATGCTGTCGGCGACGGCCAGCCGGGCCTCGACCGCCTCGCCCTCGCCTGCCTCGTTGGCGATGCTCTCGATCCTGGCGATCGCCGCACTGGCGGCGCCGACGCGCGCCCGGCGCTCCTCCGCTGCGGCCGGATTCTCGCCCGGCTCGACCAGTCCCCGCGCGATCCTAGGCAAGGCAAAGCTGGCAATGACGAGCGAGCAGATGATGACGCCGGCGGCGAGGAAGATCACGACATCGCGTGCCGGAAAGGGCGAGCCATCCTGCAAAGCCAGCGGCAATGACAGGATGCCCGCCAATGTGATGGCGCCGCGCACGCCGGCCACGGAGCCGGCAAGCCGGACGCGAAATCCGAACGGCTCGGCCTTGCGCTTGCCCACACGCGCCGCGATCGCTTGGGCGATGTCCCCGACCCAGATCCACAGGAAGCGCAGCCCGATCAGGCAGATTGTCAGGATCAGCACCGTCGCCACCGGCTCGATCAGCCAATGCCGGCTGGACAACTCTGGCGGGACCTTGCGGATGATGTCGGGAAGCTGCAGGCCGAGCAGAATGAACAGAGCGCCATTGAAGACGAAAGTGAGCGTCGCCCAGAGCGACAGAATCTGCATGCGCGCCGACACGCCGAGGAAACGGTACATGCCGCTGACCCCGGTCAGCAGACCGGCGGTGACCGCCGCCAGGATGCCCGAGGCTCCGACATGTTCGGCGCCGAGATAGGCCATGAAAGGCAGCAGGATCATCACGAGAACCTGCGCCTCGGCCGGCACGCCGCCGATGCGGCTGAGCAGTTGCAGCGCCTTGGCGGCGATGTACAGGGCCGCGACACCGGCCAGGATGCCAGCGGCGACGGCGTAGAGGAAGCTGAGCGAAGCTCCCGCGAAAGAGAAGCTGCCGGTCAATGCCGCTGCCACCGCAAAGCGGAACATGACTAGGCCCGACGCGTCGTTGAGCAACGACTCGCCCTCCAATATGTGCATCAGCCGGGCCGGAACCATATTCCTGTCGACGATCGAGGACACCGCCACGGCGTCGGTCGGCGACAGCACGGCGGCCAGCGCGAAAGCGACGACGAGCGGAATGCTCGGCACCAGCCAGTGCAAGGCATAGCCGAAGCCGACAATGGTGAAGAAGACCAGGCCGATGGCAAGATCGAGTATGGGTCCGCGCAAGGCGACGAGTTCGCGCTTGGGCGCCGCGAAGGCGTCACCGAACAGAAGCGGCGGGATGAACACCAGCAGGAAAAGTTCCGGATCGATCTCGACATGCAGGCCCCCGGCGGGCCAGGCCAGGGCCGCGCCGATGGCGATCTGCAGCACCGGCAACGGCACCCGAACCAGCCGGACGAGCGCGCCGGACAGCGCCACGAAGACGAGCACAACGAGAATGAAGATGGCGACGTCCATGGCACGATTCCGGCTGTCTGCCGACCATGCGCAATAGCCGGAGCTTCGTCCAGCCGGTCGAGCGGCTGGAAATGGCGGCGTCCGCAATAAAAAAGCCGCCCTGAGAGCGGCTTTTTTGCAAAAATATCAGCTCGTTATAGCGACGACGTGATCTGCAGTTCGCTGGCACCGTCGAGCGCGTAGACGTCGTCGCGGAACTGGACGACGCCGGGTCCTGTCGACCACGCCGAGAGATAGAGGAAATGCACCGGCACCGGGTTGGTGACCTGGATCGGCGTGTTCTGGCCGGTCTTGATAGCCGCCTCGAAATGCTGGCGATCCCAGCCGGGCGTGTCGCGCAGGATCCACGTGACGAGATCACGCACGTTCTGGACGCGCACGCAGCCCGAGGAATCGAAGCGCATCATCTTGCCGAACAGACTCTGCTGCGGCGTGTCGTGCATGTAGACGCCGTCAGGGCTCGGGAAATTGATCTTGACCGACGCCATGGCGTTTTCCGAACCGGGATCCTGACGGAAACGGTACTTGGCGGCATCGTCGGTCGACCAGTCCACATTCATCGGGTCGACTTCGCTGCCATCGGGCGCGAACAGGCGGATATGGCTGTTCTTGAGATAATCGGGATCCTTCCGCATCAGCGGAATGATGTCCTTGCGCACGATCGAGACCGGTGCGTTCCAGTACGGATTGACGATGATCTCGTTGATCTTGGAATTGACGATCGGCGTCTGGCGATCGATCTTGCCGACGATCGCGGTGTGGCGAAGCACGACGCGGTCGTTCTCGACCGCTTCGATCTGTGCGGCAGGAATATCGACCAGCACATAGCGGCTGCCCAGCGTGCCGGCCTTCTCTTTCAGCCGCTGCAGATTGGTCTGCAGCTGGCCGAGCCGAATTTGCGCCGAAACGTTCATCGCGGCGTAGGTATACTTGCCCATCGAGCCGTCAGCCGGCAGACCATGGCGCAACTGAAAGCGCTTGACCGCCGAGTCGACATAGGAATCGAAAGCCGTCGAAATGCCGGCGCTCTGCGACAGGTCGCCCGCCATCATCAGGCGCTTGCGCAACGGCACCACGTCCGGGTCATCGACGCCGAGTTGCAGTTTCTTGGTCGCGGGAACGTCCGTCCAGCCGCCCTGGGAGACGATGTTCTGATACTGCGCGACCGCCTGCTCAGTGAAGGCAACGGTCTGCAGGCTGAAGATCGGCAGCGTCGAGGCCACCTTGCCGCCTTCGCTGGCGCGGGCATCGAACTGATCATCCCAATTGCCGCGGGCCGAGGATTTCAGGATATCCCCGATCACATCCTGCGCACTGGCACGGCCGGCCACCATGGCGGCGGCGAGCGCGGAGGCTCCGGAAAGGAAAAAGCGGCGGCTGGTTCTCATGGACGTTCCAGACATTCTTGTAGCGTTCGATCACCTTGCTGCGTCGATTATCGCGCGATCTCGCCCGCACTCTAAAATCGGCAATCTTAACAATTAGCCAACCATGGTCCGTATCACATTGGCGACAAAAGCAAGAGGCGCGATGCGGCTGCGGATGGACGCATGGTCTTCACCACAGCATCACTGCCACTCTCGGTTCCACTGGAATATGGCGGCAACGTGGCCTTGGCCCGTAATTTGCTTTGGCCGGACGCAAGAAAGAAAAGACCGGTGCTTTTCGGCACCGGCCCTGACTGGAGCTCGCTGTTATGGCCACGCTTCTGCGGCGCGGCTCCGTTTCCTGGATGGTCTTACATCCGGTAGGCGATGGTGTCGTTCCAGAAGCGGTCGAGCCGCTGCAGGGCGCGGTTCATCTGCTTGAACTCGTCGGTGTTGATGCCTCCGACCTGTTCGATCGAGCCGACATGGCGCTCATAGAGACCGGCGACCACATCAGCCACTTCATTGCCTTTCGGCGTCAGCGAGACGCGGACCGAACGGCGATCGATGCGTGAGCGCTGGTGGTTGATGAAGCCGAGATCGACCAGCTTCTTCAGATTGTAGGAGACGTTCGAGCCGAGATAGTAGCCACGCGAACGCAGCTCGCCGGCGGTCAGTTCGGAATTGCCGATGTTGAAGAGCAGCAGCGCCTGGATGGCATTGATGTCGGAACGGCCGTTGCGGTCGAATTCGTCCTTGATCACATCAAGCAGACGGCGGTGCAGACGCTCGACCAGCTGCAGCGATTCCATGTACAGGGAACGGATAGCCTCGCGGCGATCGTCGGAAACGTTGGCGGTCTTGGCCGCCGGACGCGAATTGATCATTGTCTTTGCCTCTCGTTTGTCGCCCTGGTGATTTTTTGTTTTTCACCTTGATCGCGACACTATCGAATACTCATAAAATTCGACTTAAACGCTAGGGCTAACAAGAGCTTACCGGTAAGAGGTTTCGGAAGACGCTTAACGAACGGTCACCCGGGCAAGGATGATTAACCTAAAGATTTAGGCAATGATCGCCGGGGCGGATTCGAGCGGTCGCCAGGTCGTCAACCCGTACAAGGGCTTAGTGCCGTGCCGGTCGTTTCTGCAGGTAGATGACGACGCGAAAGACGATGTAGAGCAGCGCCACGCAGGCATGCGAGACGATGATCAGGAGACGATGGCCGAAAAGCTCGGGAAAACCAGCATACATGACCGTCTCGGTGACCGCGCATATGAACCAGATCACCGGGCCCCAGGACGCCAGCATCCACAGCCCGGCCGCGGCGAAGGGAAAGAACACGGCGAGCATCACCGCCGCCACCTGCCAATGCACCGGCATAAGGTCGAAGCGCCACAGCGAGCCCGGATAGAATCCGATCAGCTTGATCCAGTACAGGATGCCGAACATCAGGCAGTAGCCCGCGATGACGCGCTGGAACCAGGCGAAGATCACCTCGACCGTCGAGGGCTGCAGGACGACGCGTCTCGATGTCACTTCGCTCACAGCCCAAGCTCCCGATCGCCGAGCGGAGCGAAATAGGCCTCGACTTCCGCCTCGCTGACGGCATCGATCTTTGCCGGCCGCCATTGCGGCTTGGAGCCCTTGTCGATGATAGCGGCGCGGATGCCCTCGTAGAAATCGTGGCCAGCCAGCATGCGGTTCAGGATGCGGAACTCCATCCTCATGCAGTCGTCCATCGACAATGTCTGCCCGGCGCTGATCTGCCGCCAGGCGACGCGAAGGCTGGTCGGCGAGCGCATGCGGATCGTCGCCAGCGTCTTGGCCGCGAATTCGTCCTTGCCCGCGCGATCCAGGCTGTCGATGAGGTCCGGCAGCGAGGGTTGGGCGAAATGGCGGGAGATCGCCTCCAGGATGGGCCTGTCGGTCTCCCGCTTGGCCGGAACAAAGAAACCGCGCAGCACCGATTCCGGATCGCCCGTCAGCGCCAGCCGGTCGAGGAAGCTCGGCTGGTCCTCGGCCTTGATGGTGTGGGTGGCCAGCCCCGACCACAGCGCATCGCCATAGCGGATGCGGTTACCGGTCAGCGCCAGGTACATGCCGAATGAACCGCCAAGGTCGGGCAGCAGATGACTGGCGCCGACATCGGGGAAAAAGCCGATGCCGACCTCCGGCATGGCGAACTGGGCATTCTCGGTCATCACCCGGTGTGAACCGTGGAAGGAAATGCCGACCCCACCGCCCATGACGATGCCGTCGATGAGCGCCACATAAGGTTTCTTGAAACGGGCGATGTAGGCGTTGAGCCGATACTCGTCGGCGAAGAACTCGACCGGCGGCTTTCCAGCCCGGCCGGCTTCATAGATGTGCAGGATATCCCCGCCGGCCGAAAACGCCCTGCCCTCTGCCTTGACCACGACGACATCCACGCCGTCGTCCCGCTCCCAGGAGCGCAGGGCCTCGCCCAGCGCCTTGACCATGCGATGGGTGACGGCATTGAGCGCCTGCGGCCGCGTCAGGGTGACGACGCCGGCCCTGCCCAACCTTTCGAAGCGAATTTCGTCGCCTCCACCAAAATCCATCGCCAGAGAATCCTTCCCCGCGCCTGCGGGACTGAAGTGCTAAAGGCGGCGCATGGGTGCGTCAATGGCAGCAGTCTGTCCGCCGCGGTCTTGGCGGCAAGTGGCGGCCGATGCTAGACGTTGGCGGCCATTACGGCAGGCCAAGAGCCGGATAGTGAGCCATGCCGCAGTTTTTGCGCCTTGTCCTTGTTCTGAGTTGCCTGTCTGCGTTGTGGGCAACCAATGTTCCCGCCAGGGCAACCGACCTTGGCGATCTTTACCAATCGCAGACCATCGTCACCGGCCAGGGTGAAGAAAACCGCCAGCTCGGCTTCAAGACTTGCCTCGACAAGGTCCTCGTCCGTGTTTCGGGCGATCAGCGGCTGCTTGCCAGACGCGAAATGGACGCGTTGCGCGACAAGGCCGGCAGCTTTGTCGACAGCTTTCGCTACCATGACCGGCTGGAGGGTATTCCGATCCATGACGAGCAAGGCACGCATGACCGGCCGCATGACCTCACCTGCCTCTACAAGCCTGATGTGATCGACAAGGTGCTGGCATCGCTTGGCAGCAGGCCCTGGCTTGGCGAGCGGCCGACACTCGCCGTCTTCCTCACGACTGAACAGGGCACTCGGCATTTCGTGCTGAGCGCTGAGGAAGGCCACGGCGAAACGATGCGCGAATCCTTCATCAATGCCGCCGGTCCAACACTGATACATGTCGTCTTTCCGAAGGCTGCGGAGCTTGGCGACCTGGGCGAAGAAGCGTTGCGCGCGGCTGACATGGCAAAGTTGGATCGGCTGGCCAAACAGGCAGGTGGCGACCGAGCGCTCGCCGGCAGCATCGTATGGAGCGATGAGGAGCTAGGCTGGATCGCCGATTGGCGACTGGCCGATCAGGGCAAGACCTGTCGTTGGCAGGTGCGCGGTGTCAGCTTCGACGAGGCGTTCCGCGTCGCGATCCGTGGCGCGGCACAGATCCTTTCGGGCAATGGGCAGCCCTGATCAATAGGCGTGGTGGGACAGCGCCGTGGCAGCTTTGACCCCTGGCACAAACGTGTCGCATTGGTCAGCACCAAGGGCTCGTGCTAAAAGCCGCCGATCCGGAGTTTTGGCCATGAACAAATTCACCCCAGCAAAACCTGCCGGCGCGCGCAGCGTCGACGACGTCACCGGCAGCCGCCGCCTGCGCCGCATGCGCAAGGCCGACTGGTCGCGTCGGCTCGTGCAGGAGAACAGGGTTTCGGTCGACGACCTGATCTGGCCAATCTTCGTCGTCGAGGGTAGGAATGTCCGCGAACCGATCGCTGCCATGCCCGGCGTCTTCCGCCTGTCGGTCGACCTTGCCGTCAAGGAGGCCGAACGCGCGGCCAAGCTCGGCATCCCGGCTCTTGCCACCTTCCCCAATGTCGATCTCGGCCTGCGCGACCAGACCGGCTCGCACATCCTCGACCCGGAAAACATCATCAACCGCGCCACCCGCGCGATAAAGGAGGCGGTGCCCGAGATCGGCATCATCACAGACGCGGCGCTCGATCCGTTCACCAGCCATGGCCATGACGGCATTCTGCGCGACGGCATCATCGTCAATGACGAAACCGTGGAACAGGTCGCGGCGGCGGCCGTCATCCAGGCGGCTGCCGGCGCCGACATCATCGCGCCATCAGACATGATGGACGGCCGTATCGGTGCCATCCGCGACGCGCTCGACGCCAACGGTTTTCAGGACGTGGCGATCATGTCCTACGCCACCAAATTCGCCTCGGCCTTCTACGGCCCCTATCGCGAAGCCGTCGGCACCGCCGGCCTGCTCAAGGGCGACAAGAAGACCTATTATATCGACCACGCCAATTCGGACGAGGCGGTGCGCGAGGCCGAGCAGGACATCGCCGAGGGCGCCGACATGCTGATGGTGAAGCCCGGGCTGCCCTATCTCGACATCATCCGCCGGCTGAAGGACGAATTCCAGATGCCGACCTTCGCCTATCAGGTGTCGGGCGAATATTCGATGATCAAGGCGGCCGGCGCCAATGGCTGGATCGACGGCCAGAAGGCGATGCTGGAATCGCTGCTCGCCTTCAAGCGTGCCGGCTGCGACGGCATCCTGACCTATTTCGCTCCCGAAGTGGCGGAAATGCTGAAAGGGTAGTCTCAAGGTCCCGGGCAAGGCCTTTCAGTAGATGTCACCACTCTTTCGAGCGGTCGGCGGTTCCTTCGAATTCCCGCTGACAAAAACCGGCAGCTGCAGCTAAAATAACCGCGCGGCCGGAGGCGGCCGGCAGCCCGCACCTCGGCCAAGAGGTACGGCTAACGCCTCCAGAGGATGCTTCCTGACCCGGTTCCCTGTCGGCCTCGTCAATGCGGGCACCACATCCGTTTCGTGAAATTTACAGGCGAATGAGTTGATATCGCGGCTGACTCGACGGCCGCCACTGGCGTCCGTGCCGACCGCTACACAACAGTCTGGACATCGCTTGGTGCAAAGGTCTGGATAGATGTCTTTCGATCCGAAAAATACCGCTTGCAATTCACAATCAGTTTGCTAGAAGAAAACCACTTGCAAAATACAACTGGTTACCGAGGAGGTCTTCATGTCCAAGCTTCGCGTCAACGCTTTCAGCCTGTCCCTCGACGGCTACGGCGCCGGGCCTGATCAGAGTCTGGAAAATCCGCTCGGCGTCGGCGGAATGGCCCTGCACAAATGGGCTTTCAGCACCCGCACCTTCCGCAAGATGTTTGGCGAGGAAGGCGGCGAGACAGGCGTCGACGAGGACTTTGCGGCGCGCAGCTTCGAGAACCTCGGCGCCTGGATCCTCGGCCGCAATATGTTCGGCCCGATCCGGGGTGAATGGCCCGACGACAAGTGGAAGGGCTGGTGGGGCGACAATCCGCCCTATCATGTGCCGGTGTTCGTGCTGACCCACCACGAGCGGGCGCCCATCACGATGGAAGGCGGAACGATTTTCCATTTCGTCACCGGCGGGATCCATTCGGCGCTAGAGCAGGCAAAATCAGCGGCCAGCGGCAAGGACGTGCGGGTCGGCGGCGGCGTCTCCACCATCCGGCAATATCTCCAGGAGCGGCTGATCGACGAGATGCACCTGGCAATCTCACCGGTGCTGCTGGGCAAGGGAGAAAACCTTTTTGCCGGCCTCGACATGCCCAACCTTGGTTATCAGTGCACCGAACAGGCGGCAACGGCACTTGCCACACACGTGGTCATCAACAGGGCTTAGGCCGAGCCCTTTTGGCGCAGCTCCTTTCTCCCCGTCACTATACCAGGAGAAAGGTCCGGCAGGACAATGAGGGGCGGTGCTGCCGAACGAAGATGATGCTGGCGTAGTCCTGCGAATGGCGGTCTAACCAGTTAGCCCTGCGCCCCTCTCATCCGCCCTTCGGGCACCTTCTCCCCGTGAAACGGGGAGAAGGAAAGGTTCCTCAATATTTCTCCGGCACGTAAAGTTCGCGCGGCAGGACCTGGCGTTCGTATTCGGGGTTGAAGACGCGCTCCGGCAGCGTGATCTCCTCGTGCGGCACGTCTTCGTACGGCAGCTGCTTCAGCAGATGATCGATGCAGTTCAGGCGCGCGCGCTTCTTGTCGTTGCCCTCGACGATGAACCAGGGCGCTTCGGGGATGTTGGTGCGCGCGAAAGTCTCCTCCTTGGCCTTGGTGTACTGTTCCCAGCGCACACGTGACTGCAGGTCCATCGGCGACAGCTTCCACTGCTTCATCGGATCATGGATGCGCATCAGGAAGCGCATCTGCTGTTCTTCGTCGGTGATCGAGAACCAGTATTTGACCACGGTGATGCCCGAGCGCACCAGCATGCGCTCGAACTCCGGCACGTCATGGAAGAACTCCTCCACCTGCTCGGGGTTGGCAAAACCCATTACCCGTTCGACGCCGGAGCGGTTGTACCAGGAGCGGTCGAGCAACACGATCTCGCCGCCTGCCGGCAAATGCGGGACATAGCGCTGGAAATACCATTGCGACTTCTCGCGTTCAGTCGGCGCCGGAAGCGCCACGACGCGACAGATACGCGGGTTGAGCCGCTGGGTGATGCGCTTGATGACGCCGCCCTTGCCGGCGGAGTCACGGCCCTCGAAAATCACCACCAGTTTCTTCTTGTGATAGGCGACCCAGGATTGCAGCTTGATCAATTCGGACTGCAAGCTGATCAGGTCGCGAAAATATTGCATGCGATCGATCGAAGGCGGATGCGAGTTCTTGTAGATCTTGGCGATCTCCATCGACAGCGCCGGCTCCGACATTTCGAGCTCATAATCTTCGTCAAGCGTGTCGGCGAGCTCGGCTTCGAGCCAGTCCTTGGCAGGGGAATTCTTTTTTAGCTCGGTCATATCAGCTGCTCCGCTTGCAAGCCCTGTCGGTTACCACTGGCGCCCCAATTTCTGGCCAGCGGCCAAGAATGGAAACACCTGAGCCGACTTCAATATAGGCCGGCGGTGACGGTTTTATTGCAGCCCGGGCGCGATTGCCGCCACGGCGGATTCGGCGATGTGTGATCGATCCAATGTCATTCTACGGCGACAAGCCGGCCGAATTGTCCTACAAATCCGCGGTCGCGTTCCAGGCCTGCCCCTTGGCGGCACGCCTCTTCAACAAAATCGTGAGGATCTGACATGGAATACCGCACCCTTGGCCGTTCGGGCCTGAAGGTTTCGACACTGACGCTTGGCACCATGACCTTCGGCGGCTCCGGGCCCTTCGCCGCGGTCGGCAACAGCGATCTCGCCGAAGCCAAGCGGATGATCGATATGTGCATTGACGCCGGCATCAACCTCATCGACACCGCCAACGTCTATTCGAACGGCCTGTCTGAAGAGATTATAGGCGAAGCGCTCGGCGGCAAGCGCAAGAACGATGTGCTGATTGCGTCCAAGGCGCGGATGCGGATCGGCAAGGGCCCGAACGACGAAGGCCTGTCGCGCCACCATCTGATCCGCGAATGCGAGAGAAGCCTGAAGCGGTTGAAGACCGATGTCATCGACATCTATTTCGTCCACCAGTGGGACGGCCTCACCCCGCTCGAGGAAACCGTTGCCGCGCTCGACACTTTGGTCAGCCAGGGCAAGGTGCGCTACATCGGCTGCTCCAACTATTCCGGCTGGCAGGTGATGAAGGCGCTTTCCATCAGCGACAGCCGCCACCAGCAACGCTTCGTCACCCAACAGATCCACTACACGCTGGAAGCGCGCGAGGCCGAGTACGAGCTGCTGCCGATCTCGGTCGACCAGGGGCTGGGCGTGCTGGTCTGGAGCCCGCTCGCCGGCGGCCTGCTGTCGGGCAAATACCGCCGCGACAGCCCGACCGCCCGCCAGCTCGCCGGCTGGTCCGAGCCGCCGATCCGCGACGAGGACCGGCTGTGGCGGATCGTCGATCTGCTGGTCGACATCGGCAAGGATCGTGGTGTGTCGGCGGCGCAGGTGGCACTTGCCTGGCTGCTCGGCCGCCCTGCCGTCTCGTCGCTGGTGATCGGCGCCCGCAACGACGTCCAGCTGAAGGACAATCTCGCGGCCGCCGCCCTGGAGCTCGGCACCGAGGAACGCCAGCGCCTCGACGCCGTTAGCCGACCGCCCCTGCTCTACCCCTACTGGCACCAGCAACTGACGGCGAAGGATCGCTTCGGCCCCGCCGACATGGTTCTCGACCGCAGCGACATCTGATCAGCGGCGTCGGGCCGAGCACAAGAGCTAGGTCCCGATGAACCGCCAGAGCTCGGGATCGGGTTCGATCTGGCCGCTGAGCACGAAATATTTGTAGAGGACGAGCAGGGAGATCGCCTGCTCGTCCCGTTCATTGGAAAATTTGCCGCAATAGGCATTGGCCGCGGCGATGATGCGCTCCGCCGCGGCCGGATGCTGCTCGAAATAATCTATCTTTTCACGAAGATCGGAGAAGTCCGGGTCGAGCGGCGCATAGTGGACACCGGCCTCGAGCTGGCTCTCGCCAAACCATGTTTCGTAGGTCGGCGGCGGCATCAGACAGAGCGAGTTGGAATTCATGATCCATTTGAGGTTGGTCGCCACGTCATTGCCCTCCAACGAGACGATGTAGCGATAGCGCAGATGCTGGCTGATGCTGAGGAACGGCTGGCTGTACTCAGCCGGTGCACTGCGCTTGTGCGAACCGACGTCGCAGAACGGCAAGCCGCGCGCGACATCCAGGAACCGTGTCCTGATCGGATTGTTGAGGTCGCCGCGCCAGACCACGACCGGGCGTTTGTCGGCGAAGGCGACGGTGTCGACGGGCATGTGGAAGTGGCGAAACTTGTTGAACTTCATAACGACAGCGTTGCCGTTGTCGACGCTGATCGGCCGATCCTTGACGAGCGTCGGCAGCTTGGGCACGCCTTTGACGTCGCCGAACTTCAGGTCGATGAGCAATGACGGATCGAAATAGCGGGCAAATTCCTTCAGGTCGTAATAATACATGCTCGGTTCAAACGGCATCTTGTCGATGCGCACGGCATCCGGGCTTGGCGTAAAAGCGTTCTGCAGCTTGTTGTAGTGATTCAGCCGTCGGCGCACGGCTTCATTCGAGAGTCTGGCCTGTTCCAGGCGGCCCGCCAACCGTCGTCGGAAGATCGCCTAGGGTGCGATATCGCGCATGACGTTTCGCGCGTAGTAGAAGACCCTTGCCGTCGTCCGTTGTATGGTGGCCATCGTTCTCGTAGTCTAAAACAAGCGCCACTAAACAGACAACAGCCGGGATGGTTGCCGCAGCGTTGCGCATCTTTAGTGCACGCATTCCGGCAGTGCCCGGACACGTGATGGCCGGCCTCGACGAGACGCGCCGGGGATGCCGCGGCAACTACAGCATGTCGCGGCGAACAGGATTCGCCCGACCTGCTGTAAGCTTCTGATTTTATGCATGTCGTTATCCCGGAACCGAGGACACTTCCGGGCGACATGCATTAGCCCGTTATGTAGCGCCACACCTCGGCATCAGGTTTGATCTGGCCAGAGAGCACGAAGTATTTGTAGAGCACCAGCAGCGAGATCGCCTGTTCGGTCCGCTCGTCGTCGAATGTCCCGCAATAGGCGTTCGCGGCGGCGATGATGCGCTCTGCCTTGGCCGGGTGCCGCTCGAAATAGGCGACGTTTTCGGCAAGATTGGAGAAGTCTGCCTCTAGCGGCACATAGTGGACATTGGCTTCGAGCTGTCGCTCGGCAAACCATGTCTCGTAGGTTGGCGGCGGCATCAGGCAAAGCGACTTCGAGTTCATGATCCATTTGAGGTTGGTCGCCACATCATTACCCTCGAGCGAGACGATGTAGCGATAGCGCTGGTGCTGGCTGATGCTGAGAAAAGGCTTGGCGTATTCCGCAGGCGCGTTCGGCTTGTGCGAGCCGACATCACAGAACGGCAGGTCGCGCACGGCTTTCAGGAATCTTGTCCTGATCGGATTGTTGAGATCGCCGCGCCAGACCACGGCCGGCAGCTTGTCGGCGAACGAGATGGCGTCAGCCGGCATGTGGAAGTGGCGAAACTTGTCCAGCTTCATGATGATCGCATTCTTGTCGTCGTTACGGATCGGTCGATCCTTGACGATCGTCGGCACCTTCGGCACACGCCTGACGTCGCCGTATTCCAGGTCGATGAGCAAATCCGGATCGAAATAGCGGGCGAATTCCTTCAGGTCATAATAGTACATGGTCGGCGTGAAGGGCAGCTTGCTGATGCGCTTGGCATTGGCGCTTGGCGCGAAACCTTCCTGCAGCTTGTTGTAGTAATTCAACCGCTGGCGCACCGCCCCACCGGAAAGCCGGGCCCTTTCGAGACGGCCGGCCAGCCTGGCGCGAAACAGCGCTTGCGGAGCCACGTCGCGCGCGACGTTTCGCGCATAATAAAAAAGTTTTGCTGCGGTCCGCGAAATTGTGGCCATCGGTCACTTGATCAAAACAAACAGGCAGCTCTCAATTCATTGGCGCCCTGGGTTTCCTACATCATTGTGGCGCCCATCTGGCAAGCCCCGCATCTCTTCGACACCAGCGTCCACGCATTGTCGCTTCGGCTGTTGTGTTTGACGGCTAATGCTCCTAGGCAGGTGCAGGGCCGCAAGGCAGTGACAAAAGGAGCCGATATGGCGCGAGCACCAAACTACGATCAGGAACGCAAGGAGCGCGACCGCCAGAAGGCGGCCAAGAAGGCTGAAAAACTGGCGGCCAAGGTTGCCGCGCGCGAGCGTTCGAAGCCTGAGACCGAGACGGAGAACGAAACCGAGGAATAACGGCATGCGGCCCGCGAATGCGGGCCGTGCCTCAATCCGAATTGTCGGTATCAGTCTATGTCAGGCTGGCGCCTTGTCGCTGATGAAAACATCCACCTCCCGCGCCGCGGCGATGAAAGCGCGTCGGGCATTCATCGCCGGCTTGTCGCCGGCGAGTGCGTCGTGGCAGGCCTGCAGCGCCGCACGATGCTTGGCGCTGCGCTTGCCCGGCCAACTGTTGAGGAGGTAATCGGAAGCCTCCCTTGCCGAATGCAAGAGCTGAGTGCTTCCCGCCGTGACGGATTTGACGGTCACGGGTGTTTCAAAGCGATTGTTTTCCATCGCCGCTCTTACGCCATCGGCTTGCATGAAGCGAGGCTGAAAGTGCGCTTCGCGTCGGATGCCGCCTGTTTTCCGGCGAGCGGGCTGCCGCGCATAGGCCGTACTAAGCGGCGACGACGGCAAATCCCCTCGCGCGAAGGCCTCGTCGGTCGTTGGCAAGCGACGTCACCAGCCGGTCGCGGCTGCCGACGATGTGGGCCGACAGGAGCCGCGCGGCTTCATCGGCCTGAGCAAGGCGTGTAGCGGCTAGGATGGCGCGATGCTCGAGCCAGGCACGGCCAAGGGCCGTTTCGTCACGCACTTCCAGCCAGCGGGCGCGCGACAGGCGCGTCATGGCGTCCCGAACCGCCCGGAACAGGAATTCGTTGCCGGAGAGCCGCGCCAGTTCGATGTGAAAATCCATGCCGACACGATGCCATTCCTCGCGCGGGGTGTTTTCGTCGCAGGAATCGAGCATCGCCTCGATGACATCGATGGCGCTCTTGTCCGCTTGCCCGCATGTCAGCCGCAGCGCCGCGACCTCGACCGCCTCGCGATAGACCGCAATCTGCTCGAGCTCGGCCAGGTTGATTGGCGAGACCGTCCAGCCGCGCCCGTCCCTGCCGACCAGCCCCTCGGTCTCCAGCCGCAGAAGTGCCGCCCTGACCGGCGTGCGCGAGGCGCCGAAACGGCCTTCGATCCAGCGTTCGGTCAGCCGCTCTCCCGGCCCGATCTCGAGCGCCAGGATCATCTCGCGAAGCTGCCGTTCGACATTCTGCATCTGCGACATCGCGCACCCTTTCCGAAGCCGCATTGACAGCGACCGGCTTGAAGTTCATGACGGATACCAGATTGGTATCCCAAAATGGTATCCGCAACAAGCACTGATACCGGGCAGGCAGGACATGACGCAGGAAGACACGTGGCAAAGCGGCTACAACATCCATTGGCGGCGCAATCTCGCCGTCTGTTTCGCGGGGTCGTTCAGCACGCTCATCGCCATGACCCTGCTCCTGCCCTTCTTGCCGCTCTACGTCGAACAGCTCGGCGCACAGGGTCATGCCGCCATCGTACAATGGTCCGGCATCGCCTATGGCGCCACCTTCTTCGCCGCGGCGATGGTCGCGCCGTTGTGGGGACGCCTGGGCGACCGCTACGGCCGCAAGGTGATGCTGGTGCGCGCCTCCTTCGGCATGGCGATCTGCATGTCGCTGACGGGCATGGTCGAGACGGTCTGGCAGTTGGTGCTGCTGCGCCTGCTGATCGGCTTCGCCGGCGGCTATTCCTCGGGTTCAACCATATTGGTGGCCATGCAGACGCCGAAGGAGCGCTCCGGCTGGGCGCTTGGCGTCCTGTCGGCGGGCATCACGGCGGGCTCGCTGGTCGGCCCGCTGCTCGGCGGCGTGCTGCCGCCGGTGATCGGGATTCGCGCCACCTTCCTCTTGTCGGGCGGGGTGATCTTCCTCGCCTTCCTGGCGACGACCTTCCTCATCAAGGAGAGTCCGCGCCCGAGCCCGAGGGCTGCCAAAGCCGCGTCGGCGACAAAACCGAAAAGCGGCTGGTCGCAGATCCCGGACAAGCGCCCCGTCGTGGCCATGCTGACCACCGGCATGCTGCTCGCCTTCGCCACGATGTCGATCGAGCCGATCATCACCGTCTATGTGCAGCAGCTCATCGAGGACCAGAACCGGGTGACGCTCGTCGCCGGCGTGGTAATGTCGGCGGCCGCCCTCGGCACCATCTTGTCGGCGTCCTGGCTCGGCAAGCTCGCAGACCGGATCGGGCACTGGAACGTTGTCGTGGGAGCGCTGGCTGTCTCGGCGCTGTTGCTCATCCCGCAGGCTTTTGTCACCAACAGCTGGCAGCTTATCGGCCTGCGTTTCCTGATGGGCCTGGCGCTGGGCGGCCTCCTGCCCTGCATCACCAGTGTCATCAGGCACAACATCCCCGACGGCGTCGGCGGCAACGTGCTTGGCCTTGCGATCTCGGCACAGTATGTCGGGCAGGTCGCGGGGCCGCTGGCCGGCGGTTTCGTCGGCGGCCATTTCGGAATGCCGGCGGTGTTTCTCGGCACGTCGGTGCTGATGGCGCTCGGTGCCGCCTACAACTGGATCGTCCAGTCGCGGCGGACGCGGCATATGGCGCTGGAAGCGGGCAAGCCCTGAGCTTGCCTGGCCTGCAAAAGAAGGAGCACGCCGACCATGAACCTCGCCAATCCAAACGGCAGCCGGCTCCTCGTGCTTGCCGGCGGTCTCGTCGGCGCGGCGGGGGTGGCGCTTTCGGCAGCTGCCGCGCATCGCGGCGGCGCCTTCACCGGCACGGCCGCGTCATTCCTCCTGATGCATGCGCCGGTCTTTCTCGCCATTGGCCTTGTCGGAGCAAACCGCTGGCTGCGCACCGCAAGCCTCGTTCTGCTCGCCGGGCTGCTGCTCTTCGCGGGTGATCTTCTCGCCCGCGATTTCTGGGGCTCAAGGCTGTTTCCGATGTCGGCGCCGATCGGCGGCACCCTGCTCATTGCAGGCTGGCTTGCGATAGCGATTTCGGCCGTAGCGCACCCACGACCCTGAGATGATTGCTTGAGGTCAATCCCGGCGACGTTCCGGGCGGATCCAAGGAGCACGGCCCTCAACAGCGGGTTTCACCCGGCGTCGCGCCCCCGGTCGTTCGATGGCCGGTGCGATGCCCCAGTAGTTGCGGTAGATATCTTCGAACAGATGCTTGATGGGATGCATGACTCATCCTCCTTGTCTTTGAATCGATCCAATCATTGGGCGCGAAAAGAGCCGGTTGATCAGCTCCGCTTGCGCGCCACCAAGAAGCGCAGATCGCGAATCCATGGGCCCGCCTCACCACGATGCCTGGCCTTGCTGGTGGCTGACCCGATATTCCAGTCGTTGCGATAGATGTCGGCGAACAGGTAGTTGACGGGATGCATGGCGCTCCTCCCTTTGCCGGTTCAGCAGAACAAGCTGCCACTTGGATCGATTCAAACGTAGGACTGGCACCGGCGTGGGTCAAGCAAAATTTGAATCGATCCAACGAAAGTGCTAGATGCGGCCCAGGAACGTGCTAAATGCATGTCAGGAGGCACGCGCAAATGGCGTCACTCACCGCAGGCAATCGACGACCCGTCCGACTGGCCGATATCGCAAAGGCCGCCGGTGTTTCGCACGGCACCGCGTCCAATGTATTCAGCCGCCCCGAGATCGTGCGCGAGGAAGTTCGCGACCGGGTTCGCGCGGCAGCCGAGGCAATGGGTTATGGCGGGCCCGATCCAAAGGGGAGGCTGCTGCGGGCCGGAAAGGTCAACGCCATTGGCGTGGCCACCGCCGAGCCCCTCTCCTATTTCTTCGACGATCCGTTTGCGCGCGTCATGATGGCGGGCATCTCGCAAGCTTGCGATGCGACCGGAGCCGGCATTTCCCTGGTCTCGGCCGCCAACAACGAGCAGCTTGCCTGGAACATCCAGAGCGCGCTGGTCGACGGCTTCATCGTCTTTTGCATCGAAGGCGGCTCGCGCCTGGTGGAGTTGGCACGCGAGCGCAAGCTTCCCTTCGTCGCGCTCGACCTCGATTCCGAGGACGGATCGGTCGCCGCGATCGGTGTCGACAACATCGCCGGCGCCGGCATGGCGGCCCGCCATCTCACCGATCTCGGACATCGCCGCTTCGCCGTTCTGGCCCTGCCCTTCGCCGACAACAGGACAGGCCTTGTTTCGGCCGAACAGGTCCGGGCGGCAACCTATGCAGGGACGCGCGACCGCCTCACCGGCTATCTCCGGGAACTTTCGCGGGTTGGCGTCGATACATCCAAAGTACCCGTCTACGAGACCGCCAACGACGTGGCGAGCACGAAGGCAGGGCTCGAAACCATCTTCGCCTCCGACGCACCGCCCACCGCCATCCTGGCCATGTCGGACCGAATAGCCCTGGTGGCGCTCGAATGGCTGAGCGCACGCGGGCTCAACGTGCCTGACGATGTTTCCGTCGTCGGGTTCGACGGTGTTCCGGAAGCAGCGGTGTCCGAGCCGCCATTGACCACGATCGCCCAGCCGATTGCCGAGATGGGCCGCCTCGCCGTCAGGGCGATCCTGGAGAGCGACGCGCCGGTCAGCCGGCAGCAACTGCCGGTCGAACTGATCGTGCGGGGCTCGTCGGGTCCGCCCCGCGGTTGAGCCGCACGCCCGAAACGACTACCGATTGGCTCTTGCCATGGCAGAGAGGCCCAAAGGCGCACGAACCGGCGCGGGATCCTTTTGGGCCGTGCGGGCCTTGCCCGAACCGCCGATGGCCGACAGCCATTCGAGATAGAAGGCGAGCGCGAACTGCATGGCAATGCCGGCCGATATCAGCAGGCCGTCATAGACGAACCCGCCCGGATTGATCACCTTCATCACCTGCGCGACCATGGCGATCAGCGTGCCGGCGATGAAGACCGGCAGCGATCGTTTGCCCAGTATCGCCAGCGGATGGTCGGGGCTGGTGCGGAACAGGTTTGACAGCGTCGGCAGGGCGACGACGAGGTAGCTGACCGCCAGGATGTGCAACAGCCGCGGCAACGACAGGAAGGTCTTGTCGAAGCCGCCGATCACCACCGGCAGGTTGAACCACGTTATATGTCCCCAGAGCGGGCTATGCACCCACACCAGCGCCGCCAGCACATAGGCGGCGGCCGCGCCGATCAGCCAGCGGTTGACCGGAATGACACCACCGCGCCTGACATGCAGCATGGCGGCAAGGCCGATGTTGAACAGGAACTGCCAGGACAGCGGATTGAGGAACCAGAAACCGGGCTCGGGATAATTGGGCGGCGCGATCTGCCAGATTCCAGCAACGAGCCACAGCATGCCGGACAGGAGAAGGGCCGCGACGGGCCTGTAGCTGACAAACAGCACGAAGGCCGGCGCCATCAAAAGCAGCGCGGCATAGACCGGCAGGATGTTGTTGTAGCCGAGCTGGTGGCCAAGCGTGACGATGCCGACCAGCACTTGCGGCGTGTCCTTCATCAGCGGCTCGATATTGATGAGCTTCAGCAGTTCCGGCCGCTTGGCAAACACCGCCACGGCGCAGAACAGGGCCATCACCACCATCGTCGTGACGATATGGGCGACGTAGAGCACGCCCGCCCGCCGCCACATCTTCAAGGTCGCCAGAAGCCGGCCTCCCGGCCGGAATTTCGTGCCGTAGGCGAGCGCGACCGAGATGCCGGAAATCAGCACGAACGCTTCGGCCGCATCAGAAAAACCGAAATTCTTGTAGGTCAGGGCCTCGAAAGCCGTGCCCGGCACATGGTCGATGAAGATCGTGAGCAGGGCCAGCGCGCGCAGTACATCGATACGCGTGTCGCGTTCCAAGATACGCGAATTGCGATCTGGGATACGCAACTCGCGATCTGGGATACGCGAATCGCGATCTGGCGAAATAGGGGTGGTCATCGACAAAAGGCCTCAAAGCTGGTTGTTCATGTCCAGCAATGCGACCCCCGACGCACCGCTTCGATTCCTCCCACAGGGAGTATATCGGCGCAGAAACGGGCTGGAATGCGCCTGGTTCAATCAACTTTCGCGGAGCATGAAAATATTGCGTTTTGAAGCCGGCAAATTGAGCGAAACCTCATATAATCAACGGGATGCGATATGATTGGCGCCAGTGTCGAAAATGGTCCGCCGATGCTGGACCTGGCCTTTCCCTATCGTCTCCTCGGCGCCGGCGGAGGCGGCCGTGAATGCCTGTTCCTGCTGCATGGATCGGGTGTCGACGAGACAAGCATGGTGGCGCTGGCGAGACGCATGGCACCAGATGCCGCACTGGTCGCGGTGCGTGGCCGTATCCCCCAGGAGGACGGTTTTCGCTGGTTCGAGCGAATCTCGCCGACGCGCTTCGACCAGGAAAGCATCCGTGTCGAAACCGCCACGTTCGCGGCATTCGCAAGAGAAGCCGCCGCGCGCCACGGGCTTGATCTCGATCACGCGACATTCCTTGGCTATTCGAACGGCGCCAATCTGGTTTCAAGCCTGATGCTGCTCCATCCCGGCATGGTCCGGAGCGCCGCGCTGCTGAGGCCAATGCCTGTGCTCGACAAGGTCCCGGCGACGGACCTTGCGGGAACACGGACATTGATCATTGCCGGAGCCGCCGACGAGACCTACGGGCCTTTCGCGCCGGCGCTGGTGACGCTGCTCAGCCGGCACGGCACGGAAATCGACGCCCGGATTGTTCCATCGGGCCACGAAATCGGCAACCCGGACGCCGCGATCGTCGGCCGATGGCTGGCGGAATCGGTGGCGGCTGCGCAGGAAGGGTCCATCGGACGCACAAGTTGAAGAATAGCGTTTATCTACGGCCTTGGGCTGCCTCCAGCTTCCATTGTCCACAGCGGCGACATATCACTGTTACAGATTGCCTATCGAGATACTGTTCACTGAGGGGAGGTCTGCATGGCCGACAAGAACAGCATCACTTTGCTCGACGACACTTCGACATTGCCGGCAATCGTAGCCAATCCGTCCGACATCGCCAGAATCGAAAGCACGATCGACGTCAGAGACCGTGCCGGCATTTCTGTCTATGGCGACCGTGCCCAGCAGGCAGTCAGCGACTATGCCGACAAGATATTGTCCCAGTTGCGCAACCGAGACCTCGGCGATACCGGCGACCTCCTGACCGACATCATCATGAAGGCCAAGAATCTCGATCCGGCCTCGCTCAAGGACCAGGGTTTCCTCAGCGGCCTGTTCTCCTCGTTCAAGGAGCGGCTCGAGCGCTTCAAGGAGAAGTACGAGGACGTGGCGGGACAGATCGATCGCATCGGCCTCGAACTCGACCGTCACAAGGACACGCTGCGGCGCGACATTGCCGTGCTCGACGAGCTCCATGAGCAGACAAAGGGCTCCATCCTCAAGCTCGATGCCTATGTGCAGGCCGGCAAGAAATTCGTCGATGACTACCGCGGCAACGAGTTGCCGAAGTTGAAGGCCGCGGCGGATGCCGCTAGCGGCGACACTGGAGGCACGCTGGAGGCGCAAACCTATCAGGACGCCGTGCAGGCGCTCGACCGCCTGGAAAAGCGCATCTTCTACCTGGTGCAGGCGCGCCAGCTCGGCATCCAGCAATTGCCGCAGATTCGCATCGTCCAGTCGGGCGACGAGACGCTGATCGAGAATTTGCAAGCGACCTCGGCGCTGACCGTGCCGGCATGGAAGCAGAAGATGGTGATCCTGCTTGGGCTGACCAACCAGAAGTCGGCGCTCGAGCTGCAAAACACGGTGACCGACGCAACCAACGAGATGATCCGCCAGACGTCGAAAATGATGAAGGACCAGGCGATTTCGGTCGAGGAACAGGCGCAGCGCGGCATCGTTGACGTCGAGACGCTGGCGCAGGCCAATCGCGATCTCATCGACACGGTACAAGGCGTTCTGAAAGTCCAGCAGGAGGGCCGCCAGAAGCGGGCCGAAGCCGAAAAACAGATGGACCAGATGACGATCGACTTGAAGAAAGCACTGACCCAGTCCTGATCGGAACCGCCATGCCGAAGACGCTGACGTCCGTTCTGCTGCTCGCCTTCGCGGTGTTTTTGACGGCCTGCAATTCCAGCCAAGTCAAATTCTCGATCGTCTCCGGCTCCGAGAATACGGTGCTGGAGCCGATCGTCCAGGAATTCTGCGCCAAGCAAGGCGCGACCTGCACCATTTCCTATCAAGGCTCGCTCGACATCGGGCTCGGACTGCAAAAGCCTGGCGGCCTCGACCAGGACGCGGTTTGGCCGGCCTCCAGCGTCTGGGTCGACCTGTTCGACAGCGGCCGCAAGGTGCGCAACCTGACGTCGATCGCGCAGATGCCGGTCATTCTGGGCGTGCGCAAATCCAAGGCCACCGAACTCGGCTGGGTCGGCAAGCCGGTGTTCATGAAGGACATCCTGGCCGCGGTGAAGGACGGCAAGCTGAAATTCCTGATGACGTCGGCGACGCAGTCCAATTCGGGCGCCAGCGCCTATCTCGCCATGCTGTCCAGCGCGCTCGGCGGCAAGCAGGTGATCGAGCCGGGCGACCTCGACAATCCCGCCGTGCACGATACGGTAAGTGCCTTGCTGCAAGGCGTCGAGCGCTCGTCCGGTTCGTCGGGCTGGCTCGCCGATCTCTACGTCGACAGCGCCGGCAAGGGCACCGTCTATGACGCGATGTGGAACTACGAGGCGACGCTGAAGGAGACCAACGACAAGCTCAAGCAGATGGGCAACGAGCCGCTATACGCCGTCTATCCGGCCGACGGCGTCGCTGTCGGCGACTCGCCGCTCGGCTTCATCGATCATGGACGCGGAGCCGATGTCGAAAAATTCTTCACCGACCTCCTCGCCTATCTGCAGTCGGACGCGGCGCGCAAACGCATCGCCGATACCGGCCGGCGGCTGCCGCTCGGCGGCGCGGCCATCCCGGCCACCGCCGAGCCGGATTGGAATTTTGATCCCGGCAAGCTGGTGACATCGATCCGCATGCCGGAGCCGGCGGTGATCCGCAAGGCGCTCGACCTCTATCAGGAGGCCTTGCGCAAGCCTTCGCTGACGGCGCTGTGCTTCGACTTCTCCGGCTCGATGGAAGACCAGGGCGAGAAACAGTTGCAGGCGGCCGCGCAATTCCTGTTCACGCCGGAAAAGGCAAGCGAGGTGCTGGTGCAATGGACGCCGTCCGACCGCATCTTCGTGCTGCCTTTCGACGCCGTCGTGCGCGACACATTCGAGGCGAAGGGCGATGCGGCGGGCCAGAGCGAGCTGCTGACGGACGTTGCCCAGCAACGCGCCGGCGGCGGCACCGATATGTATGCCTGTGCCGACCAGGCCCTGCGGAAGATCGTTGCCACGGCGGACCTTTCGAAATACCTCCCGGCCATCGTCATCATGACCGACGGCCGCACCGATGGCGGCGCGGACCTGTTTCTCGCACGCTGGCGCAACGCCCCCGTGCGCGTGCCGGTCTTCGGCGTCACCTTCGGCGACGCCGACAAGAGCCAGCTCGACAGTCTCGCCAAGGCGACGTCGGCACGGGTCTTCGACGGCAGCGGCGATCTGGCCGGCGCCTTCCGCGCCGCCCGCGGCTACAATTAGAGCCTGCCGGGATGCGCGGCTTGTTCGGCAATGACTGGAACTGGATCGCGGCGGGCGTGATCTCGGCGGCGCTTCTTGTCGGCTTGGGTGTTCTGACCCAGTTCCCGTTTCTGGTGTCGGCGATCATCGCTGCCCTCGTCTTTGCCGGGCTGGTGTTTGTCCTGGCGCCGCGACAGCTTTTCGAAGGGCTCGACCTCAGCACGCTCAGCGGCAGCAAAGTGGCCTTCGCCCGCGAACTTCTGGCGCAAGCGCAGCCAGCCGCGGACCGGCTGTCGGCAGCGGCCGGTTCGATCACCGACAAGGACATGAAGGCCAAGGTGAAGAACCTGTCCGACATCGCCGCCGACGTGATTTCCAAAGTCGAGACGAAGCCGGAAACCGCGCCCTCGGTGCGGCGTTTCCTCACCTACTACGTGCCGCAGGCGGCGGAAGTGGCGGAAGGTTACGCGACGCTGGCGAACCGGCGTGCACCCAGCCAGGTCCGGCTCGCCAATGTCGGCGCCGTCATCACCAAGCTGCAGGACGCGTTTGTGCATTATGCCGACAGCCTGGCCGATAGCGAACTCGGCACGCTCGACGTCGACCTGCGACTCATTCAGGAGTCGCTGAACGAGGATATCGGACGCTGATGGCCATTTCGCGCCGCGCTTTCGGACTGGGTCTGCTGGGTGTCGCCGCTGCCGGCACCGGCGGCTATTTGACGCTGAAGGATCGTCCCGAGTTTCGTGGCTATCTTGGCAACAAAGCGCATCTGTTCGGCTTCATCGGCGGCGAGAAGCAGGCATTCCTGGCCGATCTGGACGTCGTGCATGCGCTTGGCGGCTACGGGCTGGAACTCGATGCGCGTGTCGCCGGTTCGGTTGAGATGGTGCGCGAGCCGGCATTGCTCACCCAAAAACCGCAATTCCTGTGGCCCTCTTCCTCGATCATGGTCGATCTCGCGCGCAAGAACGGCGTCTCGATCCGCAACGACCAGGTGGTGCTCAACTCGCCGATCGTCGTCTACACCTGGGGACCGGTGGTCGAAGGGCTGAAGAAGAGCGGGCTAGTCACGGTCGCCGCCAAGGGCGGCTACAACCAGCTCGATCTCAAGGCCTTGCTCGATGCCGTCCTGGCCGGCAAGAACTGGGCCGATCTCGGCATTGACGAGCTTTATGGCCGCGCCCGTATCGTCTCCACCGATCCCAACCGCTCCAACTCCGGTTTCATGTTCGCCGGCCTGGTGCTCAGCCTGATGAGCGGCGACGTGGCGACCCAGGAACTGCTTGCCCAGCACGGCGACCAGGCCAAGGCGATCTTCCGCGGCATGGGGCTGAAGTCGTCCTCGTCGGGAAAGCTGTTCGACCAGTACATCGCCGGCGGTCTCGGCGCCGAGCCGATGGTGGTGGGTTATGAGAACCAACTGGTGGAATGGGCGCTCGCCGATCCCGCGCGCTGGCAAAGGGTGCAGGCCGGCATGGGCGCCAAGCCCGAGATTCTCTACCCCAGGCCAACCGTCTATTCGGCGCATCCGCTGATCGTCGTCGATCCCTCGGTTGACAGGCTGCTGGAGGCGCTGACCAGCCCCAAGCTGCAGGAGCTTGCCTGGTCAAAGCACGGATTCCGCGGGCCGCTCGGCACCGTGGCGGGTGACGTCGGCGCGATAGCCGGCGTGCGCCCCGCTGAAATCGAGGCGGTGCTGCCGATGCCCTCCGCCGACGTGATGCTGGCGCTGCTGTCGGGGTTGGAAGGCTGATCTACCCTCTTCCCATCCTGTTCCAGGCGTCGAGGCCGGCGATCTTGTAGGCTTCCGCGAGCGTCGGGTAGTTGAAGGTGTTGTTGACGAAGAAGTCGACCGTGCCGCCGAGATTGATCACCGCCTGGCCGATATGAATGAGTTCGGTGGCGCCCTCACCGACGATGTGCGCGCCGAGCAGGCGCCGCGACTCGATCGAGAACAACAACTTCAGGAAGCCGGTGTCGACGCCCATGATGTGGCCGCGCGACGTCTCGCGGAAGCGCGCGACGCCAACCTCATAGGCGCCGCCGCTTTGGCGTACCTGCTCCTCGGACTGGCCGACCGTCGATATCTCCGGCACCGCGTAGATGCCGTAGGGAAAGGTTTCCGGCGGCGCCGGCAGGGTCACGCCAAAGGCATGGCAGGCGGCCACCCTGCCCTGCTCCATCGAGGTGGAGGCGAGGCTCGGAAAGCCGATGACGTCGCCGGCGGCGTAGATATTGGGCACGCTGGTCTGGAAGGTCTGCGGATCGACCTTGATACGGCCCCTGGAGTCGGCTTCGATGCCGACCACGTCGAGGCCGAGGCTGCCGACATTGCCGGTGCGGCCGGCGGCGTAGAGCACGACCTCGGAGCGGATGGTTCGGCCATCGGCCAGTTCCACTTCGGCGGCTTCCGGCTTGGAGCGGATTTCCTTGACCGCGCTGCCCAATCTTATCGTCATGCCGCGGTCGCGCATCTGGTGGATGAAATCGTCGACGATCTCCCGGTCGACGAAATCGAGGATGGAGTTGCGCGGCTCGACCAGCGTCACCGGTACGTCGAGCGCGGAAAAGATCGTGGCGTATTCGACGCCGATGACGCCGGCACCGATCACCGTCAGCGTGCGCGGTAGCCGGTCGAGTTCAAGCATCTCGTCGCTGTCGAAGACACGGGTCTTGTCGAAGGGCACGTCGCGCGGCCGATGCGGCCGGGTGCCGACGGCGATCAGCGCGTTGGCGAAGCCGACTTCGCTGTAATCGCCATTGTCAGATGTCAGACTGACCTTGTTGTGGCCGAGAAATTTCACCGCCGCGCGCGCACTTTTGACCGTGTTTCGCATGAACTGGTGTTGCAGCACCTCCACCTCGTGGTCGAGCGTCTTGTGCAGGCGCTCGATCAGGTCGCCGACCGAGATATCCTGCTTGACCCGATAGCCGCGTCCATAGAAGCCGCGCTCGCGCCAGCCCGAGAGGTTGAGCACAGTTTCGCGCAGCGTTTTCGATGGGATGGTGCCGGTGTGCACAGAGACGCCACCAAGACGCCGGCCCCGGTCGACCACCAGCACCGATTTGCCGAGTTTGGCCGATTGCACCGCCGCGCGGCGGCCCGAAGGGCCGCTGCCGATGACCAGCATGTCGTAGTCCATATCACCCCGTCCCCTCGGCGTCTTGTTGCGCCGCAGCAAGCTAACGCCATCCACGCTGCAAATTCAACCGGTTCAGACCGTCAGCCCGTTCTACCCTGCCCGGTGCGCGGCGAAACGGTCCGATCTTGATTCCACCACCAGCCTTCACCATTTCTGATGAGGTGGGCCCAGGCTAAGCAGGCCCCTGTTACGAGGAAATGACATGGACGCTCGCGTTCTCGATGGCGAAATCATCAACACCCGGCTTGACGATGTCAGGGCTTATGAAGGCGTGCGCACGAGGCGCATCCTGGCCTTCGTGCTCGACTATATCATCGTCGCCCTGCTCACCATTCCGTTCGCCATCCTGGTGTTCTTCCTCGGGCTTTTGACCCTCGGTCTTGGTTGGATGCTATTTGGCGTCCTGGTGCCGGCAGTCGCCATCCTCTACATCTGGAACACACTTGGCAGCGCCGACCAGGCTACTACGGGCATGAAGATGATGGGCATCCGCCTCGACCGTCTCGACGGCAGGCCGATCGACGGCCTCACGGCGGTCGTCCATTCCGTGCTGTTCTGGGCCGGCAACGTCATCCTGTCGCCGCTGGTCCTGCTGGTGACCCTGTTCTCCGACCGCAAGCGCACGCTGCACGATCTTTTGCTCGGCACGGCCGTCAGCCGCACTGGCCGCTAAAACCGACCCTCAAGAGAAATCGCAGCCCCTTGAGCGCAAATGTGAAGGTGTTCAGTCAACCGCACCTTCACTATCCTATTGAATTTTTCGCCGCCGGAGCCAAAGGTAGAGCGATTCGAAGGAGTGTTTCCAAGGCTCGATGACGCAGCATCCGACCCAGTCGCCGCAGTTTTTCCTGACCGCGCCGTCGCCGTGCCCCTACCTCGAGGGCCAGTTCGAGCGCAAGGTGTTCACGCATCTGGTCGGCGACAAGGCCTCGGAGATGAACGACCTGCTCACGCAAGGCGGCTTCCGGCGCTCGCAGAACATCGCCTACAGGCCAGCCTGCGAGACCTGCCGTGCCTGTGTATCCGTGCGTATCCTGGCCCAGGAGTTTACCGCCAGCCGCAACATGAAGCGCGTGCTGCAGCACAATTCCGACCTCGTCGGCGCCATGCACAATGCCGAGCCCTCGACCGAACAATATTCGCTGTTCCGCGGCTATCTCGATGCCCGCCATCGCCGCGGCGGCATGTCCGACATGACGGTGCTCGACTACGCCATGATGGTCGAGGATACCCATGTCGACACCAAGGTGATCGAATACCGGCGGCGCGGACCCGATACTTTCATCACCGGCAAGGGTCAGGGTGAACTCATCGCGGTGGCGCTCACCGACAAGATGGCCGACGGCCTGTCGATGGTCTATTCCTATTTCAATCCCGATTTCGAAAGCCGCTCGCTCGGCACGTTCATGATCCTCGACCACATCGCCCGTGCCAAGGCGATGGGACTGCCCCATGTCTACCTTGGCTACTGGGTCAATGGTTCGCGCAAGATGAATTATAAGATGCGCTTCATGCCGCAGGAGCATCTCGGCCCAAAAGGCTGGGAGCGCTACACCAACGAAGCGGTCTGACGCTGAGTTTTCCCACGATCCACGCTTAACTGTTTCAAGGCAGGGGATGCTGGTCTTTCAGCCGCTCGGCTGGAGAGAGTGCGCGATTGCGCCGATCGGCCATCGCCTGCAATTCAATTGCGAAAGTTCCTGCATGTCCTCTCACCATGACCACCAGAAGGGTCTTCTGATAACCGCCATCGGCGGACTAATACTGACTGTCGACATACCGTTGATCCGCCTTGCGGATGGCGGCGCGTGGACCATCCTTTTGCTGCGGACCGGAACTACTTTCATCGCCGCGATGATCATCTGGTCGGTCTGGCGCGCGCTGAGCCGGAATGTGCCGCCGCTCATCCCCGGCTGGTCCGGGCTGATCGTGGCGATATGCTATGGGCTGACCTCGATTACCTTCGTTACGGCGGTCTTTCATACCTCGACCGCCGATCTGGTGTTTATCCTGGCCTTCAACACCGTGTTCGCCGCACTGCTGTCCTGGATATTCCTGAAGGAAAGACCGCGGGCGGTGACGATCGTGGCGATGCTGGTCATGATCCTCGGCGTGCTGGTCATCGTCGGCGGTTCGGTCGGCACCGGCAAGCTGTTCGGCGACTTCATGGCGCTCTGCTCGGCTTTCTTCATCGCGGTCGCCATCACCATCTCGCGCGCCAGCGGCAAGGATATGGGATTCACCTCGCTGATCGGCGTCCTTCTGCCGCTTGGACTGGCCGCCTTCATGGTGACAGGCGAAGGCTTCCACGTGAACGCGCCGTGGTGGATCATCTTCAACGGCGCCGTCATCATGCCGATCTCGTTCTTCTGCCTCGCCGCAGGGCCGAAATATATTTCGGGACCCGAAGTGGCGATGTTCTACCTGCTCGAAACGGTGCTGGCGCCGATCTGGGTGTGGATGATCTTCGCCGAGACGCCGACGCGCAACAGCCTGATCGGCGGCGGCATCCTGATCGTCACGCTGGTCGCCCATTCGCTCTGGCAGCTGCATGATGGGCGCAGGCGCCGGGGCGACCTTGCGGTGCACCATCCGGCCTAGATTTGTCCGAAATCCCTATCCGGCGCTCGCCTTCTTCGCGGCGCTTGGTTCGGGCAGGACGTCGATCTGCGGACCCGCCTCGATCTCGGCGGCAGAGCCGTCCGCCATCTCGTCTGCCATTTCCACCTCGCGCAGCCACTCGCGCCAGATCGCGACCAGCAGCGCCATCAGCACCGGGCCGATGAACAGGCCGAGAAAACCCATCGTCTTGACGCCGCCGATCAAGCCGAAAAAAGTTGGTAGGAAGGGCAGTTTTATCGGTCCGCCCACGAGCTTGGGGCGCAATGTTTTGTCGACGATGAACAGCTCGACCGTTCCCCATATGAACAGCGCCAGGCCGGCCATCGGCGAGCCGCTGGCGGCGAGGTAAATCGACACCAAGGTAAAGGACAGCGGCGCACCGCCGGGGATGAGCGCCATCACGCCTGTCAGCGCGCCCAGCGTCACAGGCGACGGCACGCCGGCCAGCCAGTAGGCGACGCCCAGCACCAGACCCTCGCCGATGGCAATCACGGTCATGCCGGTCACGGTCGAGGAAATGGTCGCCGGCACGACGCGGGAGATCCGCTCCCAGCGGGTCGGCAGGATGCGTTCGCCGAGGCGGTCGATCTGGCCGGCGAAATTCTCGCCATCGCGATAGGCGAAAAACAGGGCGATCATCATGAACAGCAGCGTCAGAAAGAGGCTGAAAGCGCTGCCGCCGGCGGCGAGCGCGCCGCGGTAGATGCTGCCGATATTGGCGCCGCTGACCAGCTGGATCAGTTCCCCGATGCCGCCGGGATGGCCGAGATTGGCCGTCCACTGCTCGTTCAGCCACTCACCCACCACAGGCAGGGTGGCGATCCAGTGCGGCGTCACCGCACCGTGCCGATTGGTCTCGATCGCCCAGCCGACCCACTCGCGCACCTCGTTGATTGCATAGGTGCCGGCAAGCGCGATCGGTATCACCAGGAAGGCGAGGATGAACAGGATGGCAAATGTGGCGGCGATGGTTCGGTTACCGCCGACGCCGACCAGCAGGCGCCGATAGAGCGGCCAGCTGGCGAAAGCGATGACGAGCGCGGCCAGCACTGGGAACAGGAAGCCATGGAAGAAATAGACACCAGCGGCAACGATCAGCACCAGCAGCCAGCGCGCCGCCGACAGCGGCGGTATGACGGCCGACCGAAGCGGTGTGGACAGCCCGAAGAGGCGCTGCTGCCGTTCCGGTTTCTGGATCTTTGCTTCCTTCAAATGCCCTATTCTCCCCGACCCGTCCGGTCAGTTATGCACTGATATAGTGCAGCAATCGTGACGATAGTCCAAATGGCGATGGTGGCGCTGCCAATCTCCCCCCTCGTGAGGAGATGTCCGGCAGGGGGCGTGAAGGATCGCCAGCCTCTGATTTGATCTGAAGGACTGAGAATTGCGACAAGTGTAACCAGTCATTTGATGCGCTGGCGGGACAGCGCCCCCCTCTGGCCTGCCGGCCATCTCCCCATCCAAGGGGGAGATCGGCAGTTTCTACCCGAACTTGCCAGTCCTCGGGAAACCCTTCGGCACCATACGCCCTGCCGATGCCCTCGCGCCGATCCACTCGGCCAGTTCTTCGCGCGACCGCGTGAAGGTGCGGTCGGCCGAATCCTGCCAGGAAAGACCGGTCGCCAGCGTGAACGGCTTGAGGTCGAGAAGGCCGCCGTCCTTGTATTTCTGCAGCCGCACGCCTTTACCGCGATTCATCTCCGGAATTTCCGAGAGCGCGAACACCAGCATCTTGCGGTTCTCGCCGACGATGGCCAGATGATCGCCGGTGACCGGCTCGCAGCGCTTGGCTTCGTCCGGGGCCTTGACGTTCATCACCTGCTTACCCTTGCGGGTGTTGGCGACCACCTCTTCCTCCGCAACGATGAAGCCGTTGGCGTCGAAAGAGGCGAGCAGCAGCTTGCGCTTGGGATCGTGGACGAAGGCGGTGACGATGTCCTGGTCATTGTCCATGTCGACGATGATGCGGATCGGCTCGCCATGGCCGCGGCCGCCGGGCAGCCGGTCGGCGCCGATCGTGTAGAATTTGCCGCCGGTGGTGAAGACCAGCACCTTGTCTGTCGTCTGGGCATGGAAGGCGAGCTTGAGACTGTCGCCCTCCTTGAAGGTCAGCGTCGAAAGATCGGCCAGATGGCCCTTCATTGCCCGCAGCCAGCCTTTTTCCGAAACCACGACGGTGACCGGCTCGCGCTCGATCATGGCATGCGCGATGTCGGTCAGGTCGTGCTCGGGCGCATCGGCGAACTGGGTACGGCGCTTGCCGATCTCGGTCTCCGGGCCGAACTTGTCGCGAACCTGAGTGACTTCCCACTTGATCGTCGACCACTGCTTTGCATCGGACGCCAGCAGCGCCTCGATCTGCTTCTTCTCTGCGGTCAGGCCATCGAATTCCTTGCGTATCTCGAATTCCTCCAGCTTACGCAACGCGCGCAGCCGCATGTTGAGGATCGCTTCGGCTTGGGTGTCGGTGAGCGACCAGCGGGCCATCATGACCTGCTTTGGCTCATCCTCCTCGCGGATGATCTTGATCACCTCGTCAATGTTGAGATAGGCGATCAGGTAGCCGGCAAGGATTTCCAGCCGCCTCTCGATCTCACCGAGGCGATGTTTCGAGCGACGGATGAGGACGTCGCGGCGGTGATCCAGCCATTCCTGCAGCACGCCTTTCAACGACAGCACGTTGGGCACCTTGCCGCGCGACAGCACATTCATGTTGAGCGGGAAACGGCTCTCGAGCTCGGTGAGCTTGAACAGTGATTCCATCAGGATGCCGGGGTCGACGGAACGGCTCTTGGGCACCAGAACGACGCGGATGTCCTCGGCACTTTCGTCCCTGATATCCTCGAGCAGCGGCAGCTTGCGGGCCATCAACAGCTCGGCGATCTTCTCGATCAGCCGCGCCTTCTGCACGCCATAGGGGATTTCGGTGACGACGATGCTCCAGGTGCCCCTGCCCTGGTCCTCCTGGTTCCATTTCGATCGTACGCGAAAGCCGCCGCGGCCGGTCTCATAGGCTTCGAGGATGGAGGCGCGGCTGTCGACGATGATGCCGCCGGTCGGGAAATCCGGGCCCTGGACGAAATCCATCAGCTTCGCCACCGGCGCGTCGAGATGCTCGATCAGGTGCAGTGCGGCGTCGCAAAGCTCGGCCGCGTTGTGCGGCGGGATCGATGTCGCCATGCCGACCGCGATGCCGGACGAGCCGTTGGCCAGCAGATTCGGGAAGGCGCCGGGGAGCACGACCGGCTCCTCGTCCTCTTCATTGTAGGTCGGCCGATAGTCGACGGCATCCTCGGTGATGCCGGCAAGCAATTCGGTCGCCACGTCGGTCATGCGCGCTTCGGTGTAGCGCATGGCGGCGGCGTTATCGCCGTCGATGTTGCCGAAATTGCCCTGGCCGTCGACCAGGGGGTAGCGCATCGAAAAATCCTGCGCCAGCCGTACCAGCGCATCATAGATCGACTGGTCGCCATGCGGGTGGAACTTGCCCATCACCTCGCCGACGATACGGGCGCATTTGGCAAAACCCTGGTCGGGATTGAGGCGCAGCAGGCGCATGGCGTGCATGATACGGCGATGGACCGGCTTCAGTCCGTCGCGAACGTCGGGCAGCGCCCGGTGCATGATGGTCGATAGCGCATAGGCGAGATAACGCTCTTCCAGCGCCTTCTTCAGATCGACCGGTTCAATATGATCGCCGCCGCCATTGTCAGGCGGCAAAAGCCTTTTTCCCATGGGCTGGGACTAGCCGAGCGGGTGATTCGCGGCAAGAGGCGCGCACCGGACCGGTCGATTTGCGCACGTTTCTGCAACAGGAGACCGCAAGGTCGAGCTTGCCGGCCAACATCAATCTGTTACATGCCGCATCTATTGCGAAGCACGCTGGCGGCCCGACCTTCATGCCAAATTCACTGCATTGTCCAATAGCGTTCGGATCGGGTTTGCCTTTCACCGCGATTTTCGACCATTGTGCCGGGACACGCCTTTTTCCCGTCCAGTTCGTCACGGAATGGTGATGGCGCAAAGAATTGAAAAATAATTTCAGGACACTCTCAGGGACCTTGCGATGACAATCAACCGCTCAACTCTCCGGAAATTCGCTCTTTCGACCCTCTTGCTCACACTGCCGCTGAATGCTGCCCTTGCCCAGGACGCCGCGGTCGCGGACCGGCTGAAGGCTGCGCTCTCCGCACAGGGCGTCGACATCTCTTGGACCGGCGTGACCGGCGACAACACCAGCATGGTGCTGCAGGGCGTGTCGGTGAAACCGGCCGCGGAAAAGGAAGCGCTGACGATCGGCGACGTCAAGCTCGAGAACATCACCGAAGCCAATGGCGGCTATGATATCGGCACCGTGTCGACCTCGGCCTTCGAACACAGCAAGGACGGCGTCACCCTCGATCTCAGCCCCTTCATCATCCACGACATGACGGTGCCGGCCGACGGCTCCACCAGCCCGCTTGGCTCGCTGATGATGTATAAATCCGCTGAACTGTCGAACATGACGGTCAAGGTCGCCGACAAAACCGCATTCTCGATGGACGGCCTTGCCATAGAGATCACGCCGCCCGCCGACGGCAAGGCGATGGAGTTCACCGCCAATACGGAGAAGTTCACGGCCGATCTCTCGCTGGTCGACGATCCCAAATCCAAGGAGGTCATCAGCGCGCTCGGCTACCAGAACATCTCGGGCAATCTCGAAATGGCCGGCATCTGGCAGCCATCTGACGGCAAGATGGAACTGTCGAAATACGACATCTCCGTCGAGAATGCCGGCACGCTCGGCATGACCTTCGACCTCGGCGGTTACACGGTCGACTTCATCAAGTCGTTGCAGGAAATGCAGAAGAAGATGGCCGCACAGCCGGAAGGCGCCGACAATTCGGCGCAAGGCATGGCCATGCTCGGCCTGTTGCAGCAGCTTTCGTTCAACAGCGCCTCGATCCGCTTCGACGACGATTCGCTGACCGGCAAGGTGCTGGACTATGTCGGCAAGCAGCAGGGCATGTCGGCCAAGGACATCGCCAACCAGGCCAAGGCGATCGTGCCGTTCGGCATGGCGCAGCTCAACAATCCGGAACTCACGGCTCAGGTGACCGCCGCGGTCAGCAAATATCTCGACGATCCGAAGAGCCTCGAAATCTCGGCCGAGCCGCCGGCATCGGTGCCGTTCGCTCTGATCATGGCGGGCGCCATGTCGAACCCGCTGGACCTGCCGAAGACGCTCGGCGTCAGCGTCAAGGCGAACGAGGACTGATCGAAGCGGCCTCAGGACACGAAAAAACCGGCAGCGATGCCGGTTTTTTTGTTGCCGAATCGGAAGAACCGGTTCGAGCAAGTTCCTGAAGTGAAGCCCGAAGCTTCTGGTCAGGCGTCCTTCTTGGTTGGCGCGACGCGCAGCGCCAAATCGCGAAGCTGCTGCGGGCTCGCTTCCGACGGCGCGTTCATCAACAAATCATAGGCCTGCTGGTTCATCGGGAACATGGTGATTTCGCGCAGGTTCTTGGCGCCGACCAGAAGCATGACGACGCGGTCGACACCGGCGGCCATGCCGCCATGCGGCGGCGCGCCATACTGGAAGGCGCGATAGAGGCCGCCAAAGCGCTCCTCGACCGTGGCGCGGTCCAGCCCGACCGTCTCGAATGCCTTGACCATGGTTTCTGGCAAATGGTTGCGGATGCCGCCGCTGGCGATCTCGAAACCGTTGCAGACCATGTCGTACTGAAAGGCCTTGATGCCGAGCAGGTCCTCGCCGTTCAGCGCATCGATGCCGCCCTGCGGCATCGAGAACGGATTGTGGGCGAAGTCGATCTTCTTCTCCTCCTCGTTCCATTCGAAGAACGGGAAGTCGACGATCCAGCACAGTTCGAAGCGCTCGCGGTCGACAAGGTTCAACTCCTCGCCGGCGCGCGTGCGCGCGGCGCCCGCAAAGGAGACGAACTTCTTCGGGTCGCCGGCGACGAAGAACGCGGCATCACCATCTGCAAGGCCAAGCTGGAGGCGGATCGCCTCGGTGCGCTCCTCGCCGATGTTCTTAGCGAGCGGGCCGGCGCCTTCGAGCTTGTCGCCCTCCTTGCGCCAGAAGATGTAGCCCAGCCCCGGCTGGCCCTCGCCTTGCGCCCAGCTGTTCATGCGATCGCAAAAGGCGCGGCTGCCGCCGGTTTTTGCCGGAATGCCCCACACCTCGGCCTTCGGGTCGTTGGACAGGATGTTGGCGAACACCTTGAAGCCGGACTCGCGAAAATGGTCGGAGACGGCCTGCATCTCGATCGGGTTGCGCAGGTCCGGCTTGTCGGAACCGTATTTGCGCATGGCGACATCGTAAGGGATGCGCTGGAATTTCTGCGTCACCGGCTTGCCGTTGGCAAAGGTCTCGAAGACGCCGCGCATCACCGGTTCCATGGTCGACAGCACATCGTCCTGCTCGACGAAACTCATTTCGACGTCGAGCTGGTAGAATTCGCCAGGCAGACGGTCGGCGCGCGGGTCTTCGTCGCGGAAGCACGGTGCGATCTGGAAATAACGGTCGAAGCCGGACACCATGATAAGCTGCTTGTACTGCTGCGGAGCCTGCGGCAGCGCGTAGAAGGTGCCAGGATGGATGCGCGACGGCACCAGGAAGTCGCGCGCGCCTTCCGGCGACGAGGCGGTAAGGATCGGCGTCGAGAATTCGGTGAAGCCGACCTCGCCCATGCGCTTGCGCATCTCGGCGATGATTTTCGTGCGCGCCACGATGTTCCGGTGCAGCGTCTCACGGCGCAGGTCGAGGAAGCGGTATTTCAGCCTGATGTCCTCGGGGTAGTCCGGTTCGCCGAATACCGGCAGCGGCAATTCCTTGGCCGCCGACAGCACCTCGATCTCGCGGGCGAAAATCTCGATCTCACCGGTCGGCAGGTTGGCGTTCGTGGTTTCCGGCAGGCGTGCCTTGACCTCGCCGTCAACGCGGATCACCCATTCACCGCGCAAGGTCTCGGCGACCTTGAAGGCAGGCGAATCCGGATCGGCGACGATCTGGGTCAGGCCGTAATGGTCGCGCAGATCGATGAACAGCAGGCCGCCATGGTCGCGCACGCGATGCACCCAGCCCGACAGGCGAACGGAATTGCCGACGTCGCTCTTTCGCAACTGGGCACAGGTATGGCTGCGGTAACGGTGCATGGTCATGGATAAAAAGTCCGGGATTGTGGGTTGCGGGCCAAAGCATCGCAGCCCGGCCCAAAATTTGCGCGAAAAGCGCATGAGAGGCATGGTTTGTCAAGGCAAACGGATGGAGCGGCAGTCTCTCAGTCTGGAACTTCGGGTTTCAATCCATAGCCGGTCATGTGGCGGAACCGTAAACCGCCTCTCGCGTTGGCGCATAATGGAGTGAGAGGAGGCAAACATGTTTTCCTGGAAGGGCACTTGGCGCAATCAATACGGTTCGGTTGTAGTTATCGAAGACGATAGCGATGGTTTGATCCGCGGTGTCTTCAAGACAGCATTGCCCGACAGCAGCTTTTCCGGGATGGAAGTGCCTCTCCACGGGGCCGCTCATGGAGATGTGATTGGCTTTACTTCCGCGGCGTCAGGAAAAACGGGCCCGGCGGCGGTCAGCTACACCGGCATTTTTCGGAACGGCAAGATGGAGATGTTGTGGCACACAGTGGCTGGAATGGCACTTTCAGCCGACGCCGAGGGTGAGCCCGCAAAGCTGACCCAGGTTGGAACATGGCGCGCCTTCGGGACCAGCCTAGACACTTTTGAGCGCGTCGATTGAATCCTCTGACCGCCGGCGAGTTCGTGCTGATCAACGCGGCCCTGATGCTGTTCTATTCCTTCGGCGCCGTTGGCGGCCCGTTCGCGGCCTCGACAGCGATGCAGTATTTCGGGCCAAGCGCGCTGTTTGTCTTCAGCGCCGTGGTCTACGCGGTCTTCACCGCCGTCATCCTCTCCGGCGTGGGTCCGGCGTGCCGGCCGGCAAGCGCAGCCGCTTCACCGCGGTGTTGCGCACCTCGACCATTTTTGCGCGGCTGGCGAGGAGAAATAGTGATCCAGACAGTCCGGAAGGGCCGTGACGGTGGCACCACAGCTTGACGAAAGCCTTCCCGGCTGAAATCTAGGAAGACCCTACTCCTGCCAAAAGCGATTTGATGCACGTCATCACCACCCAGAAAGAACTCGAGACCGTTCTCGCCGCTTTCGAAAAGTCGGATTTTGTCACCGTCGACACCGAATTCATCCGCGAAACGACCTTCTGGCCCATCCTGTGCCTGATCCAGATGGCCGCGCCCGGCGTGACGGCGCTGATCGATCCGCTGTCACCTGATATCGACCTCGCTCCCTTCTTCAGGTTGATGGCCAACGAGGCGGTGGTCAAAGTCTTCCACGCCGCCCGGCAAGACATCGAAATCATCGTCCATCTCGGCGATCTCGTTCCGCACCCGGTGTTCGACACACAGGTGGCGGCGATGGTCTGCGGCTTCGGCGACAGCGTTTCCTACGATCAGCTCGTGCAGCGCATCACCGGCGCACGACTCGACAAGTCGTCGCGCTTCACCGACTGGCGCCACCGCCCGCTGTCCGACAAGCAGCTCGACTACGCGCTGGCCGACGTTACCCATTTGATCGAGGTCTATCAGCACCTCAACGCCGAGCTGGCGCGGGAAAACCGCGCCCACTGGCTGAATGAGGAGATGGATGTCCTGACCTCGCGCGAGACCTACGATCCGCATCCCGAGGACGCCTGGAAGCGGCTGAAGATGCGGCTTCGCAAACCGCAGGAGCTGGCGATCGTCCAGACCGTAGCGGCATGGCGCGAACGCGAGGCGCGCGAGCGCGACGTGCCGCGCGGCCGCGTGCTCAAGGACGATGCGATCTACGAGATCGCGCAGCAAGGGCCGCGCGATGCGGCAGCCCTTGCCAAGCTGCGCACCACGCCCAAGGGCTGGGAACGCTCCTCGACGGCGACGGCACTGCTCGGCGCGGTCAACACCGCGCTCGCCCTCCCCAAGGAGCAGATGCCGAAACTGCCGAAAAGCTTCCAGCCGCCCGAGGGCTCGAATGCGGCCGCGGAGCTCTTGAAAGTGCTGCTCAGGATCATCGCCGAAAAGCAGGGCGTCGCCTCGAAGGTGCTCGCCTCCAGCGACGATATCGATCGCATCGCCGCCGAAGGCGAGGATGCCGATGTGCCGGCCCTGCAAGGCTGGCGGCGCGCCGTGTTCGGCGAACAGGCGCTGAAACTTGTGCGCGGCGAGATCGGCATCAAGTTCGACAATCGCAAGATCGCGGTGTTCGATCTATAAGCGCCGGCCTTTCCGTCTTCCCTTTTTGAGAAGGTGATTTGGCGCAGCTCATACGATCGCGAGCAAGTGCAGGGCCAACCAGATCCAGCCCAGCGCCAGCACCACCGCGCCCAGCACGAAGGAGCGGTTGCGCATCAGCAGCTTGTTGCTGGTCAGGTGAAACCAGGCGTGAAAATAGCGCGACGCGACGAAAATCCACATCAGTGCGAGCGTGATGTAATTGACGCCGTTGGTCATGTGCAGTGTCAGGCACAGCACGTAGAAAAGCACCGGCAGTTCGAATTGGTTGATCAAATTGTTCGCGACGGTGACAGTAGAGGTCGGCTCGGTCGAACGAACCTTGTACTGGCCGACCTTGGCTTCACCCGACTTGACAGCAAAATAGCGGCGCCGGCCCATGACGATATAGACGGTGTAGATCAGCAGCACGTGAGCCAGCACAGGCCAGAAGATCGTGGTCTGGTTCATGAAGTCGCCCCTGCCCTGCTCCGCTTCAATTCCGACGTCCTTGGCCCGCCAACCAGAAAGCGGCAATGACGATGACCGGGACGGCGAGAAGCACGAATTTGGTGACGATGAGCGCCGAGGCGAAAGACAGCGAGTCCGGGTTGGCGTAGAGGAAATCGGACAGAAGCCGCGCCACGGCGATATTCTGGGCGTAGTCGGCGAGCGTGTAGGGCAGCACCAGGATCAGCGCGAAGATCGCCTGCATCTGAGCAGGCAACACGCGGAAATTCTTCAGTCGCCGGCCAGTTGCCAGGATCAGGCTGACCAGCGTCAGCGACAGCAGCGCCGGAAACAAAAGATCGAAGGTCAGGTAATGCCAGACCAGGATGATCTCGCTGCCGCGCCGGCCAAGCGCCGTCAGCCAGGCCATGCCTTCGTCGGGCGTGAATCCGAAATAGCGCATGTCGAGCGAGGCCAAGCCCCCGCTCAATTGGCGGAAATAGAAGAACTCCATGCCCGCCATGGCGATGAAAACCGCCGCCGAGAGAAAGCAGAGCGCCCCGACATGGCGCGACAGGCGCAGCACCATGGCGGTCAAGTTGCGCCAAAGCCCGGAAGAATCAGGCTCCGCCGGGATAGTTGGGGCTTTCGCGGGTAATCGTGACGTCATGGGCGTGGCTTTCACGAAGTCCGGCGTTGGATATGCGCACAAAAGTGGCGCGGTCGCGGAAATCGGCAAGGTCGCGGCCACCAACATAACCCATAGCGGCTTTCAGCCCGCCTGCAAGCTGGTGCAGCACGCCAGACACAGGTCCTTTGTAGGGAACCTGCCCTTCAATGCCTTCCGGCACCAATTTCAGCGTGTCGCGCACCTCGGCCTGGAAGTAGCGATCGGCGGAGCCCCGCGCCATGGCGCCGACCGAGCCCATGCCGCGATAGGCCTTGAAGGAGCGGCCCTGGTGCAGATAGACCTCGCCCGGGCTTTCGTCGGTCCCGGCAAGCAGCGAGCCGATCATGGCGGCACTGGCGCCGGCGGCGAGTGCCTTGGCGAGATCGCCGGAATATTTGATGCCGCCGTCGGCAATCACCGAGGCGCCCGATTTATGCGCTGCCTCGACCGCCGACATGATGGCTGAAAGCTGGGGAACACCGACCCCGGCCACGATGCGGGTGGTGCAGATGGAGCCCGGACCAATGCCGACCTTGACGGCATCGGCGCCGGCGTCGATCAGCGCCCGCGTGCCTTCGGCGGTGGCGACATTGCCGGCCAGGATGCGCACGGAATTGGAAAGCTTCTTCGCCCGCGTCACCGCGTCCAGCACCCGCTGTGAGTGGCCATGCGCGGTATCGATCACCAAAAGGTCCACGCCGGCCTCGATAAGGCGCTCGGCCCGTTCGAAGCCGTCATCGCCGACGCTGGTGGCGGCCGCGGCGCGCAGGCGCCCCTGCGCATCCTTGGTGGCATGCGGGTTGAGCTGCGATTTCTCGATGTCCTTGACGGTGATCAGCCCGACGCAATTGCCCGTTTTGTCGACCACCACCAGCTTCTCGATGCGGTGCTGGTGCAGAAGCCGCTTGGCCTCGTCCTGGTCGACATTCTCCTTGACCGTGATCAGGTTCTCACGGGTCATCAATTCGTAGACCTTTTGCGCCGGATCGGAAGCGAAGCGCACGTCACGGTTGGTCAGGATGCCGACGAGCCGGCCGGTCTTGTGGCCGCCGGCGCCGCCATTCTCGACCACCGGAATGCCCGAAATCGAGTAGGTGCGCATCAGCGACAATGCGTCGGCGAGCGTGGCGTCGGGACCGATCGTGACCGGGTTGACCACCATGCCGGATTCGAATTTCTTGACCTGCCGCACCTGCTCGGCCTGTTCGGCGGGCGAGAAATTGCGATGGATGACGCCGATGCCGCCGGCCTGCGCCATGGCAATGGCGAGCCTTGCCTCGGTGACCGTGTCCATCGCCGCCGACAGGATCGGCACGTTGAGGTCAATGTCGCCGGCGATGCGGGTGCGGATGTCGGTCTGGCCGGGCATCACCTCGGAATGACCGGGCTGCAAGAGCACGTCGTCAAAGGTCAGCGCCAGTGCGCCGGTGGAGGTTTCGATGATTTTTGCCATGGCCAGCCCCTTTGAATGCAGAAAAAGCGCTGGACCGGAATGGACAGCGCCGACTCATTATTCCCTTTCAGGATTGGCGGTGGCTGGTAACACGTCCAGCGGCCGATGAAAAGCTGATCGTTGCTTCCACAACAGGATCACTCGAGCCCAGGCGACGCGACCCCTGGTTGCGATCGCACAAAAGTGACAGCATTTAACACGACATCGATGTCCGGCCATGATAACCGCCCTGCGTGCCGGCGAGGTCGGCAACATCTGGAATCAAACCCGGACGCGTTCGTTGAACCGCACCATCCCGCTTATCCTTGCGGTCGCTCTTTTCATGGAAAACATGGATTCGACCGTCATCGCGACATCGCTGCCGGCGATCGCCATCGACATTCATACCAGCCCTATCGCGCTGAAACTGGCGCTGACAGCCTATCTGGTGTCGCTGGCGATCTTCATTCCGATCAGCGGCTGGATGGCCGATCGCTTCGGCGCCAAGAACATCTTTCGTGCCGCGATCGCGGTGTTCATTGCCGGTTCGGTCGCCTGTGCCCTCTCCGGTTCCCTGCCGGCCTTCGTTGTGTCTCGCTTCCTGCAAGGCATCGGCGGCGCCATGATGACCCCGGTCGGACGCCTGGTTCTGGTTCGTGCCACGCCCAAAAGCGAACTGGTCGCCGCCATGTCCTGGCTGACCGTTCCCGCACTGGTCGGGCCGCTGGTGGGCCCGCCGATCGGCGGCTTCATCACCACCTACTTCACCTGGCACTGGATTTTCCTGATCAACGTGCCGATCGGCCTGATCGGCATCTGGCTGGCCACCCGCTTCCTGCCGGAAACTGAATCGATGGAGACGCCGCCGCTCGATTTCGTCGGCTTCGTGCTGAGCGGACTGGCCGCATCCGGCGTCGTCTTCGGCCTGTCGGTGGTCAGCCTGCCTTATCTGCCGCCGGCGACCGGCTTCATCACGATCGCCGTGGGGCTGCTGTCGGGCGCGCTCTACCTGATGCATGCGCGCCGCGCCAGGAATCCGCTGCTCGCGCTTGAGTTGTTCCGCAACCAGGTGTTCCGCTCGTCGGTGCTCGGCGGCAGCCTGTTCCGCATCGGCATCGGCGCGGTGCCGTTCCTATTGCCGCTGATGTTCCAGATCGGCTTCGGGCTGACCCCGTTCCAGTCCGGCATGATCACCTTCGTCTCGGCGATCGGCGCCATCGGCATGAAATTCGTCACCGCGCTGATCTTCCGCGTTGTCGGCTTCCGCCGCGTGCTGATCCTGGGCTCGCTTGTCGCCGCCGCATCGATCGCCATCTATGGTCTCTTCACCCCAGAGACGCCCTATGCGTTGATGCTGGCCATATTGCTGGTCGGCGGCTTCATCCGCTCGATGTTCTTCACCGGTGTCAACGCACTCTCCTATGCCGAGGTGTCGGCCGAGGACACCAGCAAGGCGACACCGATCACGGCGGTGTTCCAGCAATTGTCAATCGCGCTCGGCGTGGCGCTCGCCGGCGGCGTTCTGGAAGTCTCGACCTCGATCCATGGCGGCCCGCTGACGCTGGGCGACTTCCATATCGCCTTCTTCCTCGTGGCGGCGGTATCGGCGGCGGCATCGCTGTCGTTCATGCGGCTGGCACCCGATGCCGGCAATGCCGTCTCCCGCCATGGCCCGCTGACAACGCCCAAGACGCTGGAACAGGTGAGATCGCCGGGAGAGTGAGGCTCTCTCCCTTCTCCCCTTGTGCAAGAGGAGAAGGGAAGGCGTTACTCCCTGCTCGGCTCTCGCCCCTTGAAGTCCTTGGCCAACAGATAAAGCTCCACCGACTCATCGCGCGATGCCGGTGGCTTGACGTGGTGGACGGAGCGGAAATTCTTCTTGAGCATGGAGAGCAGCTCGTTCTCGGCGCCACCCTGAAAGGTCTTGGCCAGGAAATGGCCGCCGGGCTTCAAGACCGACAGCGCGAAATCGGCCGCCACCTCGCACAGATGCATGGTGCGGATATGGTCGGTCCGCTTGTGGCCGGTGGTCGGTGCGGCCATGTCGGACAGCACGACATCCGGATCCCCGCCCAGCGCTTCGGAGAGCTTTTGCGGAGCCTGCGGATCGAGAAAATCCAGCAGCAGCACCGGCGCGCCAGGCACGGCGTCCATTTCGAGATAATCGATGCCGACGACATGCGGATGCTCGGCCGTCGATTTCGTGCGCGCGGCCGCGACCTGACACCAGCCGCCGGGGGCGGCACCGAGGTCGATCACCTTCATGCCGGGTTTCAAGAGGTTGTGCTTGTCGTCGATCTCGATCAGCTTGTAGGCCGCGCGCGAGCGATAGCCGTCGGCTTTGGAGCGCTGGACATAGGGATCGTTGATGTGGCGCTGCAGCCAGCGGCGCGACGATTCCTTCAGGCCACTTTTTTTCTTGATCCGCGTTTTCAACACGCGAATGCTGGCGGACCCTGGTTTTTCCGGTTTCTTGGTCATTGCCTGATTTCTTGTTTGAGCATGATCATGCCCTAGCACGTCCATCGTTGCGCCAGACGCCGTCATCGGCCATCAGCTCGCTCAATATGCCCTCGCGCAGGCCCCGGTCGGCGACGCGAAGCCGCTCCGAGGGCCAGACGGCGCGGATTGCCTCGAGGATAGCACAGCCGGCGAGCACGAGATCGGCGCGGTCAGCACCGATGCAGGGGTTGGCGCAGCGCTGCTGGAAATCCCAGCCGACCAGCCTCTCCACCATGCGGTCGACGCTGTCGCGGTCCATCCACAGGCCGTCGACCCGGCGGCGGTCGTAGCGTTCGAGGTCGAGATGGACGCCGGCCAGCGTCGTCACCGTCCCCGAAGTGCCCAACAGATGGAAATTCGGGCTGGCCTTGAGATGGCTCAACCGATCGCGGCCCTCGAAAGCGGCCAGCCTGCCGGCGACGTCGTCGACCATGGCGGTGAAGATCTCGCGCGTTACGGTGCGGCCGCCAAAGCGTTCCGCCAATGACACGACGCCGACCGGCAGCGATGTCCACGAAACGATATGGTTGGCGAGGCGTGGCGAACGGCGGCCGGTGAGATCGATCAGCGCTATCTCGGAGGAGCCGCCGCCGATGTCGAACAGGACGACGCCTTGCGTGTCGCGCTCGACCAGCGAACCGCAGCCGGAAACCGCAAGGCGGGCTTCGGTCTGACGGTCGATGATCTCGAGCTTCAGGCCGGCTTCGCGTTCTACACGATCGAGGAACTCGACGCCGTTTTCGGCGGTGCGGCAGGCTTCGGTGGCGATCAGCCTTGCCTTCCTGATCTTGCGGCCGCGCAGTTTGTCACCGCAGACCTTCAGCGCCTCAACCGCGCGGTCCATCGCCGGCTGGCCGAGCCGGCCATTGGCGGTGAGCCCCTCGCCCAGCCTGACGATGCGTGAGAAGGCATCGATGACGCGGAACTGGCCGTGACGCGTGGGGACGGCGACCAGCAGCCGACAATTGTTGGTGCCGAGGTCCAGCGCCGCAAAGACCGGAAGCTCGTGCACCGGCGGCCTGCGGTGTCCTTGCTCGGGGCGTGGGATTGGAACGACGGGCGAGATCGCCGCAGCGGCAACAGGCTTCAGCTCCACTGCCGCGACAGCGGCCTTGCCTTGTGCCGGCGATCGATTGTCCCCGGGGCGCGCATCGTCGCGCGCAAAAACCTTGCGCCCACGCCTTCGCTTGCGCCGTTTCTTGGGCTTGCCCTTCTGGCTGTGGGTCGCGTCGCCTGCCTGCCCGTTCACGGAGCGAGGCTCCGTCGGGCGTTGCTGCCAACCGGCTGTGCCCGGGCCTGACGATCCCGGGGAAGCGCTGGACGCGCCCACCTCCGGCGCGCCTGCGCCGGTGTCGCGGTCTTCCACTGTCGTTCCTTCCGGCGCCGCGCGAACCGGTGACGGACGCAGCAGGCGCTTTGGCATGTTTCAAGTTGCGGCCAGATTAACAGTGCTGTGGCCGATCACCAAGGGCCGCATGCTGAATTTTGCCGGCCGGGGCGCGAACCGCCTTTTTCGCTGCACCGCCGTAATGTACCCGCAAGGCTGGATTGATACCGCGGCGCCAGCGAAGACCGCGCCCGTCGAAGCCGATGCCCTCGCCGCTTGTCAGCGTTTTGCGCCCTGTCCAGTGCAGGCAGGTCTTGCCGGCATCAGGCGCGACAAGTGTTCGCGGTTGAATAGCCGGCTTCAATGAGGCATTTCTGAAATGAATGGGGAATGCGGGGCGGTTGGCCTCTCGACAGAAAGGAAGCGGATACACAACGCATGGCAGTCGGGCAATGAACTGGAAACGCTATTTCTGGCCGGTCGTCGGCATCGGCGCGGTGATCTTCTCGTTGCTGCTGCTCTGGCATGAATTGCGCGGCATCTCGCTGGATGACGTCTGGGACGGGCTGGCGGCCATTCCGGCTCGCGACTGGATACTGGCAGGCTTGAGTTCGGTCGTTGCCTATGCCGCGCTCGCCGGCTACGATCACATCGCGCTGCTGCATATCGGGAGACGAGTGTCGTGGCTGTTCGTCACGCTCTGCTCCTTCACCACCTATGCGCTGTCGCACAATATCGGCGGTTCGGTGTTTTCCGGCGCCGTCATCCGCTACCGCGCATACGGCACCAGGGGCCTGACCGGCCAGGAAGTCGGCGTGCTGGTGGCGGTCTGCTGGATAACCTTCGTGCTGTCGACGATACTCGCCTCGGGCCTTGTGCTGGTGTTCGAGCCGCAGATTATCGACCGATTCTCCGGCATCGCCCATCACGGCCTGTCGGAGGCCGCAGGCATCGCGATGCTGATCCTCGTCGCAGCCTATATATTCGGCAGTTGGCTGCATCTGCGCCCGTTGACGATCGGCAGCTTCCAATTGCACTATCCGGCGCTGCCGATCGTCGCACGGCAATTGCTGATCGGCCCGATCGAACTGATCGCCGCCGCGGCGATCATTTTCTTCGCCCTGCCCGGAGTGCACAATCCCGGCTATTTTGTCGTGCTGGGCGTCTTCCTCGTCTCCTTCTCGGTCGCCCAGATCTCGCATGCGCCGGGTGGCCTCGGCGTGTTCGAGGTGGTGTTTCTGGCCGGGCTTTCCGACATGGAACCGGTCGGCGTACTGGCGGCGCTGCTGGTGTTCCGGCTGTTTTATCTGATCATCCCGCTGTTTCTGGGCCTCGGCATCGTGCTGTTCTTCGAACGCTCGCAATTCAGCCGCAAGGAGAGCTGAGGCATCGGATCGGACTTTGCACCCGCATTGTGCGCGCCATATGAACTCGGCGCCTGATACCAGAGGCCGAAACGTTGCGATTGAACCGCAGAGCAGGCTTGACTATTTTCCGCTGGCGGCTACAAGGCAGCGCTCAAGCGGCTCAGCCGTTCGGCCCGCGCGGTCCATGACCGCGCCTGCTGGGGAATAGGTTAACGGTAGACCCACGGACTCTGACTCCGTTAGTCCTGGTTCGAATCCAGGTTCCCCAGCCACTTCTCTTTTTAACAACAAAATCAAGTAGTTAAGGCGCATTAGAGAACGCTAAGAGTTACATGCTGGTTGACTAATTTTGCTATGCTGATGCGGCCGCCGTTTCCGCAGTTCAATCAAACGGTTGCCTGAAGGCGGCACAGACTTCGCCTCGGTTCCATTCGCAGCACCTGATGTAGGAGCTTCTCGTTAGGAAGCTGCCGGACGAACAGTCGGCTGGCTTCGCGACCCAGTCCAGGAGCCAAACGCCGTCGTCCATGGATGATTCTTCACGTTGCCCATAAACGTCGGCCACATTGATCGTGACAGACGCACATGCGCCGGCCCTTGCAATCAGCGGTGCCATCACCAGTTCCGGGCCGATGGCGGCGACACCACTATCGGTGCGATCGCAGAAGTTATCAAACGACGAACACGTCGTGATAGGTCAGGGCCGCCCCGGGCTCCAGATGGGCGATTTCCACCTGCGGGGCCGATTTCGAGCCGTCGGGATCATAGGACAGAACGCCCGTGGTCCGGTCGTAGAGCAGGTAATCGTTGCTGTGGGCGGCGTGTTCTTGCAACTCGAAATACGACGAGTTCACCTGTGTCGGGCTGGACAAGGAACCGGGGCCGAGCTTGGTGAAGACAGCACTGTCGAGATAAAGCGCGTCATGTTCTGCGTCGAAGTCGGTGATCGTGTCGACATTGCCGGGGCCATAGGCCGTGTCAAACACGAAGGTGTCCTCGCCCTTGCCACCAGTCAGCACGTCGTTGCCACCGAGGCCCCGCAGTGTATCGTTGCCAGCCTGGGCATCAAAGGTATTGGCCGCGCCGGTGCCGACAAATGTATCGTTGCCGGTCGTTCCGTGGGTCGGGTCCGTCAGAGGTGGCGGTGTCGGGTCCGTCGGAGGTGGCGGTGTCGGGTCGGTCGGCGGGGGCGGAGGTGACGGTGTCGGGTCGGTCCCGTCATGGGCTGCATGCCAGGCCGCCTTGGCGTGGTCCCAATAGTCGCGGGCCGCCTGGCCTTGAAGGACCGTCCAGCCAGCGGGGGGCATTGGATAATTCGCCGGCAGCGGCGTGTCGGAGAGGTTGAGATAGTAATTGCCGTGCGACTCGACTGTCTTGTCCCAGGCCCGCTGCACCCGCTCCAAGCCGTTGTGGTGAACGTCGGTGATCGCCACAACGCAGTCGACAAAGTGCAAGCTGGGTACGATGTCGTTGGCGCCTGTGCCCTTGTCGAGTTTGAATGGCGAACCGTGGGTCATCACGCCCTTGCGAAGATACTCTCCCATGCCCAGAAGCATGCCATCCATGGTGACCGAGTTGCCAGACCCATTCACCTCACCGTCGCCAAGGCTCACTCCGGAAAACACGTGGTCGAACAAGGAATCCCGGATGGTGCCGCCGATGACGTCGTCGTCCTCGACCGCGTCGTCTCGTGAGTTGCCGACATAGCTATCCTCGATAAGAAAGGTGCCAGTGCCGCCGACACGGATGCCATCCCAGGGCTGGGTGATCGTAAAGTCGTCGATGACAAAGCTGTGGGCTGAATTCACACGGACTGCGGCGGAGTTGACGTAGATGTTCTCCCAGTCGCCGGTTTGGGAGACCGTGCCGTTGATCGTGCCGCCGAAAGCCGTGAGGTTGTCGCCGGGGTTGACGACCGCGAAGGGATAGAGGTTGGTGGGGCTTCCCTGATTGGCAACGATCCACGAGGCGTTGGTGGCATCGATTGTGGTGTCGGCGGGCAGGTTTGATGCCTTATATTGGCGGTAGCCATAGTCGCCGCTCAAGACAATGGTGTTCGTATTGGCCATGTTTGGCCACCTTTCACACCCCCGCCCTTTTTTCTGCCCAAACGCCTGAAGCCAGAAAGGCCTGCACCTACCAGAGCCCTGTTAACCATATCGTGCAAATCACAAAATGTAAAAATAATGGGCGTCCCTCGCAAAAAAAGCTGTCGCGCAGCGATTTCAGCGGGGCCCGACGTCCTATATGCCTATATGCCTATATGCTTGGCGCATTAGCACGGGAGAAAGGTGTGTCCCGAGAGCGTGACGCGCATATGTGGCGCGAAGCCGGGAAGCTTGCGGCGTCTGGCGACTATGAAGGATGGCTTGCCATTGAATGGGAGCTTCGTAGCAGAGGATTCTCACGCGCCAAGCTGCTGTTTGATAACGACCGGGTCCGCGAAAAATTGGATGACATCTGTAAGAAGGCACAGGAGCAACGCGCCCACGCCAACCGGACCTAAAGGCCAGAAGCGCGGCGATCTTGCCCTTCACCGATCGCATGTGGGCTGCCATTCCCGTATAAGGCCGCCTGATGGTCACTGACACGGAGTTCATCCGCGAAAGCATCAGCCAAGGCTGCGTGATGCTGGCCGATGGCGAGTTCTTCATCGACAGGTTGGTGAAGTATGTCGGCAATGGGAGGGTCCGGTGGCAGGTCGAATTTCGTGGACATCGAATCGAACTGACGACCGGCCAGCTCAAGAAGCAGCCTACGTTCCGAAGGAAGATGCTCGAACAGGCCGGCGTGCTGCCGTCTCAGCGTACCGGGGCCAATTACAGGCGATGGGCTATCGATCTGAGGAAGAACGCTATCGAGCTTCCTTGGCGCCATAGACCGGTCGATGCCGGATTCGCCGTCGACAGGCTTGTCAGCCATGGGAGCGTCCGGTGGATAGTTGAATACCAAGGTAAGGCAATCAAATTCACGACCACCAAACTGCGCAGGCAAACCAGTTTCCGCAAGAGGATGCTGCTCAAGGCCAAGGTGCTGCCGCCCCAACTTGACCCGGTTGCCTATCGGAAGTGGGTGGACTGGCTGATTCAAAACGCCACGGAGGCGGCACCGCAGACCAGCGATGCCTTGATGACCGAGAAAAGTTGGCTTGACGACCTGCCGGAGCTAGCCGGCTGGCAAAAAGAAGCGCCACCCGAAAGCGACTAACAGGGCGCCGGCCGACCTTCCCAGGCGGTTAATTTCCGATCATGGAATGCTGAAGGGCACCGATTCCGCAACCGTTCCATCAATGGCCAAATCAACACGATAGGTGCCCTCCGGCCATCCCGCCGTAGGTTTGGTGAGTTGTGAATCAGCCTCGTTGTTCGCTCCGACGTCGAGGTCGACCTTGTCGATAGTATAGTTTTCCGGTGCGGCGCCGTGGGAATCGACCGAGACCCAGGAGAATGTGATTTTCGATGTGGGCGCGATATCCACCAAATCGGCCGACACATAAATCACCGGTGTGTCGACAGGGAAGCTGCTCTGAGGCGTTCCCCCGTCCTTCGTCGCGGAAAGGACAATGTCATCAAAGCCGGCCGCATGGGCCGGCAAGCTGAGGGCCGCCAAGGCGGCAACGGCAACTAGAACTGATTTCAAGACTTACTCCTCGGACTTGGTTACTGGCCCGCAAATCTGGGGGCGAATTGGCGCTAAGGGCGGATGCCTTCAGCCCAGCCATTTGTCATAGTCGGCCACCAGCAAGTGCAGTGGCTGCGTGTCTTCCTCGACATCGGCGAAACGGCCGATCGGCTCGCGGAAGACATTGTCGGTGCGATCGTCATTGACGGTCGATACCTCGCCGATCAGGACATCCTTGCCTTCGGCCCAGAAGGCGTGCCAGACGCCGGGCAAAAGCGTGACGCTCTGGCCCGGATCGAGCTTCAACAGCCCGCCCGCCGGCAACCTGTGGATGGTTCCGTCGACCGGCACCGACACCTCGGCCTTGGGGTCGATACCGCCATCGCGGTCATGCATGAACAGTTCAAGCACCAGCTTGCCGCCGCCGCGGTTGATGATGTCCTCGGCCTTGATGTTGTGGCGGTGCATCGGCGACATCTGCTCCTTGCGCGAGATCATGATCTTCTCGGCATAGAGCATGCCCATGCCCTTCTTCATGTCCTCGTAGCGACCGTTGCGAACGGTGAACAGGAACAGGCCGAGATCGTCGAACTTGCCCTGGCCGTAGTCGGTGATGTCCCAGCCGAGCCGTGAGGTGAAGATGGCCGAGGAATCGACCTGACGCGCCTTCATCTCTTCCGGCGACCAGTAGGCGAAGGGCGGCATGATGTAGCCGAACGAGCGGATGAAAGCGTCGGCTTCGCGGATGATATCGTTGATTGCGGAGCGTTTCATGATCATGACCCCTGGTCTCGGTTTTTCCGATAGATCGCATAGCCGAACGCCGGTGCGGTGTCGATCCATTCTGCTTATTCGAGCCTTGCGCGTTCCCGACCATGGCCCACCGATCGGGTTCGCCTGCGGCGTGACATCGCTTGCTTTCAGGCTCATAAACCCTGCGAATTTTCACAGAGATAGCCGATGCCGACCATCCATGACCTCGATACGCCGTCGATCCTCATCGACGCCGCACGCGCCGAAGCCAACATCGCCAGAGCGCAAGCCCATGCCGACAAGAACGGACTGAAGCTCAGGCCGCACATCAAGACGCACAAGCTGCCTTATTGGGCGAAGAAACAGGTGGCGGCTGGCGCCGTAGGCATTACTTGCCAGAAGATCGGCGAGGCCGAGGTGATGGCCGATGCCGGGCTGACGGATATCTTTCTCCCCTACAACATCCTTGGGCGCGCCAAGCTCGAACGGCTGAAGGCGCTGCATGGTCGCGTGAAGCTGTCGGTGACGGCCGACAGCGCGCAGACGCTGGAAGGGCTCGCCGCCACCTTCATCGATGCCGGGCACCCGCTATCGGTATTGGTCGAATGCGACACCGGCATGGGACGCTGCGGCGTGCAGACTGCCAATGAAGCGGTTGCGCTGGCGAGGTTGATGGACAAGGCCGGCGGCCTTGCCTTCGGCGGACTGATGACCTATCCGGCCGCCGGCCGGGCCATGGAGGCCGAAGCCTGGCTTGCCGACGCCAAACAGGCGCTGGCCGCCTCGGGTCTCGCTTGCGAGCGCATCTCCAGCGGCGGCACGCCTGACATGTGGCGTTCCGCCGATGGCTCCGTCGTTACCGAATACCGGCCCGGCACCTATATCTATCTCGACCGTTACCAGGTCGCCAAAGGCGTCGGCGGCCTAGACGATTGCGCGCTGACGGTGCTGGCAACCGTGGTCAGCCATCCGACAGCGTCACGCGCCATTCTCGATGCCGGCAGCAAGGCCTTGTCCAGCGACACGCTGGGGCTAAAGGATTTCGGAGAGTTGATGGGCGTGCCGGGAGCGCTGGTGACGGGCCTGAGCGAGGAGCACGGTACGGTCACGCTGTCGGGCGATGGCAAGCTGCGCATTGGCAAACGCGTGCGTGTGGTGCCGGACCATTGCTGCGTCGTCACCAACCTGTTCAACGAGGTCAATCTGATCGACGGTGAGAAGGTGCTGGGAACGCTGCCGGTGGCGGCACGCGGACTTATGGGGTGAATTTCTAGGCCGGACGCTCCGCCTGCCGCGCCGCCACCCGCCGCATGGCAATGACGCGGCGGCGCCGGATTTCGGTGCGCATGGCCATCAGATGCAGCGTGAAGAAGAGCGCGGTGAAGCCGACGGCCATCACCAGCAGCGGCCAGAGCAGGCTGGGATCGATGGTCGGGCCGCCGAGCCTGAACACGGAAGCCGGCTGGTGCAGCGTGTTCCACCAGTCGACCGAGAATTTGATGATCGGGATGTTGATGAAGCCGACCAGCGTGATGATGGCGGCGGCCCAGGCGGCGCGGCTGGCATCATCCAGCGCACGGGTCAGCGCGATGATACCAAGATACATCAGGAACAGCACGAACACCGAGGTCAGCCTTGCGTCCCAGACCCACCAGGTGCCCCACATCGGCTTGCCCCAGATCGAACCCGTGATCAGCGCCAGCGCGGTGAAGACCGCACCGATGGGGGCCGCTGATTTGAGCGCGACATCGGCTAGCGGATGGCGCCAGACCAGCGTGCCGAGGGCAGACAGCGCCATCAGCGTGTAGCACATCATGGCGAGCCAGGCGAAAGGCACATGGATGTACATGATGCGAACGGTGATGCCTTGCTGGAAATCCTCGGGCGCGGTGAAGCTCATATAGAGGCCGACGGCGAGGACGAGCGCGGCGAGCGCCGCCAACCACGGTACAAGCTTGTCGGCCATCCCGACGAACCGCGTCGGATTGGCAAGATCGGCCCAGCCGCTCAGGCGTGAGGTGGTGTCACTCATGCGACTTTACATAGACCGCCGATGCGTTTGGGGCAATCGAGCGGTGGTGTCGCAGGCGTAGAAGCGTCTTCCTTCCCTCTTGTGGGGGAAGGAAAAACCGGCTCAAGCGGCCTCACCCTGTACGGAGCGGCTCAGGCGGCGGACTTCCTCGTCATTGAGCAGGCCGCCGGCGCGCAGCAGGCTGGCGAAGCGGCCGTTGCGCAGCGACAGTTCGGCGAAGCCACCCATCTCCACCACCTTGCCCTTGTCCATGAACACGACCAGATCGGCGTCGCGGACGGTGGTCAGGCGGTGGGCGATGATGAAGGTGGTGCGGTCGCGGCGCAATTCGTCGATCGCTTCCTTGACGCGATCCTCGGTCTCGACGTCGAGTGCGCTGGTCGCCTCGTCGAGCACCAGGATCGGAGCATCCTTCAGCACGGCACGGGCGATGGCGATGCGCTGGCGCTCGCCGCCAGACAACTGGCCGCCACGTTCGCCGACCACCGTGTCGTAGCCGTTGCTCTTGGCCAGGATGAAATCCTGCGCCGCGGCCGCGGTGGCGGCGGCATGGATTTCTTCGTTGGTCGCGTCGGCACGGCCGACCCGGATATTGTCCTCGATCGAGCGGTTGAGAAGCCCGGCATCCTGGAACACGGTGGCGATCGAATGGCGCAGCGACTTGCGGGTCACCGTGCGGGTATCGATGCCGTCGATCAGGATACGGCCACTGGACGGCGAGAAGACGCGCTGCAGCAAATTGATGAGCGTGGTCTTGCCCGCACCTGTCGGCCCGACAATGGCGACGGTCTGGCCCGCCTGCACCTCGAAGGACACATCGCTGACGCCCTGCCCCGAATTGGCGAACTCGAAGCTGACATCCTCGAAACGGACATGGCCGGTGACGTTGGCAAGGTCGCGCAGGCCGTCCGGCTCGGCGGTATCGGCGGCCGAGTCCTCGAGCTTATAGAAATCCTCAAGCTTCGCGCGGGCTTCCGAAATCTGAGTGGTGAAGGCCGACATCTGGTCGAGACGGGCGATCAGCATTCCGGCAAAGCCGGTGAAGGCCACGACGTCGCCGACGCGGAGCTGGCCACGGGTGACGAGATACGCGCCGATCGACAGCACGATCATCATCGAAATGGTCGAGGACAGGCGGTTCAGCGCATTGGCAATCGCCCACCAGTCGAGCACAGGGTTCTGCGCGTCGAGCAGGCCCTTGACGTAACGCTTCAACGCCGCGGTCTCGTGGCCGATGCGGTTGTAGCTCTGCAGCACGGCGACATTGCTGACGCTGTCGGTCACATGGGCAAACACGGTATGATAGTGACGCTCAACGGCGGTCTGCCCTGCCTTGGTGCGGCGCATGACGATACGGCCGATGCCCACGTAAAGGACGCCAAGGCCAAGCAGCACAATGGACATGCGGACGTCCATCGCAAGCGCGGTCGGCACCAGCAGCACCAGCGCGATGGCCGTCGAAAGATGCACGCGCATGAATTCGAGCCACAAGCTGAAAAGGGTTTCAACGGCGCGCAGCAGCGTGTGCAGCGAATTGGAGGTGCCGCGCTGGTGATGCCAGGCGAGCGGCATGGTGATTACGCGCTCGAAGGACTGGCACAACACTTCCGAACGACGGGCATGGGCGAAACGATCGGCGCCACGCGCCACCAGCACGAAGGCCATGACATTGAAGAGACCGAGAGCTGCCCAAACCGCAAGCGTCGAAAACACCGGACCTTTTTCGGAAATAGCGCCGATCACCCGGCCTAAAAGGATCGGCTCAAGGATCGCGATGGCTGCAAGCGCGACGTTGGCCGCACAGATCAGCGCGACGCGCTTCTTGTCGGCAGCCAGATATCCCAGCGCTCTCCAATAGATCTGCAGAAGTGACACTTTAGCTACTCCGCCAACTTTCTATTGTGCCCAACACCAATATTGTGCACTGCACCATTTCGTAACACCTAACGGTTGATGCGTCGCAAAACAATGCCCGTCTATCGCTTCCGTTCCCGTTTAGCGAACAAAAGATGACGACGATACGAAATCTGACGTGATCACCTAACGGTTTGAGATAAAAGGTGAAATGTCAGCCTTGCGGCAAAATCGTGGCAGCAGCGGAGCACTGCCACATTTTTAATCAACGCGAGCTTGCACGGTCGGTTTCGCGCGTCTTTGGCGGACGCCCCACAGATCGCGCGCAAGTAAACAGGGCGCGGCGGCGCGCGTCCGGAGGACGCGCGCGCTTCTGACATAAACTGCTGATTTTACGCTGGTATCTTGACCACGACCTCGGTCTGGCCGCCGGCCTTGGGTTCAAAGGACGCCGCTTTTGTCTTCGATCCGTTGACTTCGAGCGAGATCGTCTTGGCCTTTTTGTCGCGAACGACCTGGACCTTGATGTCGGCGCCCAGCATCTTAAGCGAAGCCTGGTAGCCATCCCAGTGGCTGGGCAGCTTCGGCCGGAATGTGATCTGCTTGCCGCGCCGTTCGATGCCCAGGATGCCTTCGACCGCCGCCCGGTAGAGCCAGCCCGCCGAGCCGGTGTACCAAGTCCAGCCGCCGCGCCCACCCTTGTCGTCCCCGGCATAGATATCGGCCGCCACTACATAGGGTTCGACGCGGTAGTGCTCGGTCGACGCCTCGTCGAACGCGTGGTTGACCGGGTTCAGCATCGAGAAGCAGCGATAGGCTTCATCGGTCTGCCCCATCTCGGCGAGCGCAATGACGAACCAGGTGGCGGCATGGGTGTATTGGCCGCCATTCTCGCGCACGCCAGGCGGATAGCTCTTGATGTAGCCGGGATCCTTCTGCGTCTTCGAGAAGGGTGGAGTGAACAGTTTGACGATCTTGAGATGATCGTCGACGAGCAGCTTCGTCGCCTGCTGCATCGCGGTGGTCGACCGCGCCGGGTCGCCCTCGCCCGAAAGCACGCTCCAGGACTGGGCGATGGAGTCGATCTTGCACTCTTGCGATGTACGCGACCCCAAAGGCGTGCCGTCATCGAAACTGCCGCGCCGGTACCATTCGCCATCCCATGCCGTGCTTTCGAGCGCTCGCTTCAGCGCGTCGGCATGTTTTGTCCAGGCCTGTGCGCGCTTGGTGTCGCCCTCGGTCCTGGCGACCGCGGCGAAGTCGCCCAGCGTCTTCAGCAGGAACCAGCCCAGCCACACGCTCTCGCCTTTGCCGTGCTCGCCGACACGGTTCATGCCGTCGTTCCAGTCGCCGCCGAGAATCAACGGCAGGCCGGCTGGACTGCTGCGCTTGATGGCGAGGTCGAGCGCACGCGCGCAGTGGTCGTACAGGGACACCGTCTTCTTCGAGATTTCCGGGGTGAAAAAGGCGTCGTGCTCGCCCTCGCCCAGCACCTGTCCGTCGAGGAAAGGCAGTTGCTCCTTCAGGATAGTGGCGTCGCCGGTCACCAAGAGATAGCGGGCCGTGGCGTGGGCGAGCCACACCACGTCGTCGGAGATCAGGGTACGCACGCCGGCGCCGGTGCGCGGCAACCACCAATGCTGCACGTCGCCTTCCGGGAACTGCCGCCGCGCGGCATTGAGGATTTGGTCGCGCGCCAGCGTGGGATCATGCGCCAGCAAGGCGAGTGTGTCCTGCAACTGGTCGCGGAAGCCGAAGGCGCCGCTTGCCTGATAGAAAGCCGAGCGGGCGCGGATGCGGCAGGCAAGGCTCTGATAAGGCAGCCAGTGATTGACCATGGCATCGAGCGCCTTGTCGGGCGTCTCGACCTGGATGGTGTCGAGGAAGGCGCGCCATTCGCGCTCATTGTCGGCCAGGCGCTGGTCGAAATCCTTGCCCCGGTGCTTCTGCACCAGCGCGCTCGCCTGCGCCGAAGACTCGGCATCGCCAAGCAGCCAGATGAGCGTGACGTCGCCGCCAGCCTGAATCTCGATGTCGCGGGCGATCGCCGCGCAAGGATCATCTCCGGCCTCGACGCGGCCTGACAGGGCCGCGCCGCTCAGCACCGCCTGCGGCAACTCGCTGGACCCGTGCCGGCCGAGGAACTCGGCCCGGTCTGATGTCACCGAGTGGACGCCGGTGTCGGCGGCGAGGAAGGCCACCCGCTCGCTGAAATCGAGCCCGTAGGGATTTTGCGCCAGCAGCGCGCCGGTGGCACCGTCGCGGGACGGCACTATAGTTGCCGCGGTGCGCGACCGATGCCCGCCAAGCACCCATTCGGCATAGGCGTAAACGCGCAGCCGGGCCGGTACCGGGCCGGAATTCTGGATGCGCAGCCGCGTGATCTTCACCGGATCGATGGGATCGACGACGTGGGTCAGGTCCATCGACAACGATCCGCGCTTCGAGCGGAAGGTCGAGAAGCCCTGGCCATGCCACGCTTCGTAGGTCATCGAGGGATCGCGCACCACCGCGGCGATCGGCGAGAACGCCTTGCCGCTGGTCTGGTCGTAAATATAGACGCCCTCGCCCGGCCGGTTGGACACCGGGTCGTTCGACCATGGCGTCAACTGGTAATCGCGACTGTTGCGGCTCCAGGTGAAGGCAGCACCTTCGGCCGAGGTGTGGAAGCCGAACGAGGCGTTGGAGACGACGTTGATCCAGGGTTGCGGCGTGGTGCGCCCGCCAGTCAGGCGCACCACATAATGCCGCCCGTCGCCGTCGAAGCCGCCAAAACCGTTCCACTGGCTGAGGCCGGAGCCATCAGCACTGACATCGGCCCCCGCCTGCGAGGCAAATGCATGCATCTGCGGTGCGGGCGCCGGAATTTCGCGCGGGCCTGGCAACCCTGCCGGCTGCTGGCCATCGCGTGCCTGCAGTGCGGCCGCTTCGGCCCGTTCGATCTGGTCGAAGATGGTGCCGTTGCGCGTATGCAGCACAACTCGGGCGACGGCGAGCAGCGTCTTATAGGTGGTTTCCTCCATCAGGTCGCGGCGCACCGCGAAAATGTGCTGGCGGGGTCCGAGTTCCTTGCCGCGCAAGCGGCTGTTTTCGCAAAGCGTTTCGACCGCGCGCTGCAGATCCTGGACATAGGAGGAAGCCTGCTCGTTGACGACGACGAAGTCGATCATCATGCCGCGGGTGCGCATATATTCCTGGAAGCGCAACGCCTGGGCAACGATCTCCAGATCGGCAACGTCGCCGATCCTGACCAGGAAGATCGGGTAATCGCCCGAAATGCTTGTCGGCCACAGGCTCGACTGCTTGCCCAATCCGGAAGCAACGGACTCGGCCGGCAGCCGCAGGAACGGGTCGGGATAGATCAGATAGCGCGCCAGTTTCTGCACATTGGCCGCATCGGTCAGGCTGAGGCCCATATGGCGGGTCTGCACCTGGCTGCGCGTCCAGGCAAGCATGGCCTGGCGAGCAAAGCTCTCCTGATGGTCGAGCCGGCTTATGGCCTCATCCAGCTCGGCGCGGTTGGCCCCGACGACTGTCCAGAAGGTCAGCGATACCTTCTTGTTGGCGGGCACGCGCACCTGACGGCGCAGCGAGGCGATGGGATCGAGCGTGAAGCCGGAATGGCCACCCAGCCTGGCGCCTGGATCGAAAGCGGCGGCATCGACGATGGTGCGGCCACGGCCGATGAAGGCGCGCCTGTCGGTCTCGGCTTCGGCATCACGCGCCGGTCCCGACGGATCGGTGACGAAATGCACCAGGGTGACATCGGGCTCGCTGGTTTCGCGCTTGCGGCGCGTGGCGAAGATCGCGCCATTGTTGGCGGCGATCTCGGTTTCCACGAACATCTTCGAGAAAGCCGGATGCGCGTTGTCGGAGGCCTCCGAGCCCAGCACCAGCTCGGCAAAGGACGTCACTTCGATGTGACGGTCTGACGTGCTCTCATTGTAGAGCGTGATCCGGCGGCCCTCGCCATTGCCCTCGGAAACAACGATGCATTCCACCTCGGAGCGCAGCGTGCCGGCGGTTTTGACAAAGCTCGCCTTGTCGTCGGAAAACAAGGTTTGCGTCTTTTCCTCGGCGGCGCGTCTGGGCTCCGATGTCGCCGACCACCAGTCGCCGGTGGCAGCGTCGCGCAGGAAGATGTAGGAGCCAAGCCGGTCCTCGACGGGGTCGGGCTGCCAGCGGGTGACGGAAAGATCGCCCCAGCGGCTGTAGCCGGAGCCGGTCGCGGTCACCATCACCGAATAGCGGCCGTTGGACATCACATTGGTCGAACGCAGCGCCCGCACGGGATCGAGCACGATGCGGGTATCGGGGCTCTCGGTTTCGGTCTCGTCCTTGGAGCGCTCGTCGGCCTCGGTGCGGACGGTGGCGGTCGGAATATCGCGCGGCGCCCTCTCCTGCAGCAGCAGTTCGGCCGATTCAATGACCGGATCGCTGTGGAAGCGATCGCGCAGGCGACCTTCGAAGATGGCGTCGGCGACGGCGGCGATCGACATGCCCGAATGGTGGGCATAGTAGTTCAGCACGACCGCTTGGTTGGTGCCTTCCGGCACGCGCTGCGGCGTGAAGTCGACCGCATCATAATAGCCATGACGGCCAAGCGCGCCGATCTCGCGCAGCCGGGCCAGATTCTGCACCGCTTCGCGCGGGTTGAACTGCGCCGCCATGATAGTCGCGTAAGGCGCAATTACCGTGTTCTGGCCAAGGCCGCGCTTGAGCCCAAGCCCCGGCACGCCGAAATTGGTGTACTGATAGGTCAGTTCGCGGTCGCGGGCGTTGTAGGCCGCTTCCGAGATGCCCCACGGCACGTTCTTCTGGCGGCCGTACTGCATCTGGCGCTTGATGATCAGCTTGCTGGTCTGGTTGAGGATGGAGCCTTGCGGCTCCTTCATCACCAGCGGCGGCATCAGGTACTCGAACATCGAGCCGGACCACGACATCAGCGCGCCCTGGAAGCCGATCTCGACGATGGGGCGGCCGAGCCTGAACCAGTGTTCGGTTGGCAGATCGCCCTTGGCGATGGCAAACAGGCTGGTCAGCCGCGCCTCGGAAGCCAGAAGATCGTAGCAGCTTTCGTCGAGCTGATGTTCCTCGACCCGGTAGCCGATCGACAAAAGCTTGCGCTCCGGCCGCATCAGGAAGGCGAATTCCATCTCGAAGGCGAAACGACGGGTGCGCTCGCGCAAGGTGAGCAGCTTGGCACGCAGAGCCTCGACAGCGTTTTCGTCGCTGTGGGCGTCGTGGACGTGCGCCTCGCAGGTGGCTTCGAGCCTTGCCGCCCAGTCGACGATGACGTCACTCTGCGGCGATGCGGCCTCGGTGTGAATGGCGGTGGCGAGCTTGCGGATTTCGCCGGCCAGCACCGCCAGGTTGATGGTGCGGATCGACGCCATTTCCGGCTGGGCCTTGATCGTGTCGACGGCGCGCCGCATGCCGTCGAGGCGATCGACAAGCCGTTGGCGCAACGGGCGCAACTGACGGCGGTCGTCGGGCAGTTCATCGAGGCTTTCGCTCAGGATGGTCACCGTGTCGAGAATGCCTTCGAAATCGCCCTGCAGGTGGACGGAAGGCGCTTCCGCCCATTCGGCGCAGGCCGCCGCCACCGCCACCAGGTGACCGGCGAGATTGCCGCTGTCGACAGCCGAGATATAGAGCGGATAGAGCGGCTTGAGCGTCGTGGTGTCGTACCAGTTGAAGAGATGGCCGCGGCTGCGCGGCATGCTCTCGATGGTCGTCATGGTTGCATCGATGCGGGTGATGGCATCGGAAAGGCTGATCCAGCCGAAATCGCGCGCCGAAACGACCGAGAGCAGGTAGACGCCGATATTGGTCGGCGAGGTGCGCGGCGCCACGACGGGCGCCGGGCTCTCCTGGAAATTATCCGGCGGCAGATTGTGATGTTCTGCCGTGACGAAGGTTTCGAAATAATGCCAGGTGCGCCGCGCCACGGTGCGCAGCGTATGGATGTCGGCTTGCGATATGCGCAGCCGGTCCTCGGTTTCGGCGGAGCGGCTGATCCAGCTGGCGATCGCTGGCGAACCGATCCAGAACAAGGCAAAGAAGAAGGCGACGAAGGCACCGGTGGAATCGGCCAGCACCGGAATGGCGAGGCCGACAAAGCCGATGATCACGGCGCCATACATCATGCCGTAATAGGAGCCGACATCGTTGTCGCCCGCCTTGTGCGCCTGCGAGGCGGTGCGCCACTCCAGGAGGTTCTGCCGGCTGACGAACAGCCGGTAGAGCGTGCGCACAATGGCATCGCCCATCATCCAGGCGTTATGTGCCATCAGCACGATCTTCAGCGCCACCATGGCGGTGCCGAAGGCGACGTCGCGCGCCAGCGCCGAGAAATGGCCGCGCGGCGTCTGGTCGCCGCTCTTGGGCAGGATGGCGTTGACCACGTCGAAGGTCGGCGCCATGAACAGGCTGAGGATCAGCAAGGCCTGCCACTGCGCGGCCTGCGTGAACGGCAGCAAGGTCCAGCCGGCGATCGCCGCCATCACCCAAAAGATCGGCGTCAGCGAGCGGCGCAGATTGTCGACCATCTTCCAGCGCGACAAGGCCGGAACGCCGGAACGAGGGTTAAAGATGTAGCCCAAAAGCTGCCAGTCGCCGCGCGCCCAGCGATGGTGGCGCGAGGCATCGACCGAGTAGCGGGTCGGGTAATCCTCGACCAGTTCGACGTCGGTGACCAGTGCGGCGCGCGCCAGGGCGCCTTCGAGCAGATCGTGGCTGAGGATGGTGTTTTCCTCGATGCGGCCCTGCAAGGCGGCCTCGAAGGCATCGACATGATAGAGGCCTTTGCCGGTGAAGGATCCGTCACTGAAGACGTCCTGATAGAGGTCCGAAACAGCGAAGACATAGGGATCAAGGCCGCGATTGGCCGAGAAGACGCGCTGGAAGAACGAGGCTTCGTCGCCGCTGGTGAGTGAAGCGGTGATGCGCGGCTGCAGGATGGTGTAACCGGCGGTCACGACGCGCCTCGTGGCGTCGAAATGCGGACGGTTGAGCGGATGGCAAAGCTTGCCGACCAGGCTCGATACCGCATCGCGGGTGGTGCGGGTATCAGCGTCGAGCGTCATCACATGGACGACCTTTTCCGGCAGCGGGACTTCGAGCGGCAGGAAGGTGGTATCGCTGTCGCCGCGCAGCAAGAGGTCGAGTTCGTGCAGCTTGCCGCGCTTGCGTTCCCAGCCCATCCAGCACCCTTGACCGGCATTGTAGAGCCGGCGGCGGTGCAGGATATAAAAGCGCGGCGCGCCGTCGGAGGGATAGCGCGCGTTGAGACGGGCGATTTCGGCGCGGGCGAAGTCGAGGATCTCGGTATCCGCCGCATCGATCTCGATCTTGCTGTCGGGCCAATCCGAAAGCAGCGCGAAATGGATCTCGTCCGCCAGATTGGCGAGGTAATGCACTTCGATGTTGCGGATGTTTTCCTCGACATCGTCACGCGAGCCGATCAGCGACGGCACGACCACCAGAGTACGCGCCTCGGGCGGCACACCGTGCCTGTAGTCGTAACCGATAAGGCGTGTCGGCTTAAGGAACAGCGAGACCACGGTGTTGAAGAAAGCGAGCGCGCCTTCGCTGGCCGGCACGGCAAACAGAGCCAGCATCAGCACGATCGACGGCACCGACAGGCCGAGATTGGAAAGGGCGTTGCCGGACAGGACAAGCAGCAGGACGGTCAGCGCGAAGACGGGCAGGACGATGCCCAGCCAGCCGGTCTTGGCGAAGGTCCGCTTGACCGTCTGGCTGATCGTGGGCCGGTAACCGATCGCCTTTTCCAGTTCCAGCCGGCGCGGGCCAACGACGTAAAAACCGACATCGGTATGAGCGGATGCGACCTGGGCGTCCACTCCTTCACCGCTCTCCGGGACGGTTTCACCGACGGCGTGGCCGGCCAGTTCAATGGCTTTTTCGGCGACACGGTACTCCGAAAGGTTCGAGCGGCGAGCCAGTTCCTCGATCGCGGTGCGGTATTGATCGCGCGAGAAGAAGTCGAGCGCGGCAAAATCGGTGCGCTCGCGCAGCACGGTATCGATGCGGCTGACGCCTTCGAACCACACCGTCCAGTCGACGTCGTTGATGAGGCGCAGGCCGCGGACGATATTGCCGGTGGTCACATTGCCGCTGGACAGCGTCTGGTGCTCGGAAATGATGATTTCCTCGGCATCCGAGCCGGTCTTCTCGAGTTCGCCTTCCAGCCACTCCAGCGCCTTGCCGGCGTTCTGCGATCCGTCACGCAAGCGATAGAGAAGCTGAGTGGCAAAGGTGGTGTCCTGCGCATGCGCGCTGAAATTGGCTAGGATCGTCTGCCGATCCGGATTGTCGTCGGTCGCCAGCACCTTGTCGGCCACGTCATTGGCGATCTGGCGCATCTGGCGGGTGCGGTTGACCCTGACCGCCAGGCGACGGAGGTTCTCGATCAGCACGAAACGCAGAAGGGACGGCAGTGCCCAGAGTTCACCAATCTTCAACGGTTCGACCGACTGAAAGCCCTGGACGATAGACTTGAACATGGTCGCCGAGACGGAACTGTCGGAATGCGCGACATAAGTCCAGGCCAGCGCCAATGCGCGCGGCACGGTACCGCCATCGGGCAGTTTCAGGGTCGGCAATTGCCGGTAAAAGCGGCGCGGCAGGTCGCGTTTGACCTGGAAAATGGTTTCCTCGATCAGATAGTTGTTGTCGAGCAGCCACTGCGCGGCCGGCGTGATGGTTTCGCCCCTCGCCTGCGCGGCATTGGTAGACCGGTAGACTTCGAGGATCTTCTTGGCGCTGTCACGGATACGGGCTTGAAAGTCGAACGGTATCAGGCCGAACAGATCCGTCAGATCGCCCTTGGCCAGGCTTTCGCCGAGCAGCCGGAGCCGTTCCTCCGGCAGGAATGTGGATCTTATCGGCTCTTCCGTGATGACTGGGAAGCTCGCGCTTGTCTTCTCGATCTGGGCTAGGTTCGTCTGAATATTCATTGAAAATTCCGTAAGCGGGCACTCAGCGGCGTCACCGCCACGGCAATGGCCCTAAAACCGGTTCGAATGCAATCGGTTGCATCAACCCTAAGCCGAAAGTTTACTTCCGCACCACGACGGAGCGTCATCTTTCGACCAATCCAAAGACGAGCGCCTCTTGCTCCCGTCGGGATCGATCGACGGAGAGGATTTGGGCTTTTTCGTGATGCCAGTGCCAGCTTACGCTATATTTCGCCAGCGTCGCGATCATGTTTGGAAACAGGCGGTAACCGTTGGGCGAAGCGCGTCAGGCGGCAGCGATTATCCGGATCACGAAAAGGGTCGCATCCGGCGCGGGCTGAACCCGCAAGACAGAGGCGTCCGGCCCGAGCAGCAGGGTGTCGAGCGGTCCGAGACGAACGGGCGCGGCGCCGGGGAAAATGGCATCGCCTCCGTGACAAAGGATGAGGGTGGGACCGGCCTCGGCCGGGATTTCCGCAGGCGTCGAAATCGCCAGACGCTCGACCGAATGCAACATGCGGCCGCGACGGGTCATAACGTTGAGATCGGTGATCGGGCCGGCGATCAGCGCGGCACTCGTCGGCTGGTCGGCTGGAAAGGAAAATGGCTGGGAAGCCGCTGTCACCCGCTCCGGCGGACGGCCCGCGACATCAAGCACGATCCCCTCGCCTTCCAGCACCGACAGCGTGCGGTCGATGCCGGCAAAATTGGAGAATGGCCCGCTGCGTTCGACCCGGGCCATCGAGACGCGCCAGTCGAAATCGTCGAGCCCGGCACCATCGGGCGAGACGGCGATCTCGGTCGTCGTACCGCCGCCGTTCTTCCACGGCATGACGCGGTAATCGGTGGCACGAAGGACACGCATCACGTCAGCCGCTATCCGAGAATGCCTGGCAGGTTGAGCTGGTGCTCCTTGGCGCATTCGATCGCGATGTCATAGCCGGCGTCGGCATGGCGCATGACGCCCGTCGCCGGATCGTTCCATAGAACGCGCTCCAGCCGCCTTGCCGCGTCCGGCGTGCCGTCGGCAACGATGACCATGCCGGCATGCTGGGAGAAGCCCATGCCGACGCCGCCGCCATGGTGCAGCGATACCCAGGTCGCGCCCGAAGCTGTGTTGAGCAGCGCGTTGAGCAGCGGCCAGTCGGACACTGCGTCGGAACCGTCCTTCATCGATTCCGTCTCGCGGTTTGGCGAAGCGACCGAACCCGAATCGAGGTGATCGCGACCGATGACGACCGGCGCCTTGAGTTCGCCCTTGGCCACCATTTCGTTGAAGGCGAGGCCCAATCGGTGGCGATCGCCAAGGCCGACCCAGCAGATGCGCGCCGGCAACCCTTGAAAGGAAATCCGCTCGCGGGCCATGTCCAGCCAATTGTGCAGATGGGTGTTGCCGGGGGTGAGTTCACGCACCTTGGCGTCGGTCTTGTAGATATCCTCTGGATCGCCGGAGAGTGCAGCCCAGCGGAACGGGCCGATGCCGCGGCAGAAGAGCGGACGGATGTAGGCCGGCACGAAGCCGGGGAACGCAAAGGCGTTTTCAAACCCTTCGTCCTTGGCGACCTGGCGGATGTTGTTGCCATAGTCGAGTGTCGGCACGCCGGCGTTCCAGAACGCGACCATCGCCTCGACATGCTCGCGCATGGAGGCGCGCGCCGCCTTCTCGACCGCCCGGGGGTCGCTGACGCGCTTTTCGCGCCACTCGGCCATAGTCCAGCCCTTCGGCAGATAACCATTGATGGGGTCGTGCGCCGAGGTCTGGTCGGTGACCATATCGGGGCGAATGCCGCGCTTGAACATCTCGGGCACGATCTCGGCGGCGTTGCCGAGCAGGGCGACGGACTTCGCCTCGCCGGCCCTGGTCCAGCGCTCGATCATTTCCATGGCCTCGTCGAGCGTCTCGGCCTTCTCGTCGACATAGCGGGTGCGCAAGCGGAAGTCGATCGAATCCGGATTGCATTCGATCGCCAGGCAGCAGGCGCCAGCCATGACGGCGGCCAATGGCTGGGCGCCGCCCATGCCGCCCAGGCCGCCGGTCAGGATCCATTTTCCCTTGAGATTGCCGCCATAATGCTGGCGGCCGGCTTCGACGAAGGTCTCGTAGGTGCCCTGCACGATGCCTTGCGTGCCGATGTAGATCCAGGAGCCGGCCGTCATCTGGCCGTACATCATCAGGCCCTTCTTATCGAGATCGTTGAATTTCTCCCAGGTCGCCCAGTGCGGCACCAGGTTGGAGTTGGCGATCAGCACGCGCGGCGCATCGGGGTGAGTGCGGAACACGCCGACCGGCTTGCCGGACTGCACCAGCAGCGTCTCGTCCTCGCCAAGCGTCTCCAGCGACGCAACGATTTGGTCGAAATCGTTCCAGGTACGCGCCGCCCGGCCGATGCCGCCATAGACGACCAGTTCATTGGGGTTCTCGGCGACATCAGGGTCAAGATTGTTCATCAGCATGCGCAACGGCGCTTCAGTCGTCCAATACCGGGCATTGAGCTTGTCGCCGCGGGGGCTGCGCACTTCGCGGATGTTGTGACGGGGGTCGGTCATCATTGTCCCTTTCGGATGAGGCGGCGCGTCAGCGCCCGGCCCAGTCAATGGCGGTTTGGAGAATCTGCGTCAGCGTGGCGCGGATGGGCGCGGCGAACGCGGCATCGTAGGGCGCGGGCCAATTGTCCGGTGTGCCCTTCCCGTCCGGCTCGCGCATGTAGCCGCGGTTGGAGAGCTCCATCTGCAGCGCATGCACGCCCTGGTGCGGCTGGCCGAAATGGCGCGTGATCCAGCCGCCCTTGAAGCGTCCGTTGACGACAAAGGTCTCACCGGTTTCTGCCATGATCTGGTTGACCATCGCGTGCAACGCCGGATCAGCGCTCCTGCCGTCGTTCGTGCCGAGGTTGAACACCGGCAGCGTGCCTTCGAAGAGGCGTGGCAGCACCGAGCGGATCGAATGGCAGTCGTAGAGGACAATCTTGCCATGCAAGGTCCGCAACCTGTCGATCTCGGCCTGCAAGGCGGCGTGATAGGGTGCAAAGAATTTCTCGCGGCGCTCGTCGATCTCCGACGGTCCCGGCTCTTCGCCCTCGCGATAGAGCGGATCGCCGTCGAAGGTTTCGGCTGGGCATAGGCCGGTGGTTGCCTGGCCGGGATAGAGCGAGGCGCCGGATGGATCGCGGTTGACGTCGATGACTGTGCGCGAGATCGCGGTGTGCACGACCGTAGCGCCGAGACCGCCGGCGAAATCATAGAGATTGTCGATCCACCAGTCGCAATCGCGGCGACCAAGCCATGGCGAGATAAGCCGGTTTTCGAGGCCGGCGAGGTCGACACCGGTGTGCGGGATCGACACCAGAAGCGGCGCCGTGCCTCGTTTTATTGTCAGCCAAGAAGGTGTCATAGCGCAATCCCCGGCAGCGCCACCGCGCTCGCGGCCTTCGCGACTGCACCGCTACGTACCATGGCGATCGCCTTTTCCATGTCGGGGTGGAAGTGCCGGTCATTGTCGAGATGCGGCACCTCGGCGCGAACCAGCTTGCGCACGGCTTCAAGCGCCGCACTCGAGGCGAGTGGTGCATGGAAATCGCACCCTTGCGCGGCGGCTAGCAATTCAATGCCGATAACAGCCGTCGCATTCTCGATCATGCCGATCAGCCGGCGCGCGCCATGCGCGGCCATCGAGACATGGTCTTCCTGGTTGGCCGAGGTCGGGATGGAATCGACGCTGGCCGGATAGGCTTTCTGCTTGTTTTCCGAGACAAGTGCGGCCGCCGTCACCTGTGGGATCATGAAGCCGGAGTTCAGGCCGGGCTTGGGCGTCAGGAAGGCGGGCATGCCTGACAGCGCGGGATCGACCAGCATGGCGATGCGGCGCTCCGACAGCGAGCCGATCTCACAGGCGGCAAGTGCGATCATGTCGGCGGCGAAGGCGACCGGCTCGGCGTGGAAATTGCCGCCGGAGAGCGCCGTGTCGTCCTCGGCGAAGACCAGCGGATTGTCGGTAACGCCATTGGCCTCGGTTTCGAGCGTATCGGCGGCCTTGCGCAGGACATCGAGCACGGCGCCCATGACTTGCGGCTGGCAACGCAGGCAATAGGGATCCTGCACACGCTCGTCGCCGAGCCGGTGCGACTCGCGGATGGCGCTGCCGGCCATCAGATTGCGCAACGCATCCGCGGTCTCGATCTGGCCGCGATGCTTTCTCAACATATGGATGCGCGGGTCGAAGGGGGCATCGGACCCCTTTGCCGCGTCGGTCGAGAGCGCGCCGGCGACAAGCGCCGACTGGTAGAGCACTTCGGCCTCGAACAGGGCGGCCAGCGCATAGGCCGTCGAAAACTGCGTGCCGTTGAGCAGCGCCAGACCTTCCTTGGCGCCCAATGTGACGGGCTCCAGCCCATGCGAGACGAACGCGACCTTGGCCGGGAAGCGGCCATGCGGGGTAAAGCATTCGCCGACACCGATCATCACCGCCGTCATGTGCGACAATGGGGCAAGGTCGCCGGAGGCGCCAACTGAACCTTGCGCCGGCACCACCGGGATGACGTCATTGGCCAGCATCGCTTCGAGCAACTCGATGGTTTGCGGGCGCACACCGGAGGCACCCTGCGCAAGGCTCGCAAGTTTCAGCGCCATCATCAGCCGGGCAATGGCAACAGGCATCGGCTCGCCCACGCCCGCGGCATGCGAAAGCACGATGTTGCGCTGCAGGGTCTCGAGATCCTCGGCGGGAATGCGCACGCTGGCCAGCTTGCCGAAACCGGTATTGATCCCATAGACCGGCTCACCCTTGGCGACGATGCGCGCGACAGCTTCGGCGCTTGCCTTGATTTTCGGGCGACAGGCACCGTCCAGTTTCGGCATGGCGCCACGGTAGATGGCGCGCCAGTCGGCCAGCGTCGCATCGCCGGGCTTCAGCGTCAGTTCTGTCATTGTCCTCTCCAGATGCGGGTATGCAGCGGGTTGAAGCCCATACGGTAGACGAGTTCGGCGGGGCGCTCGATGTCCCAGATCGCCAGGTCGGCGGATTTGCCCGGTTCCAGCGTGCCGGTCTCTTCGAGCAGGCCCAGCGCACGCGCGGCTTCGCGGGTGACGCCGGCAAGACATTCGTCGACCGTCATGCCGAACAGGGTCGCCGCCATGTTCATGGTCAGAAGCAGCGAGGTCAGCGGCGAAGTGCCGGGATTGTTGTCGGTGGCCACCGACATTTTGACGCCAAGCTGGCGGAACAGGGCGATCGGCGGCTTCTTGGTCTCGCGGATGAAGTAGTAGGCGCCGGGCAGGATCGTCGCCACTGTCCCCGCCTTGGCCATCGCCATGGCGCCCGCCTCGTCGGTGTATTCGAGATGATCGGCTGACAATGCACCATAGCGGGCGGCGAATTCAGCGCCATGCAGGTTGGACAGCTGGTCGGCGTGGAGTTTTACGGGCAAGCCGAGCGCCTTGGCCTTGTCGAACACGCGAGACATCTGCTCGGGCGAAAAGGCGATGCCTTCACAGAACCCGTCGACGGCATCGGCCAAGCCTTCCGCGGCGACGCCGGGAAGGATCGTTTTGGCGACGAGATCGATGAAAGCGTCCTTGTCGCCCTTGGCTTCGGGCGGCAGCGCGTGGGCTGCGAGACATGTGGTGCGAACCATCACCGGGCGTACACTGCCCAGTTGCCGCGCGGCGCGCAGCGATTTCTTCTCGTTTTCAAGATCGAGACCATAGCCCGACTTTATTTCAACGGTGGTGACGCCTTCGGCCATCAGCGCATCGAGGCGCGGCAGCGTCTGGGCAACCAGGTCGTCCTCGCTGGCGGCACGCAAGGATTTGACCGAGGAAACGATGCCACCGCCGGCCCTGGCGACCTCTTCATACGTGGCCCCGGCCAGCCGCATCTCGAACTCGTTGGCGCGGTTCCCGGCGTGGACGAGATGGGTGTGGCAGTCGATCAGGCCGGGCGTGATCCAGCGGCCCTCGCAATCGATGATCTCGCCCTGGGCAAACGCCGACGGCATCTCGGATTGCGAACCCGCATAGACAATGCGGCCATCGCGCGCGGCGAGCGCGCCTTGCTCGACGATACCCAGTCCGGCAGAATTTTCAGCCATGGTTGCCAGACGCGCGTTGCGCCACAGGCGAAGTCCCCCTGCCGGGTTTTTGCTCTCTACGGCCATCATCTTTTCCGTTTCAATCGGTGGCGATTATGTATATACATATTGAGACGCACTGCAAGTGTCATCATCGCACACGAGACCGGGAAGCGGAGAGAAAAGTGACCGATATCTTTGCGGAACAGGCGCTTCTTCCCAACGGCTGGCACGACAATGTGCGGATCACTTTCGCCAATGGGCGCATTGCGGCCGTAGAGCCTGGGAGCACCGCGTCTCCTGGTGACGAACGCCATGCCATTCTCCTTCCCGGCATGGCCAATCTGCACAGCCACGCCTTCCAACGCGGCATGGCAGGGCTCGCCGAGTTGCGCGGCCACTCCGCCGACAGTTTCTGGAGCTGGCGCGAGGTGATGTACCGCTTCGCGCTGTGGATGACTCCCGACCAGGTCGAGGCGGTGGCGGCGCAGCTCTACGTCGAAATGCTAGAGGCCGGTTTTTCGCGCGTCGGCGAATTTCATTATCTGCACCATGACCGTGATGGACAACCCTATGCCAACCCAGCCGAGATGGCCGAGCGCATCGCTGCCGCGGCCGGCGAAACGGGTATCGGCCTGACGCTGTTGCCTGTGTTTTACGCACATTCCTCCTTCGGTGGTGCCGCGCCAAACGAGGGCCAGCGCCGATTCATCAACGACGTGAATCGGTTCGCCCGGCTTGTTGAGAAAAGCCGGGAATCTGTCCGCTCTTTGAATCAAGCAATTGTCGGCGTTGCCCCGCACAGTCTACGGGCCGCGACGCCTGAAGAACTCACGGTGATTGCGGCCATGGCGCCAAACGGACCAATCCACATCCATGTCGCCGAGCAGGTGAAAGAAGTCGAAGACTGCCTTGCCTGGTCCGGCGCGCGTCCGGTCGAATTTCTGCTTGGGGCTGCCGATGTCGACCAGCGCTGGTGCCTGATCCATGCCACCCACATGACCGATGCTGAAACCATCGGCATGGCCAGGAGCGGCGCCATTGCCGGCCTTTGCCCGATCACGGAGGCCAATCTCGGCGACGGCACCTTCGCCGCGCCTTTGTTCAGGGAGCATGGCGGCCGCTTCGGTGTCGGCTCCGATTCCAACGTGCTGATCGGCCTGCCCGACGAATTGCGCCAGCTCGAATATTCGCAGCGCCTCGCGCACCGCGCCCGCAATGTGCTGGCCGTGGCTGGCGGCTCGACCGGCCGCGCGCTGTACGACGCAGCGCTTGACGGCGGCAGCGTCGCGCTTGGCGCCGGCGCATCGCAAATCGCGCCTGGTGCATCCGCCGATCTCGTCTCGCTCGACGCCGGCAACCCCTCGCTGGCCGGCAAAACCGGCGATGCAATCCTCGACGCCTGGATTTTCGCCAATGGCAGCAAGGTCGATTGTGTCTGGGTGCATGGCAAGAAACAGGTCAGTGATGGCAGACATGCCAAGCGCAAGGCCATCGCCGAACGGTTTCGCGGCGTGATGACAGCGCTTTCCGAGGGTTCATCCAGATGAGCATGGCTGAACCGACGGAGATAGACGACAGCGAGACCGTCTCGCTTCATCAGCGCATCCTTTCCGATATCCGGGAAAGAATTCTTTCCGGCACCTGGGTGCCCGGCCACCGTATCCCGTTCGAACATGAGCTGACCGCCGAATACAAATGCTCACGCATGACGGTGAACAAGGCTCTGTCCCAGTTGGCCAAGGCAGGTTTGATCGAACGCCGCCGCCGGTCGGGCAGCTTTGTCCGCCAGCCGCAATCGCAGGCAGCCGTGCTGGAACTTCACGACATCAGGATCGAAGTCGAGGCGCTCGGCCTGCCCTATCGCTACAAGCGGCTGGAACGCCTGAAGCGGCGCAGCAATGGGGAGGACAGGACGTTGCTCGAACTGTCCGCCGCAGGTCCAGTGCTATGGCTCGAAGGTCTTCATTTTGCCGGCGAACGGCCATTCGCGCTCGAGCAACGTCTGATCAATCTTTCGGCGGTTTCGGAAGCCGGGGACGAAGAGTTTCTGGAAATCGCTGCCGGGCCTTGGCTGATCGACCGCGTGCCGTGGAGCGAGGCCGAGCATCGGATACGCGCCATGAGCGCTGACGACGCCATCGCCGATGCGCTCGACATCGATCCCGGGGCACCTTGCCTAGTGGTCGAACGCCGCACCTGGAGTGCCGAGCACCCGGTCACCCACGTGCGCTTCATCTATCCGGCGGAAAGCCATACGCTGGTGGCAAGGTTCACGCCGTCGCAGGGGTGAGTGATCTCCCCCTGGTCGTGGGGGGAGATCGGCAGTTCTGACGTCGCGCCTTTACAGCGCCGCGGTGATAATAATCTCGACCAGATATTCCGGGCCGGCGAGCTTTGCTTCGCCGGTGGCGCGGGCGGGCGTGTGGCCCTGCGGCACCCACTTGTCCCATTCGGTATTCATCTCGGCGAAGGTGCCCATGTCGGCCAGCCAGATGATCGCCTGGACGATCTTGGTCTTGTCGGTGCCGGCCTTGGCCAGCAATTCATCGATGGTCGCCAGAATATCGCGGGTCTGCGCGGCGACGTTGCCGCCGGGTTCGCCGACCTGGCCGGCCAGGTAGACGGTGTTGCCGTGGATGACGATCTGGCTCATGCGCGGGCCAACATCGATGCGCCGAATGCTCATTGCGAGTTCCTTCCGTTGTGGTCGCGCCTCTTTAGAGTCGCCGTCCGCTTCGGGCAAGGCCGGCTGAACCGAAACCGCTTGAGCCAATTGCTCCATCCAGGGCCAGGCGCCTACACGGCGAGTTGACCACCGCGACGCAATTCCGCCGGATTGGCTTGTTGACTAATGTAATAACATCACATATCCAAACGGCCGCACCTTAGCCGGATTTGGTTTCCCACGGAACGATATGACCCAGACCTGCCTGACATTCCGTGATCTGACGTTGGGCTACAACAGCCATCCCGCGATCCATCACCTCGATGGCGCGATCCGCAAGGGCTCGCTGACGGCCGTGGTTGGGGCCAACGGCTCTGGCAAGTCGACGCTGATGAAGGGTATTGTCGGGGTGCTGAAGCCGATGGCAGGCGAGGTCATTCGCGCGCCGGCCGTGCGGGCGGCCTACCTGCCGCAGCAATCGGAACTCGATCGCTCCTTTCCCGCCCGCGTTGTCGATCTGGTCTCGCTCGGCCTGTGGCCGAAGCGCGGCATGCTTGGCCGCTATACCGGGGAAGATCGTGAGGCCGTCAGCCAGGCTTTGATGGCCGTCGGCCTCGGCGGCTTCGAGAAGCGGCCGATCGACACGCTGTCGGGTGGCCAGTTGCAGCGCACGCTGTTTGCCCGCGTGCTGTTGCAGGATGCCGACCTGATTCTGCTCGACGAACCGTTCAACGCTGTCGACGCCAAGACGGTCGGTGACCTCATTGCCTTGATCAAGCGTTGGCACGGCGAAGAGCGCACCATCCTGGTGGTGGTCCATGATCTCGATCTGGTGCGCCAGAATTTTCCCGAAACACTGCTGCTTGCCCGTCAGCCGGTTGCCTGGGGCGAGACCCGGGAGACGCTGAAACCGGAGAACCTGCTGCGCGCGCGCCACTTCCACGAAGCCTGGGAAGAGAACGCGCCCTGGTGCGAGCCTGACGAGCACGCTCATGACCATGGTCATCATGGCCACGACCACGATCATCACCACGGCGCCGGACCGAGGGCTGCCTGATGGACGCGCTCTACAGTCTTTTCATCGCCCCTTTCGCCGATTTCGGCTTCATGCAGCGGGCGCTGTTCGGCTCGCTGATGCTGTCGCTCGGCGCCTGCCCCATCGGCGTCTTCCTGATGCTGCGGCGCATGAGCCTGTCGGGCGACGCGATGGCGCATGCCATCCTGCCTGGGGCGGCGGCGGGTTTCCTGTTCTACGGCCTTGAAATCCTGCCGATGACCATTGGCGGCCTGATCGCCGGCGTCATCGTCGCGCTCGGCGCTGGCGCCGTCTCGCGCTTCACCATCCAGCGCGAGGACGCCTCGATGGCCGCTTTCTATCTGATTTCGCTCGCCATCGGTGTGCTGATGGTGTCGATCCGCGGCTCCAGCGTCGACCTCATGCATGTGCTGTTCGGCACGGTGCTGGCGCTCAACAACGAGGCTTTGACGCTGATTGGCGGCATCGTCGCGGTGACGCTGGTCAGTCTTGCCATCTTCTGGCGGGCGCTGGTGGCCGAATGCCTCGACCCGCTGTTCCTGCGTTCGGTCAGCCGCATGGGCAGCCCGGTGCATTTCATCTTCCTCGGTCTCGTCGTGCTCAACCTCGTCGGCGGCTTCCAGGCGCTCGGAACTTTGCTTTCCGTCGGATTGATGATGCTGCCGGCGGCAGCCGCGCGCTTCTGGACGACGCGCGTCGAACCGATGTGCGTGCTGGCCGTGCTGATCGGCTTTGCCTCCTGCATCGCCGGACTGCTCCTGTCCTATCATGCGTCGCTGCCATCCGGCCCTGCCATCATCCTGTCGGCCGGCGTCGTCTATTTCGCCTCGATCCTGTTTGGCACGCGCGGCATCCTGCGCGCCCGCATCATCCATCACCGTCACAGAACGGCCTGATCCCCCGCCCTAAAAGGAGACCCGCTTATGCTCAAATCGATCCGTGCCGCCCTGACGATGAGCGTTATAACATTTGCCGCCTTCAGCGCGTCATCGGCTTTCGCCGCACCGCTGAAAGTGGTCGCCAGCTTCACAGTCGTTGCGGATTTCGCCAAGAATGTCGGCGGCGACCGCATCGCGATCACCACGATCGTCGGCCCAGACGGCGACGCCCATGTCTACGAGCCGAGCCCTGCCGACGCGGTGGCCATGGCCAAGGCCGATATCGTGCTGGTCAACGGCCTGCACTTCGAAGGTTTCCTGCAGCGCCTGGTCGATGCCAGCGCCACCAAGGCCTCCATTGTCACCTTGACCAAGGGCGTGACGCCGATCGACTTCAAACCTGAATTCGCCGACGCCGATGCGGCCGAGGGTGTCGGCACCGGCGGCGGCAAGACCGTCGCCGATCCGCACGCCTTCCAGTCGATCGCCAATGCCAAGATTTATGTGAAGAACATCGCCGAGGCCTTCTGCGCGGCCGACAGCGACGGCTGTGTCAGCTACCAGACCAATGCCGCCGCCTACACCAGGAAGCTCGATGCTCTGGAAGGCGAAGTGAAGGCGGCGATCCAGTCGATCCCCGAGGCAAAGCGCGTCGTCATCACCTCGCATGACGCCTTCGGCTATTTCGAACACGAATACGGCCTGACCTTCCTCGCTCCGCAAGGCATCTCGACTGATTCCGAACCGTCGGCCGCCGATGTCGCCAAGCTGGTCGAGCAGGTGAAGCAGGACAAGGCCGCGGCCATCTTCGTCGAGAACATCACCAACCCGCGCCTGATCGAGCAGATCGCCAGCGAGACCGGTATCAAGGTCGGCGGCACGCTCTACTCGGACGCGCTGTCGCAGCCCGACGGCCCGGGCTCGACCTATATCGACATGATGCGCAACAACATCCGTCAGATCAAAGGCGCCATTCTAGGCAGCTGAATTTGATCCGCACCCAACCGGGCCGTATCGGCTTGGTTGGATTTTCTGGCGCGCCATGTCTATTTGGCAGAGAATTCCGTCGATGCGGATTGCCGTGCCCACCGGGCAATGGCAAGACTGCCGCCAAACCAGATTGCGAGGATATGAGCCATGGAATATCGCCAGATCAGCGAGGACTATTCGGTCTCGGGTCAGATCCAGCCCGAAGATGTCGCCACCATCAAGGAAGCCGGCTTCAAGAGCGTGATCTGCAACCGGCCGGACGATGAGCAGCCCGGCCAACCTTCGGCGGACACGCTCAAGGCAACGGTCGAAGCCGCTGGCCTCGCCTTCCGCTACATCCCGGTGATCAGCGGCCAGATGACCGCCGAGAATGTCGAGGACCAGGCAGAGGCGCTCGACGAGCTCCAAGGCCCGGTGTTTGCTTATTGCCGGTCCGGCGCGCGCTGCACCAATCTGTTCCTGGCGATACAGCAGTCGAAGGGTTAGATCGGCAGCGCCCCGGTTTCCTTCAGCGTCTCCAGCACGATCGCGGTCTTCACATGCTGCACGGATTCATGCGGCAGGAGTACGCCGTTGACGAACTCCGACAACGATTTGAGATCGGGCGTCACCACCTTCAGGATGTAATCCATCTCGCCGGTCAGCGCGTGCGCCTCCTGCACTTCCGGCAGGCGCGCCACCAATTCGCCGAAGCGCCGCGCATTGTCGCGGTTGTGGGTGGCCAGCGTCACTGAAATGACATTGACCAGCGAGAAGCCGAGCCTGTCGCGGTCGAGCACGGCGCGATAGCCCTTGATATAGCCATCCTCCTCCAGCCGCTGCCGGCGGCGCGAGCATTGCGATGCCGACAGGTTCACCCTTTCGGAAAGGTCGTTGTTGGTGAGCCGCGCGTCACCCTGCAAGAGCGCCATTATCTTGCGGTCAAACTGATCAATGCGCCCATTGTCCATGGTTTTCTCCCATATTATGCATGCTTCACGCATGACATCACCATTTCAAGCGTTTGAATGCAAGCACCATGCACAAGCCTCGCGCTATGATGGGATGGCCTTTTTAGGCCAAGCAGCTTCCGGAGGAATTATCATGGGTCCCTTCCCACACGACGCCCCGCCCGCCACGATCAGCAAGGACAACCCTGCCGGCACCGATGGCTTCGAGTTCGTCGAATTCGCGCATCCGGAGCCCAAGAAGCTAGCCGAACTGTTCACCCGCATGGGTTATATGGCGGTAGCCAGGCATCGCACGAAGGACATCACCGTCTGGCGCCAGGGCGACATCAACTATGTCGTCAATGCCGAGCCCGGCTCGCACGCGATGAAGTTCGCCGACAAGCACGGCCCTTGCGCGGCCTCGATGGCCTGGCGGGTGGTTGATGCCAAACATGCTTTCGAGCATGCGGTGTCGAAGGGCGCCACGCCTTATGAAGGCGACGACAAGGCACTCGACGTGCCGGCCATATCAGGCATCGGCGGTTCGCTGCTCTATTTCATCGAGGCCTATGGCAAAAAGGGCTCGGCCTATGACGCCGAGTTCGAATGGCTGGGCGAACGCGACCCGCGACCGCAGGGCGTCGGCTTCTATTACCTCGACCACCTGACCCACAATGTCTATCGCGGCCAGATGGACAAATGGTGGGACTTCTATCGCAATCTGTTCGGTTTCAAGCAGATCCATTTCTTCGACATCGACGGCAGGATTACCGGCCTGGTCAGCCGCGCCATCACCTCGCCCTGCGGCAAGATCCGCATTCCATTGAATGAGTCCAAGGACGAGACCAGCCAGATCGCCGAATACCTGAAGAAGTACAATGGCGAAGGCATCCAGCACGTCGCTGTCGGCACGGACGACATCTACGCCGCCACCGACAAGCTCGCCGAGAACGGGCTGAAATTCATGCCCGGCCCGCCTGAGACCTATTACGACATGTCTTATGACCGCGTGAACGGCCATGACGAGCCGATCGAGCGGATGAAGAAACACGGCATCCTGATCGACGGCGAAGGCGTGGTCGATGGCGGCACGACCAAGATCCTTCTGCAAATCTTCTCGAAGACCGTTATCGGGCCGATCTTTTTCGAGTTCATCCAGCGCAAGGGCGACGAAGGCTTTGGCGAAGGCAATTTCCGAGCGCTGTTCGAATCGATCGAGCAGGACCAGATCAAGCGCGGCGTCATCAAGGTTGACGGCAAGGCGGCGTAAAAGTGAAAGCTCGTTAGCAGTTCGATCAGCGTTGACCTAAGTTCCGGCCATAAGAGGTCGATCTGTGACCGTCTCCACAACTGCAGCCAGAGCCAAACTGTCGGAACTAGTGAGACGCGCGAAAGCTGGCGAGGAGATCGTGCTCACGCGGCGCGCGAAGGCCGTGGCGCGTCTCTTGCCACCGCCGGAGAAGGAAGACCTTTTGCCACGCATCGGCGCTTTGAAGGGCAAATTCGTATCGCCGATGATTTTGACGCCCTCGGCCCTGAATGGGCCGAGTATTCGAGATGACGGCTAGAGCCCCAGCCGCCCGACCTCTTTCTCCCTCAGCTTCATATCATAATCGAGCAGAAACTCGTCCAACTGGGGCGGCGCGACCGAGCTACCCGAGAGCATGGCGTGGACCTGGCCGCGATGATGGATGTCGTGCAGGAAGACGTGCGCCAGGATATCGCCAATGCGTTCTGGGATCATGCCGTCCTCGCGCCGGTCGGTGATGACGCGGCGATCGAGATCGGTCTCCGACAGGCCATCGCAGAAGGCGATCAGCCGCCGGTCGGCCGCCAGCTGAGCCACGCAAAGCTCCGGCGCAGCAGCGAAAGGCACGAAGTCATCGTAGGCAGCGGCACCGACGCCGCCTTCTTCGAGAAAATCGAGATAGAGCTGATCGACCGCGAGGACATGGTTGAGCGTCGCCTTGATCGACGGGAAAAAGCTGGTGCGCTCGGCCTCGAACTCACCGGGCTTCAGCGCAAGCACGGCGCGATAGAGCCGATCGTTCGACCACAAATTGTTGCGCGCCATGCGGCGAAGATGCTCGAGCAGGGTCATTCTTCCTCCTTGCGCTCACCGCTCGTATTTCTCCACCGTCTGCTCGATGGCGCCGAAAATCGAGGCTCCAGTCTTTGACTTCATCTCGATGCGCACCGTGTCGCCGAAGCGCAGGAACGGCGTCTTTGGTTCGCCTGACGCAATCGTCTCGATCATGCGCAGTTCGGCGATGCAGGAATAGCCGGCGCCGCCCGCCGAGACTGGCTTGCCCGGGCCGCCGTCGAGTTTGTTGGATACCGTACCCGAACCAATGATGGTGCCTGATACCAGTGGCCTTGTGCGGGCGGCATGAGCGATCAGGGCCGGGAAATCGAACGTCATGTCGATACCGGCATTGGCGCGGCCGAACGGCTTGCCGTTGATGTCGGCGAGCAGCGGCAGGCTGACCTTGCCGCCATCCCAGGCGTCGCCCAGCTCATCCGGCGTCACCGCGACCGGAGAGAAGGCGGAGGACGGTTTCGATTGGAAGAAGCCGAACCCCTTGGCGAGTTCCGACCCGGTGAGCGCGCGTAGCGTGACATCGTTGACCAGCATGACCAGCCGGATCGCGGCGCGTGCCTGATCGAGGCTGGCGCCCATCGGCACGTCGTCGATGATGACGGCAATTTCGGCCTCCATGTCGATGCCGAAGGCTTCATCCGCCATGCGGATCGGATCACGTGGCGCAACGAAGGAGTCCGAGCCGCCCTGGTAGATCAGCGGGTCGGTCCAGAAACTCGCCGGCATTTCGACGCCACGCGCTTTCCGCACCAGTTCGACATGGTTCACATAGGCGGAGCCGTCGGCCCATTGATAGGCGCGCGGCAGCGGCGAATGCGCATCGTGTTCGTGGAAGCGAGCTGCCGGCATCGCATTGTTCTCCAGCGATTCCGCGATTGTCGCGAGATGCGGCGAGATCCTGCGCCAGTCGTCGAGTGCCGCCTGCAGCGTGCGTGCCAGGAACGAGGCGTCGGTGTATTGCGTCAGGTCGCGCGAAACGACGACGAGTTTCCCGTCGCGCGTTCCGTCCTTCAGCGTGGCAAGCTTCATGTGGTTCCCTCTCCTTGCGCAGCTTTCTCGCTGCTTAGCTCCACAACAAGGCCGTCACGGGCAATCGTCAAGTCGCCGGCCCATGTTTTCCTGACGGCGGCAACCCAGTCCTCCTCGCCGATCCCGACATCATCGGCCGGAATGAGGTGGTTGAGCACCAGCCTTTTGACGCCGGCATCGCTGGCGATACGGCCTGCCTCCTCGGCAAAGCTGTGGCTGGCGAGCAGATGTTCCCTGAGCCGAGCGCCATTGCCGGTCCTGGCAACCAGCCGCTCGATGCCCTCCTCCAGCATGGCTTCATGGACGAGGATATCGGCACTTTCGGCGAAATCGGCGAGCGGTGGGAAGAAGGCCGTGTCGGCCGAGAACACCACGCTTTTTGCGCCATGCTCGAAGCGGAGGGCAAAGCAGTCGGTCACTGGTGGGTGGTCGACGCGCAGCGCCGTCACCTTCAGGCCGCGCTGCTCGACCACATGGCCTTCGTCGAATTCGTCGATCGAAACCAACTCGCGAATATCGGGCCGGCCCTCATCGACGATGCGGATCTCGATGTCGAATTCCATCGCCTGACAAAAGCGCCGCCAATAGTGCCCGACCCCAGGCGGGCCGAACACGGTGACCGGCGTCGCCAAGCCAGCCATCCAGGCGGTGTGGATCAGCGGCCCCAGCTCCAACACATGGTCGGAATGCAGGTGCGTGATGAAGATCAGGTCGAGCGCCTTCAGGCTGATGCCGGCATCGACCAGGCCGCGCGTCACGCCAAGCCCGCAGTCGACGACGATCGCTCGCCCGCCGATCTCGAGCAGCGACGAACTCGGCCACGGTCCGCCCGGCCGCAGCGCCGGACCGCCTTTCGAGCCCAACAACACCAACCGATCCGGCATTGACTTGCCGCTCAAGACCAGTCGCCCTCGGGCGTGCCATTGAAGCGTTTCTTCAGGTCAGCCCAGCAGTCGATGTAATTGTCCTGCCGGGTTTCGAGTTCGGCGCCGTAGCGGGTCAGCATCTGCGGAAAGCGGGTCTCGAACATGAAAGCCATGGTGTTGTCGAGCTTGACCGGTTTCAGGTCGGCGCGCGAGGCTTTTTCGAAGCCAGGCGCATCCGGGCCATGGGCCAGCATCAGATTGTGCAGGCTGATGCCGCCGGGCACGAAGCCTTCTTCCTTGGCATCGTACTGGCCGTGGATCAGCCCCATGAACTCGCTCATGATGTTGCGGTGATACCAGGGCGGCCGAAACGTATTCTCGGCCACCAGCCAGCGCGGCGGGAAGATGACGAAATCGATATTGGCGGTCCCTTCCTCGCCGCTCGGCGCGGTGAGCACGGTGAAGATCGACGGGTCGGGATGGTCGAACAGCAGCGCGCCGACCGGCGAAAAGGTCGCCAGATCATATTTGTAGGGGGCGTAGTTGCCGTGCCATGCCACCACGTCGAGCGGCGAATGGCCGATCTCGGTGACGTGGAAATTGCCGCACCATTTCACGATCAGCCGGCACGGCGTTTCCTTCTCCTCGAACCAGGCGCATGGCGTCTTGAAATCGCGCGGATTGGCCAGGCAATTGGCGCCGATCGGGCCGCGGTCAGGCAGCGTCAGCTTGGCGCCGTAGTTCTCGCAGACATAGCCGCGCACTTCGGTGTCGACCAATTCGACCTTGAAGACGAGGCCGCGCGGCAGCACGCAGATTTCGCCCGGCCGAAGCTCGATGACACCCATCTCGGTGACCAAGCGCAAGCTGCCCACCTGCGGCACGACAAGCAGTTCACCGTCGGCGTTGAAGAGATGGTCGTCGACCATCGAGCGATTGGCGACATAGACATGGGCTGCCATGCCGGTCTGCCCGAGCACGTCACCGGCTGTGGTGATGGTGCGCATGCCCTGGATGAAATCGGTCGGCTCGTTCGGCATCGGCACCGGATTCCAGCGGTACTGGCCAAGCGCCAGCTCGTGATCGCCGACATTGGGGGCAGTCTTCCACAGCGGATAGCTGGCGGCCTTGAACCGGCCCGTGTGCCTGACGCTCGGACGGATGCGATAGAGCCAGGAGCGCTCATTGGTGCCGCGCGGCGCGGTGAAGGGCGAACCGGAAAGCTGTTCGGCATAGAGGCCGTAGGCCGGCCGCTGCGGCGAGTTGCGTCCCTGCGGCAGCGAGCCGGGCAGTGTCTCGGTCTCAAAATCGTTTCCGAAGCCCGGCATGTAGGAAAAGGCCATCGCTTCCTCCCGGATTGACCAAACTTGTTTCGTTTGTAACCATTGAAAATGTAACTATCAATCTTCCGTTTTTCCGGATGCGGACAATGGACATTCTCGAACTCGAAAGCTTCCTGCCCTACCGGCTGTATCGCCTCGCCGATGCCGTCAGCCGCGAATTCTCGAAGGTCTACAAGGACCGCCATGGCCTGACCCGGCCCGAATGGCGCACGTTATCGGGGTTGGGACAGCGCGGCACGATGACCGCGACGGAACTTGGCGAACAATCGGCCATGCACAAGACCAAGGTTTCGCGGGCGGTAGCCGAGTTGGAACGCCGGCGCTGGCTGGTGCGGACGCCTGACGAGAACGACCGCCGCGTCGAGCACCTGACACTGACGAAGGCCGGGCTCGCTGCCTATCGCGAGATGGTGCCGCTGGCGAAGGCGTTTGAGAGAGAGTTGCTGGCGAAGTTTGGCGTGGACGCACGTGCGGCGATTATGAGCGGGATGGCGGCACTGGAGATGGCGTTGGAAGGAAAATAGAGTTGATAGGCTGGCAGGACAGAGGGGCGCGAAGGAACTCCACGTCTCTGTCGACGCGTCTCACCAGTCCATCACCACCTTGCCCGAACTGCCGCTCCTCATCGCATCGAACCCAACCTGGAAATCATCGACGCCGATGCGATGCGTGATTAGGCCGGTCACATCGAGCGGGCCCTGCACCAAGGCGATCATCTTGTACCAGGTCTCGAACATTTCGCGGCCATAGATGCCCTTCAAGTGCAGCATCTTGAAGATGACCTTGTTCCAGTCGATCTCGAAGCCGGTCGGCGCTATGCCGAGGATGGCGATCTTGCCGCCATTGTTCATGGTGTCGATCATGTCGCGGAAGGCGGGCGCGGCGCCCGACATTTCGAGACCGACGTCGAATCCCTCGGTCATGCCGAGCACCGGCATGACATCGCGCAGCTTTTCCTTCGAGGCATCGACGACATGCTGGACGCCGAGCTTCTTCGCCAGCGCCAGCCGCACCGGGTTGATGTCGGTGATGACGACCTTGCGCGCGCCGACGCACTGCGCGACCAGTGCGCCCATGATGCCGATCGGTCCGGCGCCGGTGACCAACACATCCTCGCCGACCAGATCGAAGGACAGCGCCGTGTGGACGGCATTGCCCAAGGGGTCAAAGATCGCGGCAATCTCGTCCGGAACATCGTCGGGAATCGGCACGACATTGTGCTGCGGGATCGCCAGATATTCGCCGAAGGCGCCAGGACGGTTGACGCCGACGCCGAGCGTGTTGCGGCACAGATGTCCCCTGCCCGCACGACAGTTGCGGCAGTGGCCGCAGACAATGTGGCCCTCGCCCGACACGCGCTGGCCGACCTTGTATTCGGTAACCGCAGCACCAAAGTCGGCGACCGTGCCGACGAATTCATGGCCGGTGACCATCGGCACCGGCACGGTCTTCTGCGCCCACTGGTCCCAATTGTAGATATGCACGTCGGTGCCGCAGATCGCCGTCTTCTTGACCTTGATCAACACGTCGTTGGGGCCGATCTCCGGCACCGGCACCTCTTCCATCCAGATGCCCGGCTCGGCCTTGGCCTTCACCAGCGCCTTCATCATGTTCGACATTCTTTTGTCCCTTGAATCTCTTGATCCGGAATCGCTTTTCGGCGCCGGCCGTTCAGGAAATCACACCCAATTCCCTACCGACCGCACCGAATGCCTCCACCGCGCGGTCGATATCAGCGCTGGAATGCGCCGCTGACATTTGGGTGCGGATGCGCGCCTGGCCTTTCGGCACGACCGGGAACGAAAAGCCGATGACATAGATGCCACGCTTCAGCATGCGCGCGGCCATTTCCTGCGCCAGCGTCGCATCACCGAGCATCACCGGTATGATCGGATGATCGGCGCCTGCCAGCGTGAAGCCAAGCTTACCCATCTGGGACCGGAACCGCGCCGCATTGGCATATAGGCGCTCGCGCAAGGCATCGCCATTGCGGATCAGGTCGAACACCTTGATCGAGGCACCGGCGATCGCCGGCATCAGCGTGTTGGAAAAGAGATAGGGCCGCGAGCGCTGGCGCAGCCAGTCGACGACCTGGCTTTTGCCAGAGGTATATCCGCCGGAAGCGCCGCCGAGCGCCTTGCCGAGCGTGCCGGTGATAATGTCCACCCTACCCTCGACGCCGCAATGTTCGGCCGAGCCGCGGCCGTTTGCACCGACGAAACCAACTGCATGGCTGTCGTCGACCATCACCATCGCGTCGTATTTCTCGGCGAGATCGCAGACACCTCGGAGATTGGCGATGATGCCGTCCATGGAAAACACGCCGTCGGTGGCGATCAGCCGGAAGCGGCAATCCTTCGCTTCCTGCAATCGCGCCTCGAGATCGGCCATGTCGTTATTGGCGTAGCGGAAGCGTTTGGCCTTCGACAGCCTGACACCATCGATGATCGAGGCGTGGTTCAACGCATCCGAGATAACGGCATCCTCTTCGCCAAGCAGCGTCTCGAACAGGCCGCCATTGGCGTCGAAGCAGGAGCCGTAGAGGATGGTGTCCTCCAGGCTGAGGAAGGATGAAATTGTCGCCTCGAGCTGTTTGTGCTCTTCCTGCGTGCCGCAGATGAAGCGCACCGAGGCCATGCCGTAGCCGTAGCGATCGAGCGCCTGCGTGGCCGCCGCGCGCAGGTCCGCGCTGTCGGCAAGGCCGAGATAATTGTTGGCGCAGAAATTCAATACCTTCTCGCCGCCGACCTCGATTTCGGCCGACTGCATCGAGGAAATCACCCGCTCGGACTTGTAAAGGCCGGCGGATTTCAGCCCTGCAAGCTCGCTGTCGATATGGGAGAGAAATGCTGCGGTCATGATCAGGCCTCGTTTGACGTGGGCAGACTGTCGTCCCGCCGGCGCAAAAAATCCATCGCAAAAGCGACCGGATCAGGTGGCCGGGCAGCATCAGCCGGGATGCAATGGACATTGCCCAAGTGACAGCCCGGGAACGCATGGATTGACGAATGCTCAAATGCGGGCTTGCGGCGAAAGAGCCCGATAACCATTTCGCGATTTCTCCCCGCCTCCCCCTTGCCGGCCGGCCGTCGACTTCCGGTCCTGTTAACGTTTGCAGTTCAATGGTGCTCATACAGAAATCCGTTGGCGAGAGGACCGCCCCCGAACATGTCTCAGCAGCCGGTGCAAACCGTTTCAGGCAAGCTCATACTGCTGATCAAAGCTGGCTACTGGCTGGCGCTGCTGATCATTGCCGCCATGGTGGCGGCCTCCTTCGTCCTGCTGCAGCAGACGATGGCCACGCAGCAGCACAACAACACGCTGCTCGACATCGTCGGCACGCAAAAAACGTTATCGCAGCGCATCGTTTTCCTTGCCAGCGCAACGGGCGCCGCCTCGCGCGACAAGCAGCCAGCGCTGGTTAGCGCGCTGAAGCAGGCCACGGCTGAGTTCGAGACAAGTTATGATCTGCTGCTCAAGCAGACAGGCGCGGATCCGCAATCGCCTGCCAAGCTCGATCCGAAGTCGATCGAGAGCGTGCTTTTCGCCAAACCCTTCCATCTCGACTATTTCTCGGTTGGCCTGATCGCCAATGGCGATCGGCTGGTCTCGGCCTTTGAATCGCAACTCAACCAGCTCGACAATGGGGGCTACAAGGGCGGCGCCGAACGAGTCAACCTCGATGCCTCGGTCGCCAATGCCACGCTGTCGGGCTATGCCGCGCTCGGCCAGCGTATCAGTGCGGATGCCGACGAGCGCTCCGAGAAGCTGCTCACCCTCCATCGCACGCTGTTCTACGCCACCCTCGGTGTCATCCTGCTGGTGGCGCTGTTCATCTTCAGGCCGATGTCCAACGCGATCCTGCGCAAGACACGTGAACTGGTCGATGCGCGCAATTCGATGGCCTTCATCGCGGTGCATGACGGCCTCACTGGCCTGCACAACCGCACCTTCCTGACCGACCATTTCGAGACGCTGATCAAGGGCGCGCATCGCCGGCGCGAACGCCTGGCCGTGGTCCAGCTCGACCTCGACCGCTTCAAGCAGATCAACGATACGCTGGGCCACGCCGCCGGCGACTATGTCCTGGTGGTGACCGCACAGCGCATGCGCGATTCCTGCCGGGCGTCGGATCTGTGCGCGCGGCTTGGTGGCGACGAATTCGTGATGATCCTCAACGGAGCCGGCAACACCGAGGACATCAACATGCTGGCACGGCGCATCCTGGTGCACATCAATGAGCCCATCGTGTTCCAGGGCACCACCATCCTGCCGGGCGCCAGCGGCGGCATCGCCGTCTATCCGATCGATGCCGACAATGCGCAAGACCTGCTCGTCCATGCCGATCTGGCGCTTTACTCCGCCAAAAAAATGGGTGGCGGCAACTTCTCGTTCTTCTCAGAGGAACTGCGTCGCGAGCTCGACTACCGCAAGCAGCTCGAACACGACATCAAGGTCGCCATTTCCGAAAAGGCGTTCCAGGTCTATTTCCAGCCGCAGGTCTCGCTGACCGACGGCACCATCAGCGGCATCGAAGCGCTCGTGCGATGGAACCATGCCGAGCGCGGCATGATCTCGCCGGGCGAGTTCATTCCGGTCGCTGAGAAATGCGGCTTCATGCCGGATATCGGCCGCATCGTGATCAGCAAGGCGATCAACGAGGCCGCTGAATGGAACCGTGCCGGGATTGCCTTCGGGCGGCTTGCCGTCAATGTCTCGGGCACCGAGTTGCGCGAGCACGATTTCGATGCGTTTCTGTTCGAGACGTTGGAGAAGGCCGGACTACCGCCACAGAAACTGTCGCTGGAAATCGTCGAATCCGTCATTCTCGACGACGAGAAGACAGGCATCGCGGCGAAGCTGCGCCACATCAGGGCGGCCGGCGTCCATCTGGAGCTCGACGATTTCGGCACCGGCTATGCTTCGCTCAGCCACGTCAATCCCAACGAGATCGACCGGCTCAAGATCGACCGCCGCTTCGTCCAGAACATCCATGAGAATGGAGACAACTCCAAGATCGTGCGCGCCATCACGGAGCTTGCCCGGGGGTTGGGCATCTCCATCGTTGCCGAGGGCGCCGAAACCGAGGCGGAACTCGATTCGCTGATGGCAATCGGCTGCGACCAGGTGCAAGGCTATTCGATCGCTTTTCCGATGCCGCATGACAAGGCGCTTGAATGGCTGACCGCCCGCATGCCGAAGAAAGCCAGGCTGACGGTATTGCAAGGAAGCCTGGCGTAGGCGGAGCCCGGCCAGCCTTGACAAGTAGCCGCGAAAATGGCGGCCGGCCCTGATCGCAACGGGATAGCGGCCGCATGACATTCCTTTGGCTTGCCCTGGCAGCCATGTTGATGCCGGCGTTGCCGGCCTATTGCGCGAATCGCACCATCTATCTCACCTTCGACGACGGTCCGCTGAACGGCACGAGCAACATCCTCGACGTCTTGGAGGCGGCGCAGGTTCCGGCAACGCTGTTCATGGTCGGCATGCATGCCGAAGCCAGTGCGTCCAACAAGGCGTTGGTACGGCGCGCCAAGGCGATGCCGCTGGTGACGATCGGCAACCACAGCTACAGTCACGCCTACAATCACTACCGGCACTTCTATGGCGATACGGAAGGCGTGGTTGCCGACATGCTCATGGCCAATGCCGTATTGGGCCTGAAGCCGGCGGTGCACGCCCGCCTGCCGGGACGCGATGTGTTCCGGCTGCCTTCGATGTCGAAGAACGACAATTCGCTTGGACAGGCGCAAGCCGGGCGTGAGGGTCCCGACTATGAGTTTGTCGCGGCGTCCGGCTTTTATCTCTATGGCTGGGATCGCGAGTGGTGCACAAGGACAGCGGCGAGCCGGTGCAGAGCGTCGACCATCTGGTCAGCGAGATCGATCATTTGTTCGGCTATGGCCATTTCGCCAAAACCGGGCAAGTTGATCCTGCTCATGCACGACGAGATGTTTCAGGACGGCTTTGACGGCAAGACGCAATTGACCAAGCTGATCACCGCATTGAAACTGCGCCACTATGCGTTTGGAATAATCCAGAGCTATGACGACTGAGCCATCAGGTCGGCACTGCTAGCTCCCCACATTCTCCCGCAACGCCGCGAGCACCTGTGCAAACTCAGCCAGACGCTCATCGGACAGTCCGGTGCGAAGCCGCTTGTCGAAGACGAGCGCGGCTTGCCGCAACGTCTCGAACAGCGCTTCTCCCGCCTCCGTCAATTCGACCATGTGAACCCGTCGGTTGACGGGGTCGCGCCGCCGCGTCAGCAGGCCCTGCACCTCCATCGCATTGAGATGATGGGTCAGCGTCGCACCCTGGATGCCGATCATGCCGGCAAGTTCGCGTTGATTGGCAAGCTCGCTCGACTTGACCGACAGCAGCGTGAGCCAGACCGGCAAGGTCCCCCCCGCTTCAACCAAGGCAGCGTCGAAGGCCTGGGCAACAAGCTTGGCGGTGCGGCCGAGATTCATGCCGACCGGCGGGCGTTCAAACGGTGTCATGATCTGACAGTAGAGCAAGCAATGGAAACGTGAAACTCGGCTTCATGATTGACATCTAACCGTTAGATATCTAACTTTGTCTTATTGATGGCATCGCGACATGGTTGCGGCGCGCAGGCGGCGGGCGAATGAGAGGAATGCGGTCATGCAATATGTTTATATCGTCGTCATCGGCCTGCACGTCATGGCCGGCGTCTTCTGGGCCGGCACGACCATCGCGGTTGCCCGCGATCCGGACATCCGGGCAGAGCGGTTCTTCCGGCCGCAAATGGGCGCGGCCGGTTTGGCTTTCCTGACCGGTTTGCTGCTCTGGTATTTCTTTCATGAGGGTGCTTTCGGCTCGATGGAGAAGGTACTGGCGCTCGGCATTTTGACGGCGCTGATCGCCGCTGGCGTGCAAGGCGCGCTTGTGGGCTCCTCCAGCAGGCAGCTAGCCGGCGCCGATGCCGCAACCCAAACAGAGCTGCGCGCAAAGATGACCAGGGGCGAACGCATCGCCGGCGGGCTGCTGGTCATCACCGTGCTTTGCATGGCGACCGCCAAGATGTTTTAGAATCGCACGGCCGGTGAAAGCCGACCATGCGCGGCGCGCAAAGGACCAGAGCGGTAGGTGGCTCTCCTTGCAAAGGCCGTTGCGCGCCATCTGGTCGTGATCAAATCCTGATCCCGAACCTTATGCCGTCATAGATGGCGGCGTGGATGTTGCGCGAGGCGACCGCATCCCCGATGCGGAACACGACGAAACCACCTTCCGAATTGCGTGATGGGAAGATATCGCCGCCGCTCACCAGCCGCTCATAATCGATCGCGCCGCCATTCCTCGACAGCGGCTTTAGCGACAGATAGAGGTCGTCAAGCGGCGCCGTGCCGTGCTCGACCACCACCTGGTCGACCCTGCGCTCCCCGCGCCAGCCATCGGCAAAATCCGAAGCGAGTTCCGCGACCAATTGATTGCCCTCGCGCCGCACAGAGCGCAGGCGTGTGTTGATGGTGATGGTGACGCCCCTTTCCTGGAAGGCGCGCATGTACGGCACGTGGTTCATGCCGCCCATTTCGGGGGCGAAGAACCGCTCTGGCGAAACCAGTTCCAATTTCGAGCCGCCGTTGGCAATCAGTTCGGCCGCGCCCATGCCCTGATGGCCGCCATTATCGTCAAAGAGAAGAACATTCTCGGCCGGCTTGACGCTGCCGGCCATGATATCCCAGCTCGAGATGACGAGATTGTCGCCGGAGGCCAGCGGCGGGTTCTGCGGCAGGCCGCCGGTGGCGACGACCACCACGTCAGGGCCCAGGGCCAGGACGTCGTCCTGCTCGGCCCAGGTGTCGTAGCGGATCTCGACGCCGAGCCGTTCGAGCTCGGCCAGACGCCAGTCGATGATGCCGATCAACTCCTTGCGGCGTGGGTTCTGGGTCGCCAGGCGGACCTGGCCACCCGCTTGTGATGATGCTTCCAGGATCGTGACCTGATGGCCGCGCTCGGCCGCGACGCGCGCCGCCTCCAGTCCGCCGGCGCCGGCGCCGACGACCACGACTTTCCGCCTAGGCCCTTCCGTCTTGGCGATGATATGTGGGATATCCGCCTCGCGGCCGGTCGCCGCATTGTGGACGCACAGCGCCTCGCCGCCTTCGTAGATGCGATCCAGACAATAGGTGGCGCCGACACAGGGACGGATCTCGTGCTCGCGGCCCTCCATCACCTTCCTGATGATGTGCGGATCGGCGATGTGGGCGCGGGTCATGCCGACCATGTCGAGCTTGCCGGTGGCGATCGCATGGCGCGCGGTGGCGACATCGGAAATGCGCGCCGCGTGGAAGGTCGGGAATTTCGTCGCCGCCCTCACCTCGCCGGCGAAATCGAGATGCGGCGAAGACCGCATGCCGGTCACCGGGATCACCTTTGTGAGCGCCGCATCGGTCTCGATCGAACCACGGATGATGTTGAGGAAATCGACCTTGCCGGAGCCGGCCAGCCACCTGGCGATCTCGACGCCCTCCTCCTTCGACAGGCCTTTCTCGAAATCCTCGTCGGCGACCATGCGGATGCCGACGACGAATTTCTCGCCGACCGCCGCTCGCACCGCATCAAGCACCATGTTGGTGAAGCGCAGGCGATTGTCGAGCGAACCGCCATATTCGTCACCGCGATGATTGGTGGCAGGCGACCAGAAGCCGTCCATCAGATGGCCGTAAGATTCGAACTCGATGCCGTCGAGCCCGGCTGCCTGGCAGCGCTGGGCCGCCGATGCATAGTCGGCGACGATGCGCTCGATATCCCACTCCTCGATGCTCTTGGGGAAAGCACGATGCGCCGGCTCGCGCACCGGCGAGGCTGACAGCACCGGCAGCCAGTCGGCCTTGTTCCAGCCGGTGCGGCGGCCAAGATGAGTGATCTGGATCATCACCTTGCAATCGTGCTCGTGGCAGGCGTCAGCGAGTTCGGCCAGCCACGGCACGATGCGGTCGTCATAGACATGCAAATTGCCGAAGGCGGCTGGGCTGTCGCGCGAAACGATGGCCGAGCCTGCGGTCATGGTCAGCGCCATGCCGCCCTTGGCCTTTTCGGCATGGTAGAGCCGATAGCGCTGCTTCGGCATGCCGTCCTCCGAGTAGGCCGGCTCGTGGCTGGTCGACATCACCCGATTCTTCAGCGTCAAATGCTTGAGCTGGTAAGGTTGGAGAAGCGGGTCGTTGCTGATCATCGTCTTCCTGCCGTTTTAATTTGTGCTAATGAGCGGCAAATCCAAGGAAACCGCTTATGATCGATACCAAAACCCTCACCCAGCTCGGCACGCACGTCGAGACGCCACAGAGCCCCGAAGCTGCGGTCCTGGAAACCGTGCCGTTTTCTCGCGGCGACGGACCGCCGGCGATCGTGCGCTTCACCTGCCCGGAATTCACCTCGCTCTGCCCGGTGACCGGACAGCCGGATTTCGCTCATATCGTCATCGACTACGCACCCGATGCCGCCCTGGTGGAATCGAAGTCGCTGAAGCTGTTCATGACCTCGTTTCGCAACCATGGCGCTTTCCATGAAGACTGTACGGTGATGATCGGACGTCGCATCGTGGCCGCGACCAAGCCGCTCTGGTTGCGCATAGGCGGCTATTGGTATCCACGCGGCGGCATTCCGATCGACGTGTTCTGGCAAACCGGCTCTCCGCCGGAAGGCGCCTGGCTGCCGGACACCGGCGTCGCCCCCTATCGCGGGCGCGGCTAGTTCGGCCATCATTCGCACTGGTACTGGCTTAACGCCCATTCGCCGGTCACCGACAAAAGGTCCGATATCTTCCATTCGCCGCCGACCTTCTTGAACTTCCATTCGAGGCGGTGCGGGTTGCCGCCGACGACGAAGGCGACGATGACCTTGGCCTGATCGCCATTGATCGCTTCGAGCGTCTTCAGGCTTTTGTCGATCTCGGCCTCGTCGTAGTCCGCATTGTCGAGCGCCATGTTGGGGTCCAGGCACTCGCCCTGCCCGGATTTGCGCAAGGCATCGCTCTTGTCGAGCACGGTTTTAGCCGGGTCGGTGAAATGGCCGCGCTGGGCCGGATCGACCTCCAGGCCGACCTGATCGTAAAACGGCCGCACCACCGCTGTCGGCGATCCCGGCTGGATGGGGGCGGCAGGCTCGCTCGGCGGCCATGCGACGGGCGGCGTCGCCGGCTCCGCGGCTCCGCCAGGCGCGGTTGCCGGCGGTATCCGGCCGTCATCAGGCGCGGTCCCGGCAGGCGCATTTGCCGGCGGCGCGCCCAACAGGCCCTGAGCGGATGCGCCGTTCAAGCCAGCCGCCAGCAGGCACATGGCCGACAATGACAGGAGCGCGCGACCGGCCATTGCTTCACTCCGGATCTTGGCCCGCCATGCATTCGAGCTGGCTCAGCGTCCAGTCGCTGGTCTTCGATGCAATGTCCGATATCTTCCATTTGCCGTCGACCTTCTTCAGCGACCAGTGCATTTCGCGCTGCGCATCGTCTCCTTCCGGAAAAAGACTGAAGTTCGCCACCACTTGCGCCGTGTCGCCATCCACCGTCTCAGACAGCTTCAGTGTCTTGGAAAGGGTCTTTTGGTCGAAATCCTGCGCATCGAGGCCGGGGTCGAAGTCGATACAGGCGACCTGGTCCGGATTCTTCTTGGTCGCCTGGTCGTTGAGGTCGAACAATTTCGTCACCGGCTCGGTGAAGCGATCGCGGTATTGTGCGTCGGCCTCGAACTTGACCTGCGGGACATAGAAGAACTTCACGGCGTCGGAAGCCGGACCGGCCACGGCGGCGGCGGGCAAGGCTATCGAAAGGGCGGCAAGGAGCACTGTCAGTCTCATGCAGAATCTCCGGCTTTTCATGGCTTGAAGCAACCAATACCACGCATCCTGCATATCGGCTTTTTTGCGGTTCATGAAGCCCGCCTGCGCACGCATCACGGCTGAAGCGGGTCATCTCGACGGGACGTGCAGGCGAAGCTTGCACTCAGAGGCCGAGCGCTGCCTTGCGTCCGTCATGGATGGCGAATGCCACCTGCCTGGAAGAGGTACAATCACCAATCGAAGTGTGGGCAATCTTGCGCCTTTCGAGTTCAATGGAAAGCATGTTGGCGGCCATATTCGTCGTGGCGAAGACCAGCGCATCGGCTTCGATCTCCTGCTCGGTTTCATCGAGCAGCGAAGCGACCCTGGCCATCCTGCCATCCCAGTGAACGACGGCGCTCTCGGTCACAAACCGCACCTTCAGCTTGGCGAGCGCCCGCCGCAGCGGCGCGTCGACGGCCATTCGCTGAAGCTCTTTGCCAACCAGGGCGTCCGGTGTCACAAGCGTCACATTGTGACCGTCCTCGGCGAGTTTCCAGGCGGTGCCGCAGCCTTTCCAATTGCCGCCATCGTCCAGCAACAGAACATTTTTTCCCGGCCTCGCCTCACGGGCCATCACCGCTTCGGCCGAGAGCACCGGCCCGCCGCCTGGAATGCTGTCCCACTGTGGCAAGGCCCGCTGGAAAGCGCCGTCTGGCGGCATCGAGCCGGTCGCGACGATGACGTGATCCGCGCCTTCGCGCTCGACATCGTCGGCTTCGACATACTGCCCGTAGCGGATGTCGACCTGAAGCTGGCCGAGCTGGCGCTCGTACCAGTCGATCAGATCCAGAATCTGGGCACGGCGCGGCTGCAGTCCCGCAAGACGGAACTGCCCCCCAAGGCGGTCGGACGCCTCGGCCAGTGTCACCCGGTGTCCGCGCTCGGCCGCGGCGCGCGCCACTTCGAGCCCGGCCGGGCCGCCGCCGACGACCAGCACGCGCTTCGGCTGGGCGGCCGGAGCGAAGCGATCTCCGCCCCACTCCCATTCCCGCCCCGCGGATGGATTGATGACGCAGCTGATCCAGTAATCACGGCTGCGCCGGCCCCAGCACATCTGGTTGCACGACAGGCAGCCGCGAATGTCCTGCGGCCGTCCGGCGGCGGCCTTTGCCGCAAGGTGCGGATCGGCGATCTGCCCGCGCACGATGGAAACGAGATCGGCGCGGCCTTCGCTCAACACGCTCTCGGCGTTCTCGGCGGTGCGGATATGGCTCTCGGCGGTGATCAGCGCATGACGCACGGTGGATTTGAGCACGGACGCCAGGTCGGCACCGAGCTTTTCGGGATAAACAAAGGTCGGCATGATCTTGTAGAAGTCGAAGTAGGAACCCGTTCCGCAAGTCACATAGTCGATCAAGGTATCGCGGTCGTGGAGGTCGATTATTTCGGCCAGCGCTTCGCGCTTCAGCGCCACTTCGACTTCCGGCTCATCACTGATCGCAAGACCGATGATGAAATCATCGCCGCATTCCCGGCGAATCCTGGTCATCACCTCACGGCTCATCCGGGTGCGGTTTTCAAGGCTGCCGCCCCATCGGTCGTCGCGGCGGTTCGACCAGGGTGTCCAGAACTGGTCCAGCATCGAATGGTACGCCGCCCAGACCTCGACGCCGTCGAAGCCGGCCTCGCGGCAACGGCGCGCCGCCTGGACAAAGCCGTCGATCGTTTCTTCAATCTCGGCTTCGTACATCCGATGCGAACCGTCGGAATCGTGGTAGCTCGGCAGGCCGGAAGGCGACCAACCGGGGTGAAACGAGTTGTCCGCGTCCGCGTGCTGGCCGACGTGGTAGAGCTGCTGGATGGCGACGGCGCCGTTGCCGCGAATTGCCTCCGTCACCTTGCGAAAATGCGGGATGACGCGGTCATCGGACGGGCTGAAGTTGCCACGGGTAAGCACGGCGGCCTGATGCACGGGCATTGGCTCGACCACGATCATGCCGGCGCCGCCGATGGCGCGTTCCGCGTAATAGCCGACATGCCGCGCGGTCGGCAGCCCCTCCACCGCCATGTTGGCGGTATGGGCTCCGAATACGATCCTGTTGCGTAACGTCTTGCCGCGCAGAGTGGCCGACGTGAACAGCCGGTTGAAGACCCGCCCAGACATGCACCGCTCCTTCAAAGCTTTGGCGGCGGCACCCAGGCGCCAGCGCTCGCAACCAAAGTCGATTCTTGCCGGAAAGCCGGCACCTCGGGGGTGCCGGCTTTGCCGCGATCCTTGAAGCTAGGCGTCCAGCCAGACGTTCTGGAGATCCATTTCGAAGGTCTGGTGGACGCCGTAGTTCTTCACCTTCTTGTTCGTATGGCTGTAGAGCTTCTGCCAGAACGGCTGGATGATGACGCCGGAGTCCTGCAGGATCTGCTCGACATCCTTCATCACCTCCTTGCGCTTGGCGACGTCGATCAGCGAGAGCGCCTGCTTGAGCTTGGCGTCGAAATCGGGATTGGAATAAGCCGATTCATTCCACGCCTCGCCGGTGCGATAGCCCAGCGCCAGCACCTGGACGCCGAGCGGGCGCATGTACCAGATGGTCATCGAATAGGGATATTTCGTCCAGTCATTCCAGAAGGTCGAGCCAGGCAGCACGGTGCGCTTGACCTTGATACCGGCGTCGCGCAGCTGGCCGGCGATCGCATCGCCGGTGTTCTTCTGCCAGTCGTCCTCGATGGTGATCAGCTCGTGCTCGAAGTCGGCTTGGCCGGCGTCCGCCATCAGCTTCTTGGCGCCCGCGGCATCGCGCTCCTTCTTGGGCAGGGCATAATATTCGGGATGGATCGGGCTGACATGGTGGTTCTCGCCGACCGTGCCCCGGCCATTATAGCCGAGTTGCAGCACCGCGTTGTTGTCGACCGCCATCTGCAGGGCATTGCGAACGCGCTGGTCGTCATAAGGCTTGTGCGTGATGTTGGTGCGGGCAACCAGCGTGGTGGCGGTCGCGACCTCCGATTTCTGCAGCCCCATCTTGTCGAGTATGTCGATGAAGTCGGCGGGCGACTCGAAGTTGAGGTCGATTTCACCGGAATCGAATGCATTGACCGTGGCGTTGAAGTCGGTGCCGTAATCGATGAACTCGACGCTGTCGAGCGGGGCTTCGCCACCCCACCACTTGCCGTTCTCGCGGCGCTTGACCACCGCCTTCTGGCCGACGTCGTAAGAGACCAGCTCGAACGCTCCCGTGCCGATCGGCTTCTTGATCGGATCGGCGCCATCGGCATCGAAATTCCGGTGCACGATAAGGGCGGGGTAATCGGTGAAGTTCGGAATGAGCGAAATGTCGGGCTCGCTGAGCTTCAGCTTGACCGTATTGTCGTCGACCTTGGTGATGGCACCGTCCCTGGCCTTGCCGGTCTTGGCATCGATCAGCGCACCGACGCGCGCCGCCATCGAGTTGCCGGCGACCCCCTTCTCGCACCAGCGCGTCACATTGTGCACCACGTCATCGGCGTTGAAGGCATCGCCATTGTTCCAGGTGACGCCCTTGCGCACATGCAGCGTGTATTCGGTGGCGTCGTCGTTGATGTCCCAGCTTTCGAGCAGCACCGGCTCGAAGGTGAATTGTCTGGTGTAGCGAACCAACGGCTCCAGCCAGCTGCGCGAGATGTTGGCCAGCTCCACCCAGTCGTAAGTACGCGGATCCTTCTGCGCCTTCACCGCCATCGAGACGTGCAGCGTCCCGCCCTTCTTCGGCTCCTCGGCCAGAGCTTGCGTCGGCGCGGCGAGGCCGATCATGCCATAGGCAAACGCCGTCGATGCACCAAGCGCGCTGGCCAGCGCCAGGAACTCGCGCCGGTCCATGCGACCCGCCCGCGCCTCCGTTGCCATCGCTTCGATAGCCTGCGGCACACGATCGCCATTACTTTTGAAAACCGTCATGTCACTCTCCCCTTGTTGTTCCCGTCAGGTCTTTGTCTGTTGTTTTTCAACTAACGCTGTCGGGCAATTTTTCCTCGCGCCGCGCGATCAGATCCTTGAGACCGTCGGCGATGCCTTCGTCGAGTTTCGGCTCCTCATAATCGGCGAGCATGTTGCGCGCCTTCTCGCGGCCGCGCGTATCGTGGTCCTTCGCCCCTTCCGCCTTCCATTGTTCGTAGGAGTTGAAGTCCATGATGCTCGGCATGAAGAAAGCCTTCTCGAAATGCTCGAGCGTGTGCTGGGTGCCGAGGAAATGGCCTTGCGGCCCGACCTCGCGGATCGCCGCCATCGCCTCCTTGAAATCGTCGAAAGGCAGGCCGCCCGCGTATTTGTACCAGCCGACGAGCTGTTCGCAGTCGGTGGCGAATTTCGAGTAACCGCAGGTGAGACCTGCTTCCAGCCAGCCGGCCGAATGCCAGATGTAGTTGGCGCCGGCAAGGATGGCGGCATGCATCAGCATGTTCGCCTCGTAGCCGGCCTGGGCATCGTTGAGCTTCGAGCCGACATGGAAGCCTGACGTGCGCCAGGGCAGTTTGTATTTCCGCGCCAGCGCACCCATCAGATACATCATCTGGGCGGCCTCCGGCGTGCCGCCCATCGGAGCGCCGGTCTTCATGTCGACCGTGACCATGAACTGGCCGTAGATCTGGGGTGAACCCGGGCGGATGAGCTGGGTGAAGGCCACCCCGGCAAGCGCCTCGGCGTTGACCTGCGCAACCGCGCCGACGGCCGACGCCGAGGTCGAGGCGCCGCAGAGCGCGAAGGGCGCCAGGATCAGCGGCTGATTGTGGCGCGCATACACCCTCATGGCGTCCAGCATGGTGGCGTCCCAGACCAGCGGCGAATTGCAGTTGGTGATTGCAACCAGCACCGGATTGTCGCGGACGAATTCCTCGCCGAACACGATGCCGGCCATCGCCATCGTATCTTCCGCCCGCTCCTTGGACGTCACAATGCCCATGAACGGTTTGTCGGAATATTTCAGCGCCGAATGGATGATGTGCAGGTGCCGCTTGGGCACGGCAATTTCCATTGGCTCGCAGATGATCGAACTCGACGAGTGCAGCGCCGGCGCCATGTAGGCGAGCTTGTGGAAATTATTCAGGTCGGCAAGCGTGCCGTAGCGCCTGTTGTTGTCGAGGTCGCGCACATAGGGCGCGCCATACATCGGCACGAAGATCGAGTTCTTGCCGCCGACGCGCACCGTGCGCTGGGGATTGCGCGCGTTGAGCGTGAACTCGGAGGGAACCTTGGAGACGAGTTCCATCAGCAGCGCGCGATCGATGCGGACCCGCGTTTCCCGGACATCGGCACCGGCCGCCTTCCACAAGGCGATGGCCTCGTCGTCGCGGAATTCGCAGCCGACCTCTTCCAGGATCGAAAGCGACTCCTCGTGGATCAGTTCCACCGCCTCATCCGGAACCATCTGGTACACCGGGATCTGACGAACCAGGGTTGGGAACGAGGCGACCGGTGCCCCACGGAGCGCCTTGCGCCCGAGACGGCCACCGCCACGGCGATGGGTCGGTTCGGTCAATTCAGCGGCGGGTGCGTTCATGAGACCTCCTAGCGTCCGTTCCAGCCAAGTTAGCGAGGCGAAACATGGCTGTGACGCTGGAAAATCCTGATCTCTTGTATAAGCTGTGCTTATGCGAAGCCTGCGCCACCTCCTGCCGTCCGCCGGCAGCCTGATCGTCTTCGAGGCGGCGGGCCGGCTGTCGAGCTTCACCGCCGCCGGGCGGGAGCTTGGCATGACGCAGGCGGCCGTCTCCTATGCGGTGCGCGGGCTGGAAGAACAGCTCGGCGCCAAGCTGTTCCAGCGCCGCCACCGGCAAGTCAGCCTGACGGAAGCCGGCGAGCGGTTCCATGCCGACGTCTCGCTGGGCTTGTCGCATATCCGCAAATCCGCCGAGGATCTGCGCCTGCAGGCGACCGGTGGCCATGTGACGCTTGCCGCCTCGACCGCTTTTGGCTCCTTCTGGATGATGCCGCGCCTGCAGCAGTTCCGCGACGAATTGCCGGGCATCGACCTGCGCATCCAGACCGCCGACCGTGATCTCGACATCATCGCCGAAGGTATCCCGCTGGCGGTGCGCGGCGGCGAGCCCAGGGAATGGCCGGACTACCACTCGCTGCCGCTCGCCGATGAGGAGATCTTCCCCGTCGCCGGAACCAGCTACTTGGCCAAGTTCGGCATGCCGGGAACCGTCGAGGAACTGGCCACGCACCGTCTCATTCACCTCGAGGAGCCGTATCGTGAAGCGGCAAGCTGGGACGAATGGTTTCAGTCGGCCGGCGGCAGCCTCAGCAATACCGCGCGAGGCCTGCGCATCAATGATTATGGCCTGGTGATCCAGGGGGTCATGGAGGGGCAAGGCATTGCGTTGGGCTGGCGGCACCTTGCTGAGCGGCTGCTGGCGACGGGCCTGCTGGTACCGGTGACGAACCACGTGCTCAAGACCGGCAAGGCCTTCTATGTCGTGTGGCCGAAGAACCGCGAGCTCTCGGACAATGCCCGCAAGGTAAGAGACTGGCTGGTCGCGCAGGCGTAAAGTAGCCTCGCACGCACCGACCGAATCCGTGTAAGATCTGATCATGCCCATCCGACAGCTTTCCGAAACGATGATCAACCAGATCGCCGCCGGCGAAGTCATCGAGCGTCCGGCGAGCGTGGTCAAGGAACTGGTCGAGAACGCGCTCGACGCCGGTGCGAGCAAGGTAGAGGTCGTCACATCGGGCGGCGGGCTGAACCTTATCCGCGTCACCGACGACGGCTCCGGCATTCCGGAGCAGGAGTTGGCGCTGGCGATCGCGCGTCACTGCACGTCCAAGCTTGCCGAGGACATCCACGACATCCGCTCGCTTGGTTTTCGCGGCGAGGCGTTGCCGTCGATCGGCTCGGTGTCGCGGCTGTCGATCCGCTCGCGCACGGCTTCGGGCGACAGCGCCGCCGAGATCGGCATCGAGGGCGGCCGCGTCCTGTCCATCAGGCCGGCTGCAGCCAATCGCGGCACCACCGTCGAGGTGCGCGACCTGTTCTTCGCCACGCCGGCACGGCTGAAATTCATGAAAGGCGAACGCGCCGAAAGCTCGGCCATCAGCGACGTGGTCAAGCGCATCGCCATCGCCTTCCCCACAGTGCGTTTCACCCTGGCCGGGTCCGACCGCACGACGCTGGAACTGCCGGCGACCGAGGACAGCGCGGAAGGCAGCCTGCGCCGGATCGCGCAGGTGATGGGTGCCGACTTTCCCGACAATTCCATTGCAATCGACGCGATGCGCGAAGGCGTGCATCTGACCGGCCATGTGTCGATCCCGTCCTTCACCCGCGCCAACGCGCTGCAGCAATACGCCTATGTCAATGGCAGGCCGGTGCGCGACAAGCTGATCGCCGGCGCCATTCGCGGCGCCTTCGCCGATGTCCTGCCGCGCGACCGCCACGCCGTGACCGTGCTGTTCCTTTCGCTCGATCCGACCATCGTCGACGTCAACGTCCATCCGGCCAAAGCCGATGTCCGCTTCCGTGATCCGGGCCTCGTGCGCGGCCTGATCGTCGGCGCGATCCGGCAGGCGTTGGCCGATGCCGGCATCCGCTCCGCCACCACGGGTGCCGCAGGCATGATGGCTGCGTTCCGCCCGGGCGCCGCGCCCTATGACCACGGCGGCCCGACAAATGGCCATCGCAGCTACGAAGCAGCTTTCCGCGCGTCCGGCCCCGCGGGTTTCGATCCTTCGCGCTCACCGCAGCGGCCGCTCGACATGCAATTCGCAGGAGCAGCTTTTGAACGCGGCAACGCAAGAACCGGCGGCTTCGGTGAACCCGACCAGGGGGCATTCGATGTCGGCCCGCTCGCCAGCGCCGATGCGCGCGCCGGGCAGAATGAGGCAACCGAGACGCTGCTCGGCGCGGTGCTGGGTGCCGCGCGCGCCCAGGTGCACGAGAACTACATCGTCGCCCAGACCAGGGATTCGCTCGTCATCGTCGACCAGCACGCGGCGCATGAGCGGCTGGTCTATGAAGCGCTGAAGAACGCCCTGCACTCGCGGCCAGTGCCCTCGCAGATGCTGCTTCTGCCCGAGATCATCGACTTGCCGGAAGAGGACGCCGAGAGGCTCGCCATGCATTCCGAAACGCTCGCCCGCTTCGGCCTCGGCATCGAGCGTTTCGGCCCGGGCGCGGTTGCCGTGCGCGAGACGCCGTCGATGCTGGGCGAGACCAATGTCCAGCAATTGGTGCGCGACCTCGCCGACGAGATCGCCGACAACGACACGGTCGAGACGCTCAAAGGTCGGCTGGACAAGATCGCGGCGACCATGGCCTGCCACGGCTCCGTGCGCTCCGGCCGGCTGCTCAAGGCCGAGGAGATGAACGCGCTGCTGCGCCAGATGGAGGCGACGCCGGGCTCAGGCACCTGCAATCATGGCCGTCCCACCTATATCGAGCTGAAGCTGGCGGATATCGAAAGGCTGTTCGGGCGGCGGTGAACCGGCCCCAACGGGCCAGCTCTCATTTCCTCTGCTGATATTTCCTTGTCCGTGAATTGAAGACGTAATCGACCGCGGTTCCGGCGCCGCCGCCTTGAAAATTCACGGAAATGATGTCCTTGCCTTGTTCCACCCATTTCTGGACGTTCATGTAGATGGTCGTCATCAGCATACCGGCACTGCAAACGTCGTCATCGAAGGTAATTTCCTGGACAACCTTGCGGCTGCTCTTTTTGATGACCTGCACTTTTTCCATGCAAAGGCCGGCGCTGGTATTCGTGTAGATTCCCGAAAACCTGTCGGTGGCTGTCTGCGCCCAAAAGGGAATCTCGACAGTGCCGTCGATCTTTGCCTCGCCGGTGTCATCCAGGCTCGCTATTTTCTTGAGGGTGACGGGATATCTGTCCGTGCCTTTGCTCCAGCTTCCTGTCACAGCATTTCCCTTGAGATCGAGGGAGAATGGGCACCTTGCAGCGTTGATGGGGGGACTCTGATAAAATTCCTCGTCGTTTGAAAACTCGCAAAGCACGAACCTGGTGCCGCTGACCGTGCCATACAGCGCAATCGGGATTTGCTTCGCGTCGTAGAAGTAGCTTCCATCGACCTTCGGCGCGCTGCCTAAGCTGTCATATGTCTGGATGGAGAAATGGATAGGAGATGCCCCGAGGAAACCCTCGTAATTTTCCACGTGGTACCAACCCGCAACGGCTTTTGCGTTGAGCAGCAACAAGCAAACGACCGTTGAGATAAAACGTCTTCCCATCCCAGCCCCGCTGCGCTCCGCGACGGCAATCCGCCAAGACTGCGTGACAGTTGCCTTGCGTCGCGGCAGCCGTCAACTGAAATCCGTGGTTCCTGATAAGTCAGGGAAAGATCGCAACCTTTTGAATTAGCGTTTCAAATTCACCACGATAACGCCGCCGAGCGCCAGCGCGCCGCCGAGAATGCCGAGCAGCGTCGGCACCTCGCCCAGCCAGAAGAAGCCGATCAGTGCCGACATCGGCGAGACCAGGTACAAGAAGTTCGAGGCACGCGCCGCCGGCAGACGCGACAGCGCAGTCGCCCAGGCCGCATAAGCGATCAGGCTCGGCACGATGCCGAGATAGATGACGGCGCCGAGGCCGGCGGTGTTCGCGACCGTGGCCTGCTGCAGAGCAGCGGGCAGGAAGGGCGCCAGGCAGAGCGCGCCGAGCACCATGTTGGACGCCGCGATGGTCAGCGGATTGTGGCGGGCAAACAGCGGCTTCTGGACGATGGTGTTGACGGCCGAGCAGAGTGCCGAGCCAAGCACCAGCAGCGCGCCGGCATTGAAATGAAGGCCATGCCCGTCGGCGATGGCGATGATACCGATGCCGGCGAAGGAAATGACGGTACCGATCCAGGCCAGGCCTGAGAAGCGCTCGCCAAGCAGGGCCATCGCCATGATGGCGGTGAAGATGGGACTGACATTGATGATGAAGCCGGCTGCTCCGGCCGAGACGGTCTGCTCGCCAAAATTGAGCATCGCCGTGTAGAGCGCGACGAAAATGGCGCCGCCGAAGGCGAAGCGCCAGAAATCGCCGATCCTGGGCAGCGCCGGACGCTTGACGGCAAGGAAGATGGCAGCCGGCACGGCGGCTATGGCAAAGCGCAGGGCGCCAAGCTCCAACGGCTGGAAAGCGGCGAGCCCGGCCCGGATCGCCGGGAAGGCAGAGGCCCAGCCGATCACCGTCAGCGCCACGGCGATGGCGGCCGTGGTGTCCATCCGCTGTGTCGAATTCAACGTGCCTGTGGTTGCGCTCATCTCATTGCCCTCGGATTCTTCGGTCTCGGCAGCAGAAAACGCCCTTTCAGGTCAATTGACAAACGACCAAATCAAGGGTCACCTGTGAGCATGGATCACAGCTCGAACAGTATGCTGCCGCTGGAGACATTGCGCGCCTTCGACGCGGCGGCCCGGACGGGAAGCTTTTCGGCCGCCGCTGAAAAACTCAACCTCACCCATGGCGCCGTCAGCCGGCAGATCGCCAAGCTCGAGGACTGGCTTGGCCTGAAGGTTTTCGAACGCGGCGCGCGCGGCGTGTCGCTGACCAACGAAGGCAATCGCCTGCATCTCAGGACCACCGAAGCCTTCGCGCTGATATCGGTCAATTCGGATCGGTGGGTGGAGCCGCGCGGCACCGCCGTGGTGCGCCTGGCCTCCATTCCATCGGTGAGCGGCTTGTGGCTGATGCAGCGCATGGCAACGCTGGAAAACGACCCTACCCGCCTGCGCATCGTGCTCGACGTCGACAACCGCCAGGCCGATCTCGCCGACGAAGGCATCGATCTGTCGGTCCGCTGCGGTCGCGGCCGCATTCCGGGCCGCGTCTCGGTGCAACTGTTCGAAGAACATCTCTTCCCGATCGCCTCGCCGGGCCTTGCAAGAGAGATCGGCGCTGGCGACCCGGCCCGGTTGCTCAAATTCCCGCTGATCAACGATTCCGACGCTTCGGGCTGGCGCGCCTGGTTCGCCGCGCAGGACATGGATTACCGGCCGCGCCCGCAGGACCGCCGCTTCGAGGACTACAATCTGGTGCTCGATGCCGCAGCCCATGGCCTCGGCATCGCGCTGGCGCGGCCGCCGCTCACCGAGCACCAGATAGAATCGGGGCGCCTCGTCGCCGTCGACGATCGCACCGCGCTCAATCCCGTTTCCTACTGGCTGGATCGTCCGGTCGGCCGACCGCGCGCGGCCGCCGCCGATCTCGCCAGGCGCATTGCCGAACAGGCCGGGCTTGCTTCGGCAAGGCTGGAAGCTTTCCTGCAGGATGACGATTAGGCTGCGACACGTCTCGGAGACAATGCGTGGCGGTCCCCTGTCGGAAATCGCGTGATACCTGCTTTAACGGAACAGAAAAAGCACAATCATGGTAGTCGCGGCCGAGACGATGGCCGTCACGATCGATATCGTCCACAGCGACGACGGAGCTGGCTCGGATCGTGGAGCATGGCCCGCCGGTCGGATGGAGGCGCCGCGCGGTTGCGGCGCGTTGGCGTTGGCCGCGACCAGCACCGCGGCGGAAGCGACCGCAGGCGAAAATGTGGACGAGGCCGAGGCCGGCGCCAGTTTGGGTGTGCTGTCGGTGACCGTTATCTGCGGCGGGGCGAAGCCGCGCGAAGCCTGATCGGTGTCCGTCCCTGTCCCACCCGTCGAGGCTCGTGGCGGTGCATGGTGGGTGGCGGCGTCAAGTTCCATGACGGCCCGGTAAGCATCCTCGATCTCGGAGGATGACAGGCGTTGCGACGTCTGAGCGGCCGGTCGCGGCAGCGAGCCTTGCAGCGCCTGGGCGGCGAACTGCGCCGATTGCACCATCGCGGGCGCCGGCGGCTGGACGAGCGCCTTGACCAGCGCCGCGGTCGCCGGGTCGGCCTTGAGGGAAGGCACCGGCTGGGGCGTGAGTGCTTCTTTCAGCAAAGACGGCATGCTTGCATTGGCGATGTCCATGGCGCTTCCTGACAACCATCGTGCCGAAGGGCAATATTACATGAGCATTGCGCCAAGCTTGACCTTGCCCACGATTTATGGCGATTGAATCCCAATGAACTCAAGTACCACCGCATGATGAACCGTTTCGAAGGCCCGGGCGGCAAGGAAGCCCGCATCCGCTATCTCGATGGCGATTTCCAGGTCACCAGCCCCGGCTCGTTCGTGCGCTGCGCCGTGACGGGCGAAAACATCCCACTGGACGAGCTGAAATACTGGAGCGTTGCCAGGCAGGAGCCCTACGTGAACGCGAGCGCATCGCTGCGCCGCGAAATCGAGGTGCATCCGGAACTGCGCAAGCGGGGCTAGCCTCTCAGCTTACGCTGGCGCCAGGCATCGAGCGTTTCCTCGATGATGCGCTCGGGAACGTGATCAAGCTCGAAAATCGTGTCGATTTCCAGCACGTCGAGACGGTCGAGAAAATCCTGCGGGGCGCCATGGCGCAACCGGGCGGCGTCCTTGGCGGTGGTGATCAGGCCAAGGCCTTCGGCCCGCGCCGTCGCGGCCAGTTCGGCGAGCTCGTCCTCGGCGTAGAAGTGATGGTCCGGAAAGGGCCTGGACAGGATCACTTCGCCGCCGGCCTCGCGCACCGTGTCGAAGAACTTTTCGGGATGACCGATGCCGGCAAAGGCCAGAAACCGCTTTCCGGCAAGCCCCGCCTCGCTGCTCGGCTCCGTGTGGGCCTCGAAGATCGGCCGGCCGGCACGCGCTGCCCGGCGGACCACGGCATCGGCGGCGGTGCCCTCGCCCATCTTCAGCAGCCCGCTGGTGAAGACCAGCTGGTCGACGATTTTGGCCCTGAGCGGACCGCCCGGGATGACGCGGCCATTGCCGATCCCATAACGGGCATCGACCACGACCAGCGCATAATCGATGTGAATGCGCGCGCTCTGGAAGCCGTCGTCCATGATCAGGAAATCACAGCTGTGCTTTTCCAGCAGCAGCCGGGCGCCGGCGGCACGGTTCGGCGTCACTGCAACCGGGGCATGTTCAGCCAACAGAAGCGGCTCGTCGCCGACGTGCTTGGCGCTGTCACGACTGATATCGACGACATGCGGTTCGGCGAAGGAACCGCCATGGCCGCGCGACAGGAAACCGGGCTTCAGCCGCATGCGCTTGGCCTGTTGGGCGAGCGCGATCGCCACCGGCGTCTTGCCGGTGCCGCCAACGGTGAAATTGCCGACGCACAGAACCGGCGCCTGGATCTTCTCGCGTCGGGCCCGCCGCATGCCGCGACCGGCGACCAGCGCATAGACAGCCGACAGCGGCGATAGCGCCAAGACTTTCCAGTCCGGCTCTTCCCACCAGAATGGTGGTGCTTCCGAGGCCACGCTAACGCCCGTTCGCGCCCTTCAGGCGCGCCTTGACCACCAGCGGCTGGATATAGGGTTCGAGCGATTTGAGTGTGCGTGCCAGTGCGCCGCGCATCTCATCGACAGTCGCGATTCCCGCCGCCATCATCTCGTGGCGAGCCACTTCGTTAGTCAGGAGGAAATTGACGGCGCCAGCCAGCATGTCGCGGTCGCGCACCAGCTTGGCGCCGCCGCTGTCGAGCAGGCGTTGATAGGCCTCGCGAAAATTCTGCACGTTGCGACCGGCGAGAACCGCCGTGTCGAGCATGGCCGGCTCGAGCGGGTTCTGGCCGCCTTCGGAGGTCAGCGAACGGCCGACGAAGGCGATTTCGGTCAGGCGTAGATAAAGCCCCATTTCGCCGATCGTATCGCCAAGCAGGATATCGGTGTCGGGACCGATACGGTCACCCTTGCTGCGCCGCGCGACCTTCAGTCCCATGCCGGAAATCTGCGCGGCAAGGGCTTCGGCCCGATCGGGATGGCGCGGGACGACGATTGTCAAAAGGCCGTGGTGACGCTTGTGCAGCGTCGCGTGGACTTCCGCGGCGACTACTTCCTCGCCATCATGGGTCGAGATCGCCGCCCAGGTCGGGCGAGCGCCGATCTGCCGCTGCAAAGTGGCAAGCGCCCGTTGGTCGACCGGCGGCGGGTTGGTGTCGACCTTGAGATTGCCCGACACCGTGACCGGCCGGGCGCCGAGCGCTCGAAAACGCTCGCCGTCGACGTCGGACTGGGCAACGACATGGGCCAGATTCTCGAACAACGCCTCGGCGATGTTGGCCCGCTTCTTCCACGAGGTGAACGAGCGATCGGAAAGCCGGCCATTGACCAGCACCTGCGGCACGTGGCGCGCACCGAGTTCGAGGATGGTCATCGGCCAGATCTCGGATTCGGCGATGATCGCCAGATCAGGTTTCCAGTGATCGAGGAAGCGGCTGACCGCCGGCTTCAGATCGAGCGGCACATATTGGTGGATGATGCGGTCGCCGAGCCGCTCGTCCACGACCTGGGCGGAGGTCACCGTGCCGGTCGTCAGCACGATGTTGACGCCGTAGTCGAGGATGCTTTCGACCAGCGGCACGACGGCCAAGGTCTCGCCGACGCTCGCGGCATGAATCCAGATCACCGGCCCCTCGGGGCGCGGGCGGCCGGCGACGCCATAGCGCTCGCGCCTTCGGTTGCGGTCTTCCTTGCCGCGCGAGGTGCGCCAGGCGACGTAAGGCCCGACCAGGGGATAGGCGGCTGCGCCGGCAAAACGGTATGCCGACAGCATGGTACGTGCCCAGCGGCCGCTCACCGCGGACCATCCACGAGACGGTAGGCCTCGGCGGTCGCGGCGTTGAGGGCGGCCGTCACTTCCTGGCGCTTGCGCTCCATTTCGGCATCGTCGGCATCCGCCGCCACAAAGATCGGCGTGCCGATGGTCACGGCGGAGCGGCCGAAGGGCAGGTTGATGGTGGTTTTGTCCCAGCTCTTTTCCAGCACCTTGCGGCGGCTGGTGGCGATGGCGACGGGCAGCAGCGGCCGGCCGGAAAGGCGAGCCAAAAGAACGATACCGAGCCCTGCATCGCGAGGGGTACCGTGGGGAATGTCTGCGATCATGGCGACGTTCTTGCCTGCGGTGAGCGACTTTTTGAGGGCGATGAGGGCCTTGGCCCCGCCCTTGTCGAGATGCCTGGCATTCTCGCGCCCGCCCGAACCGCGCACCGCCTCGATGCCGAATTTCTCCAGCATCAGGGCGTTGAGTTCGGCATCGGCGCTGCGCGACACCATGGCGACCAGCGGCTTGCGCTTGGGGTAATAGGCCGGCGTCAAAAGATGCTGGCCATGCCACAGAGCAATGATCCCCGGCTCGAACTCGGCATAGGCGCCGCCCGCAAAGCGGGCCGATCCGGCGACCAGGGGGCTGGTCAGGCGAACCAGCCGCACGAACTGCGCGAGCAGGCTGGCAATGGCGTTCTTGACGAATCGGGATTGCGCGAGCGGCTCGCGAATCCTGCGCCAGAAGGCCTTGGTCGTGCGGCTGCCGCCCCTGCCCGTGGGCGCGGCCTCGCTGGCTGGCTCTTTCGCCAGATCACGCTCCATCGAAGTCAACCGGCGGCCTTGCTATCGGGATCCAGCAGACGGTGCAGATGAACGACGAAATAACGCATATGGGCATTGTCCACGCTGGCTTGTGCCTTGGCTTTCCACGCGGTGTGCGCGGATTGATAGTCGGGATAGACACCAACGATGTCGAGCGCGTCGAGATCGCGGAACTCGGTGCCGCCAAGCTTCTTAAGTTCGCCGCCGAACACCAGATGCAAAAGCTGTTTCTTTCCGTCTTCCGCGGCCATGTCGGTCCTTCACATATCGTGAGTTTGTCACAGGTCTAGACCAAAGCCGCCGACTTTGGAACCTTCGAAAATGCTTTCAGCCATCCAGCCCGGCGATGACATCGACAAGCACCGCCAGCAGGTCCCCGCTGCCGGCGGCGAGCGCGCCGTGACGGATCACCTCGCCGGCATAGAGCGGCGCCCGGCCATTCGGGTCGAGCAGCTGGCCGCCCGCTTCGCGCAGGATGAGATCGGCGGCGGCAATGTCCCAGTCATGCGCGTTCGGCTTGACGAACGTTGCGTCGAGCGTCCCGTTGGCGATCATCGCCAGGCGGTAGGCGAGCGAGGGGATGTAGGGTGCCCGCTGCAGCCGCTTCTGCCAGCCGGCAGGCACCATGTCGATCAACTGCTTCAACCCTGAAATTTCAGCCTTGTCCTCAGGCTTGCGTACCGCGATGCGCTTGTCGTTGCGGAAGGCGCCCTGGCCGGGTAGCGCCCAGTAAGTCTCATCCATCGCCGGACATTCGAGCACGCCGGCGAGCGTGCGGCCAAGCTCAACGACGGCAACGCTGACGCACCAAGTGGGCTGGCCTTCGAGGAAGCCGCGCGTCCCGTCGATCGGGTCGACAACGAAGGTGCGGCGCGCCGAAAGCCGTGCCGGATCGTCGGTCGTCTCTTCCGACAGCCAGCCATAATCCGGCCGTGCCGCAAGCAGCGTCTGGCGCAGATACGCATCGGCGGCATGATCAGCTTCACTGACCGGCGAGGTACCGCCCTTCATCCAGACCTGCGGACTGTTGCCGAAGTAGCGCATGGCGATAAGACCGGCCTCGCGGGCGGCGTCGCGCAGCAGCGGCAGGTCCTGATCGGCACCGGCAGTGGTCAGGTCATGCTCCGGCAAGGGTCATGCCTTCGATCAGGAGTGTCGGGGCGGCAGTACCGAAATTGCGGTCGAGGTCATTTGCCGGCACCATGTTGAGGAACATCGTCTTCAGGTTCGAGGCGATGGTGACTTCGGCGACCGGATAGGCAAGAGCGCCATTTTCGATCCAGAAGCCGGAGGCGCCGCGGCTGTATTCGCCGGTGAGCATGTCGACGCCCTGGCCAAACACTTCGGTGACGTAGAAGCCGGTCTTGAGCGAGCCGATCAGGTCTTCCGGCGAGCGCTCGCCCGCCTCGATGGCAAGGTTCGTCGACGACGGCGAGACGGAGGAGCCGCCGCGTGCGCCACGACCGTTGGTGACGAGGCCGAGTTCCCGGGCCACCGATGTCGACAGGAACCAGTGGTTGAGGACACCCTTTTCTATCATCAGGAGCTTCTCGCCCTCAATGCCTTCGCCATCGAATGGGCGCGAGGCCTGGCCACGGCGCCGCAACGGGTCGTCGGTGACGGTAATGGCGGCAGCGGCCACCTGCTTGCCCATCATGTCGCGCAGGAACGAGGTCTTGCGGGCGACGGAAGCGCCGTTGATGGCGCCGGCGATATGGCCGGCAATGCCGCGCGCGACGCGCGGGTCGAACACCACGTCGACCGGTCCGGTCGCCGCCTTGCGCGCGCCAAGGCGGCGCACCGCCCGTTCACCGGCCTTGCGGCCGATGTCCTCGGGTGAGTCGAGATCGGCAAAATGCTGGCGCGAGGAGAATTCATAGTCGCGCTCCATGCCGGTGCCCTCGCCGGCGATCACGCTGGCCGAGCGCGCAAAGCGCGAGCCGACATAGTGGCCGAGAAAACCGTGCGAGGTGGCCAGAACCAGCCCGCCAAGCCCGGCGCTGGCATTGCTGCCGGACGAATTGGTCACGCCCTTGACGGCGAGAGCCGCCGCTTCGGCCGCAAGCGCGGCTTCTTTCAACTGGTCGGCCGACACTTCGGTCGCGTCGAACAGGTCCAGATCGCGCGTCTGCCTGGCGAGCAGCGCAGGGTCGGCAAGACCCTGGTAGGGATCCTCGGGAGACACCTTGGCCATGGCGACGGCACGCTCGGCAAGCGCCTTCGGATCGGACGCGGCGGTCGCCGATACGCTGGCCACACGCTGGCCGACGAAGACCCGCAGCGAAACATCGTCGCCCTCGGAAGCCTCGGTGTTTTCGACCTTGCCAAGCCGCACCGAGACGCCGGTCGAGCGGCCACGCACCGCGACGGCGTCCGCGGCATCGGCGCCGGCGCGTTTGGCGGCCTCGACCAGGGCCGCGACGCGGTCCGTCAATTTCGCGGCGTCCAGCTTGTCGGTCATGCACTTGATCCTGTTTCTTCAGCCTGTCCGGAAGGCAGGTGCTGCCGCACCATCTATTGTTCCAATGCCGCTTGTGCAATGGCAGAAGGGCAATCAGGATGTCGCGACCAACCGCCATCGAAGCGCCCGCAAAGAGCGGACGGCGCGGTTTTTGCCTATCTGGAGCCTTCGCCATGACGCCTTTCCATCTTGCCTTTCCGGTTCGTGATCTCGATGAAACCCGAACTTTCTATGGCGAGGTGCTGGGGTGCGCGATCGGCCGCTCGTCAGCGACCTGGGTCGATTTCGACCTTTACGGTCACCAGATGTCAGCGCATTTGCGCCCCGCGCAAGCCGCCAGTGACGGCAAGGTCGACGGTATCACCGTGCCGATCCCGCATTTTGGCGCTGTGCTCTTGATGGACGACTGGCAGCGCCTTGCCACTCGGCTGGAAGCGCGCGACGACATAGACTGGCTGGAGCGGCCAATGGTGCGTTTCAAGGGGGAGCCCGGCGAACAGGCGACATTGTTTATCCGCGACCCCTCTGGCAACGCCTTGGAATTCAAGGGCTTTCGCTCGCTCGAGCAGGTTTTCGCGCATTGAAGTCAGAGGGGCAGCAGCCTGTCGCTCAAGATGCCGCGACCGGCGTCCAGATCACGTCCTCGATCTTGTGAGCGCCGGTCGCCAGCATCACCAGCCGGTCGAAGCCAAGCGCAATGCCGCTGGCCTGCGGCATGATGGCAAGGGCGGCGAGAAAATCCTCGTCCAGCGGGTAGCGCTCGCCATAGACGCGCTCTTTCTCGTCCATCTCGATGATGAAGCGCCGGCGCTGCTCGGCCGCGTCGGTCAACTCGCCAAAGCCGTTGGCGAGCTCGACGCCGCAGCAATAGAGCTCGAAACGTTCGGCGACGCGTGGATCTCCGGGGCCCGGCCGGGCGAGTGCCGCCTCGGCGACCGGATATTCGCACAGGATGGTCGCCCGCCCCTGCCCGAGAAGCGGCTCGATCTTTTCCACCATCACGCGGCTGAACAAATCCGCCCAACTGTCGTCGGGCGCGGTGCGCAAGCCGGCCTGGATCAGTGCGGCATGAAGCGCGTCCCGGTCCGTGCCGCCATCGACGGCGACCGTGGCCAGCAGATCGATGCCGGCATGGCGGCTGAAGGCATCCGCCACGGTCAACCGCTCCGGTTCGGCAAACGGATCGCAGTCGCGGCCCCGGAAAGAAAAGCGCGCGGCTCCTGCCCTCGTCGCGGCCAACGCCAGCAGCGCGGCGCAATCGCGCATCAGCCTCTCATAGGTCTCGCCCACCCGGTACCATTCGAGCATGGTGAATTCGGGATGATGCAAGGGGCCGCGCTCACGGTTGCGATAGACCGGACCCAGGCTGAAAATGCGCTGTTCGCCTGCGGCGAGCAGCTTCTTGCAGGCGAATTCCGGCGAGGTGTGGAGATAAAGCGGCGATCGGGCGCCATCCGGCCCGACCGCCTCCGTCGCGAAAGCCGCCAGATGCGCCTCGTTGCCGGGCGAGACCTGCAACGCGGCCGTCTCCACCTCGATGAAGTCGTTGCGGGCGAACCAGTCGCGCAAGGCAGCCGTCAGCCCGTTGCGCAGCATCAGGCGCGGACGGCGGTCGGCATGGACATGCGGCGTCCACCAGGGCGACGCTGCGGTCATGAGCGGATTGAAGGCATGCAGGTGCCCCCCATGTCAGTTCGCCCCATGTCAGTTCGCCCCATCTCAGATCGCCCCAGGCCAGTTCGCCGGGGCCAGTTCGCATTGGGGGGCTGGCGGTTCGCGCCAAGATGCGCTAGGCCCCCATCCAGCGCCGCACAAGCCGGCAAACGCCAGTCAAACCTCGCAGGATTTAAAACCGTGGTGAAAGTCATCGCCAGTTCGCTCCGCAAAGGCAATGTCGTCGACAAGGACGGCAAGCTTTATGTGATCCTCTTTGCCGAAAACATCCACCCAGGCAAGGGGACGCCGGTGACGCAGCTCGACATGCGCCGCATCGGCGACGGGGTGAAGGTTTCGGAGCGCTACCGCACCACCGAACAGGTGGAGCGCGCCTATGTCGAGGAGCGTGAGCACACCTTCCTCTACGCCGACGGCGAAGGCTATCACTTCATGAACCCGGAAACCTACGACCAGGTGGCGGTGTCGGAAGCCGTGGTCGGTGACGCGGCGCCCTATCTGAAGGAAGGCATGCCGGTGCAGGTGTCACAGTTCAACGGCATCGCGATCTCCCTGGTGCTACCGCAGCGCGCCACCTTCGAAGTGGTCGAGACCGAGCCGACGACCAAGGGCCAGACGGCATCGTCCTCCTACAAGCCGGCCGTGCTCTCCAACGGCGTGCGCACCACCGTGCCGCCCCACATCGCGCCCGGCACCCGCGTGGTGGTGATGACGGCCGATGGATCCTATGTGGAGCGGGCGAAGGACTAACTAGCTACGTCCTTGAACCCCAAAAGACTTGCCGCAGAGGCGTCTACGCAACTATTGGATAGATGTGTGCTGAAGACCTCAGCATGCGCTGGCGATGATACTGATTGGACTATGTAGGCTGCGCGCCTGAAGCCATATCGAATGCTCCCTCAGTTGGAAGCATTTTTCTGGAACGCTGCTTTGTCGCGTTTTCGATCCAATGGTCAGCAAGTGCTTTGATGCGGCAGCAACACGGTGGGGCAACTCCTCGAGTTCGCAGAGCTGAGCTAGACGAGCAACTGAATCGCCCCCTCGATGCATTTAGGCAGTAGCCTCTTCGTAAATCTGATACCAAAGCTCGTCTGACAGTAACGCTCCCGGATCGAATAATTCTATCGCCAAAACCACGAACCTGCAACTCGTTTAACAAAGTAACTCCGGTCCCGATTCACCCTATTCCTCTCCTTAATTTGACTCCCTAGGAAATTTGCTCAATTGTTAGCGTTCCGCCTCAGTTAAAGGCGGTGGCGGAGGGGAGTTCGTCATGAGTTCGCGTGCTGGTGCGCTCGCACCAATGATGACGCCTATTGCGTTCATCAAGAAGTGGAAGAAAACCTCGCTGACTGAGCGCCAAGCAGCCCAGGAACACTTCATCGATCTTTGCGCGCTCCTCGGCCATCCAACGCCAACCGAAGAAGATCCCAAGGGTCAGTTCTTTGCCTTCGAGAAAGGCGCAACCAAGGTGGCGGGCGGACGTGGCTTCGCTGATGTCTGGAAAAAGGGCCACTTTGCATGGGAGTACAAACGAAAGAACGGCAATCTCGACGACGCCCTTCTGCAACTCGTCCGCTACGCACCGGCTCTACAAAGTCCGCCACTGCAGGTGGTTTGCGATATCGAGCGCCTCCGAATCCACACGGCTTGGACGAACACGGTGCCGGTGACCTACGAGATCACGCTTGACGATCTGGCCGCCCCAGCGCCACGCGAAATTTTGCACAATGTCTTTTATGATCCCGAAAAACTGAAGCCGACCAAAACGCGTGCAGCCGTAACTGCCGAGGCGGCCGATAAATTCTCGACCATTGCGCTACGTCTGCAGGGGCGCGGCACACCCGATGAAATCGCTCATTTCGTCAATCAGCTGGTGTTTTGCTTCTTCGCTCAGAGCGTGAAGTTGCTGCCCGACGGCTTATTCACCAAACTTCTGAGGCGTTCCGCCCAGAACCCTGAAAGAGCAAAGAGCTACCTCAGCAAATTGTTCGAGGCTATGGAAGGCGGCGGCGAATTCGACCTCACCGAAATCGCTTGGTTCAATGGGGGACTTTTCGACGGCAGCCGCGCCCTGTCGCTCGACGATGGCGATGTCGGGTTGCTGGTTGCTGCCGACAGCCTCGATTGGAGCCTGATCGACCCAACGATTTTCGGGACGCTATTCGAGCGCTTCCTTGACCCCGACAAGAGATCACAGATCGGCGCGCACTATACCGATCCCGATAAGATCATGAAGCTGGTGGACCCTGTCATTCTGAGGCCACTTCGGGCAGAATGGGAGGTCGCTAAGCATCAGATCGCTGCGCTGCTCAATGGCGACCACTTGCCGCCAATGCGCAAGAAACCACACAGGCGCATGACTCGGAAAGAGGCTGCCGAGGAGGTCCGTTCCCAATTTCTGGAACGCCTGCGCAATTTGCGCATTCTCGATCCGGCATGCGGGTCGGGGAATTTTCTTTATCTTGCCCTGCAGGGTGTCAAGGATATCGAAAACAGAGCCAACCTCGAATGCGAGATACTCGGCCTTAACCCGCAACTGCCCCTCGTCGGTCCCGAAATCGTTCGTGGAATCGAGATCAACACACCGGCGGCCGAGCTCGCCCGCACCACAATCTGGATAGGCGACATCCAGTGGCAGTTGCGCAACGGTATCCGTTCGAAATCGATTCCAATCCTTCGTAAACTCAAAGCAATCGAAAAAGGCGATGCGCTCGTCAAGGCTAGATTGTCCCCTCTCTATGACGAGACCACCGCGCCGAAGAATAGTGATCTAGAGGGTGCGGCAACCGGCTCAAAGTTCGTCGAGGCTGATTGGCCCGAGGCGGAATTCATCGTTGGAAACCCTCCATTCCTAGGCATACGACTAATGCGTCACGGTTTGGGCGACGAAACCGTGGATCGCCTGTTCGATGTCTATGATGGCCGCGTTTCGCGGGAAGCCGACCTCGTCTGCTATTGGTTTGAAAAGGCGCGCGCCGCCCTCAAATCCGGTCGTTCGCGGCGTGTCGGACTCGTCGCTACCAATTCGATTCGTGGAGGTGCCAACCGAAAAGTTCTTGATCAGATCGCAGCCGAGAGCCGCATTTTCGACGCTTGGAGCGATGAGCCATGGATCGTCGACGGTGCGGCCGTTCGTGTGTCGCTTGTATGCTTCGGGCAAGGTGAAGATATCTTGCGGCTTGATGGCAATGATGTTGCCGAGATCAATCCGGATCTTACCGCCGGCGTTACGAACCTCACCCGCGCCCACCGGCTCGCAGAGAATCTCAACGTTGCGTTTATGGGGGATACGAAGGGCGGCGCCTTTGACATTCCGGGTGAGCTTGCGCGTGAGTGGCTGCGGCTTCCCCTCAATCCCAACGGCAAACCCAATTCAGATGTCCTGCACCCTTGGCGCAATGGAATGGACGTCACGCGCCGTGCTCGCGATATGTGGATTGTCGATTTTGGTTCGGAACTGTCGGAACAGGGAGCCTCTCTTTACGAAGCGCCATTCCAGTACGTTAAAGAGCATGTGCTTCCCGAAAGAGCTCAAAATAGGCGAGATGCTTATCGTGAACGCTGGTGGCGACACGTCGAACCTCGACCTGCAATGTTGGCCAAGATATCATCACTAAGACGGTACATCTTGACGCCCCGTGTAGCCAAATACCGAATATTCGCTTGGGTGGACAGCACAGTTCTCTCGGATAGTGCGACAATAGCGATTGCGCGCGACGATGAGATGATTTTCGGAATTCTCCATTCCCGATTTCACGAAATGTGGTCCTTGCGGCTGGGAACATGGCTCGGGGTGGGCAACGATCCACGCTACACGCCTACAACTACGTTCGAAACCTTCCCATTTCCAGACGGACTCACGCCAAATATTCCCGTCAAGCATTACGTGGGCGACACACGAGCAATTGCCATCGCCAGGGCCGCCAATCGGCTTGATGAACTGCGAAATGCTTGGCTAAACCCAGTCGATCTTGTTCGCATCGAGCCTGAGATCTTGACTGGCTACCCGGATCGGATCCTGCCCAAGGACACCGTTGCGGCAGCTACTCTTCAAGAGCGGACTTTGACCAATCTGTACAATCGGCGCCCTCAGTGGCTTATCGATGCGCATCGCGAACTCGACGCTGCTGTTGCTACCGCCTACGGTTGGCCAACGGATATTTCAGAAGAAGACGCTTTGGCAAAGCTGCTTGAGCTCAATCTTGCTCGTGGCGCAGCAACTGTGGCATCCTTCCCGGCACGGCGGACAAAAAAGACTCGGCCCAGGACACCGGAAGAATTGCGCGCGCAGCCACAATTGCTGTTGCCAATTCCTGGCAAGATACGAGAGCAAGACGTCGACATTGAGAAAGTAGCAGGACAAAGCCCAGTAGTAGCGGTAGGCCTCGACAAGCGCCAAACCGGTTAACGTAGAGATACAAGCGTGGCAGCGGGGCGCCGCCTCATTGCTTAAAGCAGTGCTCGCGGTGCCATTGCAGGAAATGGGGATGCGGGCGTTCGAGCGGCCGGCGAGGCGGAAGCGCGCGGCGGGTCTTGTTTACGAACCCTCGCACGCTCTCAAGGTCATTGACCTGCCGCGAGATCAGGATTTCCAGATCGTCGGAGAGGCTGATCAGTCCGCGATCGAACATCCAATGCGCGGTACCTGATAGTGCGAGCCCATTGTTGACGATGTCGGGTCCTTTCTTTTCGACCGGTCGAATATGTGCCGCGGCAACTTCCGCCCGACCACCGCCATTTATCAATTTCAGTCCCGTGATCGCGCAACGCTCATCATAGGCGCGCAAGACGATGCGACGGAAAATGCCGTCCCGCACGATTCGCGATCCGATGTAACTTATGCGGTCGCGGCTGTGCTCGAACTGGAACGGGGCTTCTTCATCCTGAAACCCGGATGAAATGCCGATCTCGTCGACGCGTGGCAGCAGTGGCTCACGGGCGTCAAGGCCCAGATCGAGAATGCGGTTGAAGTCGCTCGGGCTGATCGGTCGGACGGCCGATTGAGCGCGACCAGAAATCCGTCCTTGGTCATTAAGCAAACCTCGTTCAACGAGCCCGTCCATCCCATTGAATGGAACGGGATTGGCGAAATCGAGGTATGATCCCGGCTCGATCAAAGCGAGATACATACCAGGCGCCACGGGATCAAGGATAACCTGCTGGACTTTCGCCAGGGCGAAATAGCCACGGGTATCGTCTACCTTGCTAGGTTCATAGTAGATGATCCAATCGCCGACACATGCTTCCACACGGCGCAGATACTGGCTGGGGAACTGATATCGCTCAGCGGGGCTGTCATCGTAGATCGAATCTGAGCGGTGGATGAAGACCCCGAATCCCATGATCTTCCTACAGCTTTGGGAATATCAGCTGAGATGTAGCACCAAAATGCGACTTTGGAGTCTGGTTCAGGCTAGGGAAACTCCTTCTCTGACAAACCACCCCCGATTTTTCAGAGCATGTAGCAAAAGGCCCATGCGGTTCGTCCTTTGAGCGAAGCAGGAGAACGCCATGCGAAAACTCATCGTCACGGAATTCATCAGCGTCGACGGCATTGCCGAGGTCGAGAAGCTGCCCGGCGTGACCTGGAACGACGAGATGAACAGGTTCAAGGAGGATGAACTTGCCGACAGCGGCGCCATGCTTCTGGGGCGCACGACCTATGAGATCTTTGCCGGCTCATGGCCCAAGGAAACCGGGGATTTTGCCGACCGGTTCAACGCTCTGCCGAAATACGTCGCCTCGACCAGCCTGAAGGCGCTCGACTGGAAACCGGCCGAATTGCTCACAGGCTCGCTGCCGGACGCGGTGAGGACGCTGAAGGAAGGCAGCGGCGGCAACATTTATGTGCATGGCAGCCTCAGCGTGGCGCAGGACTTGCTGCGCCACGGGCTGGTCGACCGCGTCAGGCTGCTCAGCTATCCCGGCGCCGTCGGCCAGGGCAAGCCGCTGTTCCCGCCGGGCGAACAAGTGCCGCTCGAGCTGATTTCGGCCACGCCCTTCAGCAACGGCGTTGTGGCGCTGGAGTATGCGCCGGTGACGGCGAAGTCATAGCGGGTTCCAGGCTGGATGACACAGAGTTCGACACAGGACTGCCAATTGCGGCGTCCCGTCGCTCAACCGGCCTTTTTCCCTCGCCTCCCCTTGATGGCAGCGCCACTGCGCGCCTCAATCACCCTTGCCACTTCGCGCTTCAGCTGATCCTTGATCTCCACCGTCTCGTTCATCAAGGCATCGATCTTCAGGAAATCGAGCACCCGGTATTTGGACACCGCCGGACGGACCAGTATATCGGGCTGGCACTGTTTCAGCTTGTTGGCGATGATCGACTGCATCATCAGCTGCGTGGCGCCGAACATCAGGTCGACGGAGGTCGGCTGTTTTCGGTCGGCCTCTTCCGGCGCGCCGACCACGTCGACGCCGATGATGATGTCGGCATCCTTCTCGATCAGATCGAACGGCACGGGGTTGTAGATGCCGCCGTCGATCAGCAGTCTGCCGTCACGCATCACTGGGCGGAAGACGGCGGGGATGGCGGCCGAGGCGGCAAGGGCCGAGTGCAGGTCGCCATCGTCGAACACGGCGAGCTTGTGGCCGAAATAGTCCGTCGCTGTCACCTTCAGCGGGATTTTCAATTCGGCGAAGGTTTCGGGAATGGCTTCGGGCAAAAAGGCCTTGAGGATGCGCTCGACATTGAACTGGCTGACCCGGATGCCATTTTGCATGGCTTCCGCGATCGTGCCTGGCCGCGCCCGCCACATGCGGCTCGCCACCTGGGCGCGCCGACCGAGGATCGAGCGGGCGTAGTCGTGCATGTCCTTGCCGGTCATGCCCGAGGCCATGCCGGCGCCCATGACGGCGCCGATCGAGGAGCCGGCTATCGCCACCGGCTTGATGCCGAGCTCGTTCAGAGCCTCGATGACATGGATATGCGCCAAGCCGCGCGCGCCGCCGCCACCGAAAGCTATGCCGAAAGTCGGGCTCACCCCTTGCCGGCTCCCGCCAGCGGCGGTCCGACCACCATGATGGTCGGCTCGGCGGTCAGCAGCTTCTTCGCCGCCGCCTTGACCTGATCGAGCGTCACCGCGTTGATATAGCCGGTACGGCGCTGCATGTAGTCGATGCCGAGATCGTCGAGCTGCAACTCGACCAGCGTCGCGGCGATGGCACTCGACGAATCCAGATTGCTGATGGCATAGGCGCCGATCAGATATTTCTTGGTCGCCGCCAGTTCGGCCTCCGTCGGGCCGTCCTGCGCTAACCGCTTGACGACGTCGCGTACGATGCCGAGCGTCTCGGCGGCGCGGTCGGAACGCGTTCCGGTCGTGACGATCAGCGCGTCGGCGTGGTCCTGGTTTACCAGCGAGGAATTGACGCTGTAGGCCAGCCCGCGCTTTTCGCGCACCTCCTGGAACAGGCGCGAGGTAAAAGTGCCGCCGCCAAGGATTTCATTCATCAGCGCGGTCGGGAAGAAATCCGCCGACTTGCGCTTCACGCCGGGCCAGGCGAGCTGCAGCGAGGTCTGCGGCAGGTCGTAATTGACCTCGATATGCTGCGCCAGCCTGGGCTCGATATCGGCGACAGGGGCGAGCGTCTGGTTCTGCGGCAGATCGCCGAACACCATGTCGAGCTTCTTCTTCAGCGTCTCGGCGTCGATGGCGCCGACCACGGCGACATGCAGGCCGCCCCGCCCGAACACCGCCTTGTGCAGAGCCTTGAGATCGGCCTGGGTGATGGCGGCGATGCTCTGCCTGGTGCCCTGATCGGAGCGCGAATAGGGGTGGTCGCCATACACGGCGCGCGCCCATCGGTTCTGTGCCACCGTGTCCGGGTCGTTCTCGTTGGCGATGATGCCGGACAGGACCTGGGCGCGGATGCGGTCGATCGGCGCCTGGTCGAAGCGCGGCTCGTTGACCGCCAGCCGCAACAGGTCGAAGGCTTCGTCGCGCTGTTCGGCCAGCAGACGCATGGAGCCGTAAATGCCATCGCGGGTCGCGTCGAAGCTCATTTCGGCGCCGGCATCGTCGAGCTTGATCTGGAAGGCTTCCGAATCGAGCGGGCCAGCGCCCTCGTCAAACAGGCCGGTCATCAGATTGGCCAGGCCTTCCTTCCCCACCGGATCTTGAGTCGAGCCGCCGCCGAAGGCGAAACGGACGGCGACGATCGGCACGGAATAGTCCTCCACCAGCCAGGCCGTGACGCCCTTCGGCGAGGTGACGGACTGGATCTCCATGGCGTGGGCGGCAAGCGCCGGCAGGATCAGGAAGAGGATGGAGAGGAATAGGGTGACAAGTGGCGCGAGGAAGCGAGCCTCCTTCCCTTCTCCCCTTGAGGGCCTGTTGCGCAATTCTGGCATTGTGATTCACTTCGATTATTGCTCGGAGGGATTTGCGATGGCGGTGAAGCGGA